>JBHHWO010000148.1:0-10474 GCA_046756565.1 Thermoanaerobaculia bacterium | reverse complement strand
ACGGCTTGAACATGGTGTCGGCCATGTTCTCGCCCAGCTTGTAGGTGCCGATGAAGACGATCAGCCAGCCCGTACCGCGAGCGGCAAAGGAGCTCTTGAGAAGTCTCAGGACCGCGCCCATGGTTGGATGCTCGAGCGGCGAGGTCGGCTCGTGCGGGTCGCGGGCGTGGCGCTCGCGGTAGGCCGTGGTGATGATCGCGGCCAGGAGAATCAAACCGGCCATCGACAGAAACAGACCCTGCCAACCGATCCTGCCGCTCGCCCAGACCAGGAGGCCGCCGCCGGTGAGCATGCCGATCTTGTAGCCGACGACCTGGGCGATGTTGCCCTTGCCGAGCTCGGGCAGGGTCAGAAGATCGACCGCCAGCCCGTCGACCGCGATGTCCATGGTCGCCGCCGCCAGGTTCATCAGAAAGACCAGAACCAGCAGGGTCATCAAGCCCGAGCTGGGATCCAGAAACGCGGCGCTCGCACACAGGCCCGCGAGGATCAGCTCGAGTGGCAGGATCCAGGAGCGCCGGCGGCCAAAACGGCGCGAGCCGTAGCGATCGACCAGCGGTGCCCAAAAAGCCTTGAGCATCCAGGGAAGAGATAGCGCAGTGGCGAATCCGATCGCGGTCAAAGACAGTCCGGCCTCGCGTAGGTAGACCGGGAGCGCGGTGGCCTGGAACCCGAACGGCAGGCCCTGCACGAAATAGAGAGCCCAGAGTATTCCGAGCTTCTGGCCGAGCTTGCGGCCCGGGGTCGAGCGGGTCGACGACATCGCGCACATTCTAATGGCGCTGCCGTATGATCCCGGCGGCCGATGGGGAACCGGCCATCACGACCCGAGGAGACTCCCGTGGCCAAGAAGACCGTGAAAAAAACCGCCAAGGCGAGGGCGAAGAAGCACGCAAAGAAAGTCGGTAAACGAGCCGCGAAGAGACCGACCGAGCGCTCGGCGAAGAGCAAGTCTCGAAAGACGGCGAAGAAAGCCGGTGCGAAACCGAAGACGGTCTCACGGCTGACCTCGGTGGCGGCGGTCGTGCCCAGGATCCGGAGCGAGGCCAAGAAGGTTCACTCCAGGATCCTGACTCGCAAGACACCGTCACTGAAGTTCCCGATCCGGAGCCTTTCGAACGTCGTCTACCGCGCCAAGAAGGGCTATTTCGAGATCAAAGGCCGGAAGAAGGAGCGCACGCTCACCGTCGGCACGGTCAAGACCTTCGCGCAGACGCTCCGGATGATGGCCTTCTCGAAGGAGCTGGTCGAGACCGACGACATGGCGACCAAGCGGGAGGCCTACTACGTCTCCAAGAACTGGGAGGAGTGCCGCTTCAATGAGCAACCGGAATCGGACACGGTGATGGAAGACGTCGAGGCCCTGTTCGGTGTCAACCGCGAGCAGCTCGGCTTCATCCCGGAGGAAAAGGGCGGCGACGTGGCCGGCCAGCTGGTCGTGATCGACCACGATCGAGAGACCGGCGAGGAGCTTCGCATCGACTGCACCAGGTTCGGAAGCGGCGCCTACTCGATTCCGATCTCGGTCGAAGAGCTGGGATTCGAGACTTCGGCCAAGTTCATCCTGGCGATCGAGACGGCGGGTATGTTCCAGCGCCTGGTCAAGCATGCCTACTGGCGAAGCGCCAAGTGCATCCTGATCTCGCTCGGGGGCGTGCCGACGCGTGCCTGTCGACGCTTCATTCGCCGGCTCGCCGACGATCACAAGCTGCCGGTCTACGTCTTCGTCGACGGCGATCCGTACGGCTACTCGAACATCTACCGTACTCTCAAAGTGGGCTCGGGTAATGCCGCCCACATGAACGAGTTCTTCTGCGTGCCTCAGGCGCGCTTTCTGGGGGTCACGCCCCAGGACATCGTGGACTACGACCTGCCGACGCATCCATTGAAAGACGTCGACGTCAAACGAGCCAAGGACGCGCTCAAGAATGATCCTTTCGTGAGGCATCACAAGCCTTGGCAGGAGGCGCTCGAGCGTCAGATCAAGATGGGCGTGCGCGTCGAGCAGCAGGCTCTGGCCAAGCACGGCTTGAACTACGTGATCGACGAATACTTGCCGCAGAAGATGGCCAACACCAAGGCCTTTCTTCCCTGATTCCCCGATGAACCAGGAGTCGGACGAGCGCGTTGCCGCGCAGTTCCTGAAGCGGCTGGCCCGCGCCCTCCATCGCTACGGCATGCCGGTCCATCGGGTCGAGCACGCGCTCTCCGAGGTGGCGGGCAAGCTGGGTGTGCCGGCGCAGTTTCTGGTCACCCCCACCTCGATCGTCGCCTCGATCGGCGCTGGCGAGGCCACGAAGACCTCGCTCGTGCGGCTCGACCAGGGCGAGGCGGATCTTGCCAAGCTTGCCGAGCTCAACGACATACTGCGGGAGCTCTTCAGCGAAACCACGACGCTCGAGGACGCGGCGCTTCGCCTGGCCGAGCTGGACCGCAAGCTGCCCCTCTATGGCTCGACTGCCGTGGTCGGAAGCTTCGGAGTGGTCTCGGGAGTGGTGTCGATGTTCTTCGGCGGCGGCGCTCGGGAGGGTCTCGTGGCTCTGGCTCTGGGGCTCATGGTCGGCGGCCTGGTGATCCTGGCCGGCCGATCGCAGCGTTTCGCTCTGGTGCTGCCGGCGTGCGCGGGAATCGCCTGCGCGGCGGGTGCTCAAGGCGCCGCTCACTTCATCCAGCCGCTGTTTCCGTCGATTCCGACCCTGGCCGGGCTGATCGTGCTCCTGCCGGGGCTGACACTCACGATCGCGGTCAACGAAATGGCCCATCGCCACATCGTCAGTGGCTCGGCACGTCTGACGAGCGCGCTCACGACCTTTCTCCAGATCGGATTCGGCATGGCGCTCGGCATCGCGGTGATCTCGCAGCTCCTGGGGCCGGCCGAGACCGTGGCGCCCAGCGGTTTTCCGTTACCGGTCCTCGCCGTCGGCCTGGTGATCAACGCCATGGCGCTCTCGGTTCTCTTCCAGGCCCGGATCGAGCACGCCCCGCTGATTCTGGTCGCGGCGGCGACGGCGTTTCTGGGCGCGCGCTACGGTACCGAGTACCTGGGTCTCGAGCTCGGCACCTGTCTGGGCGCGTATCTGGTCGGCACCGCGGGCACGATCCTGTCGCGCTGGCGCGACGTACCCTCGGCGGTCCCGGTCCTGCCCGGGCTTCTGCTTCTGGTGCCCGGCAGCCTCGGCTTTCGGAGCCTGTCGGCGCTGATCGCCAAGGACGTCGTCTCGGGCGTCGAGGCCGGATTCACTATGGCAATGATCGCCCTGGCGCTCGTGACGGGCTTGCTGTTGGCGAACCTGACGATCGAGCCGCGAAAGCTGTTCTAGGCGCCGGGAGGGCAATTTGAGGTGCGGGTTCGAATCCCGTCCGCCCAGGGCCATTGCTTGCCTCCGTTCGTTTGACCGGTTTGCACTAGCAGATGTGCCATGAAGCCCACAACGCCCGCTCTGCGGGCCTCTTCGGCCTCGATAAGGAGTGAACTCCTGGAGAAGTCGGGCTTCGACGCTCTGGCGCGAAATGACGGCCTCCGAGACTCCCTGGATTGCTTATCCGTGAAACGGGTGGGGTCAAAGACCACGAAGTCGTGGACCCTTCCTCTTCGGAAGGTCTCAGCCAGCCTGTCGCCGGCTCCGGCAGGAGCTACCGATCCGGGGGTCTAACGGTGATTCCCTCGGCGCTGTCGAGGATTGCCTGGAGGCCCCAGCCTCCAAAATCCTCCGCCACCGCAAACCAAAGCTGATTCTCCCCCGGGCGCAGCGCCAAAAAGACCTCGTCGAAAAATCCGATCGTGCCTAAGTAGCGATAGTCCCGCGAGCGATACCGATTGTCGCCCGCGTAGATCGCCTGCCCGTTCAAGTAGACTCGCACCAGATCGCTGTAACCGAATCGCATGCCGACGGTCTGCGCGCGGAGGGAATCGATGGTGACCCGGGCGAAAACCGCGTTTTTGCCTTCACCTCTCGCAACGACCTGGCTGAGGTTTGCCAGCCCACTGCTCTCGGAGCTCAGCTTCCTCCAGGACTGCGCTTGGGCCATCTGAGCGGGCAGCTCGATCTCGTCACGCAGCGTCGCCCAGTCGAAGGTAGCGCCAACCTCCCAGGTCATGATCGTCCCCTCGACCGCTTGCCTTGGCGGCGGGGGCAAACTCCGGAACGCAGGCGGCTCTCCGGCGTGGAATCGGAAAGCCGAGAAATGCGCTGGAGCGGAGAACGCGTTGAGGCCGATCCGTCCGGCGCGGACCGCGCGCTTCTGCTCCCGGATGAACAGGGCCGGTCTCCTCATGTCATTGATGTAAACCTCGGCCTGCCGGCCGGACACCACCACCCGAATTCTGTTCCATTCGTCGTACCGATACTCCACCGGGGCGTTGTAACCGGGCCCATGGTAGAGCTGCCAGCTGGTGAGACCGTCAGAGGCCGGAGTGTACTGATTGGCGTCAGGATTCCCCGACTGGTGTGGGCGGACGTAGAACTCTTCGTAGTTATCGGCGTCCTGTAGGCGCCACAGCATCCCCATGAAGCCACGCTCGTCGGTGAACGCGATATCGAATTCCACGACTCCGTCGGTGAACTCCACGTCCTCCACCCAGGCCGTGCCGTCCCTCAGATAGAGACTGGTCCGACCCTGGTGCTGCACGACCCGGCTCTGTGCGGCTTCGATGTGCCACCGGTCGGAGTCGAACGGCACTTCTTCCAGCAAGGCCGCGAGCGCAGCTTCCCGTGCCACGTCGTCGCGCCCGGCGGTCGAATGATCGAGCAGCGCCCACGCCAAATCACCTGCTGGTCCCGCCTCGTTGTTACCGAGAACGATCACCGTGCGCCGGGAGTGGCGGTCGATGTCGATCTCGCTGGAGAAACCCTCCATCGAGCCACCGTGGTGAACGATGTCTTTGCCGTCCGCCTCGTGGACGAACCAGCCCAGAGCGCCACCGTACTCCCGGCCGATTCCGTCGCGCCCCAGAATAGCCTTCTGCCCGTTGGTGAGCATCTGTACCGTCCACGCCGCCTCCAAAGTATCGCGTCGGATCAGCTCGCCGCCCTCCAGAGCTTCCATGAACGCGGCCAGATCGAGTGCGGTGGAGTAAATCGAGCCCGTGGGAAATCGCGACTCGTGTCCGGCGGCACGTGGCCGGCTGCCGGTCCATACGGTGCCGGCGGCCATCGCTTCGACTTTTCCCGGATCGTCCGTCTTCTTAAAGAGGCCGGAGCGGCTCATGCCGGCCGGCTCGAAGACAGCAGTTTGCAAGTAGTCCTCGATCGGTCCGCCGGACGAGCGTTCGACGATTATCGCGAGCAGAGCGGGGCCCAGGTTCGAGTATCGCGCGCGGCTCCCCGCGGCGAACTCGGGATTGGATTTCGCCAGGAACTCCAGTAGCTCATCGCCGTACAGCTGATGATTGACATAGGGGGGCGGTCCTCGGCGCTTTGCGTCCCGAGGAATGCCGGCGGTGTGGGACAACAGCTGGCGGAGGGTGACCTCGCTGTAGGCATCGCCAAGCTCGGGCAGGTACTTCGCGGCCGGATCCTCGAGCTGCAGTTTGCCGCGTTCCATCAGCTGGAGCACCGCCAGCCCGATGAACACCTTGCTAGTCGACCCGATCATGAAAGGTGTGTCAGGCTGCACCTCGACGGTCTGTTCGAGATCGGCAAAGCCAAAGCCCCGGGCCCACACGAGCTCCCCGTCTTCCAGTACGGCAACCGCAGCGCCCGGAATGTGGAGCCGCTCCAGTTCGTCGTCGATCAAGCCCACGGGGTCACGGGAAGGGGTGTCTGATAGCGCGCTCCATGCGGCCGAACCGGATGTGAGGCAGCAGATGGCGAGAAGCCAGGCGATGAGGGAACCCGTTGTCGCGCACTTGATCATGAAACGGATTGTCCTACAGTCGCCTAATCGCACCCAAATGGCCCTGCTTCCCACATTCAATCGACTCATGCGGTTGAACCCTTCGACGGCCTCCGAAACTCAGCCGACGGCTGTTCTCAGAGACTCGAAAGCGGTCAGTTCGACGATGAGCGGGTTTGAAAGGCGGTCCCTAAGGGCTAGCAAACTCGGTCTTTGGCGACGCAACCGCTCTTTGGTCGTCGGGCTTTGGATGGAATCCAGAGCCTCGGAGCTCGAGGCAGCGATTCCCAGTACCTTCAGTATTTCTCGAAGTGGGACAGGTTCCGTGAGTCGTAGTACGAGTCCACCGACGCGATCTCGCCGTCAGCCACGACCACCCAGTCACAGCAAGCCACGGGGCCGTTCGGCGTGTCCATCGAGAAGGTGATGCAGGCCCGGTCGCCTTCGCCGATCACGTCCTGAATGTGAAGTGAGGCGACGTTCGCTTCCGCCATCGGCCGAACTACCTCGAGGTACTTCTCCCGCCCCTCGATTCTGCCGAATGGACTCACGTGCACGAAACCGTCGGCGAGCGGCAGCGTCGACGGATCTCCCCGATCCCAGACTTCGATCCATTCGCGCGCCAGCTTCTTTGCTTGGTCCATCTCCAGCCCCCACGGTTGCTGCGAAGTTTGCTTCGACCCTCCGACTAGATCTGCCTCAGGATACGCGAGTGACCCGAGGAGGTCCCATCCAACGCTCTGGTTCCAACTCGGAACCGAGTCGTCAGCCCAGGGCGCGCCGAAACAAGACGGCCATCGCACGCGCTGCCAGACCGGACGCGGATACACTCCGTCCGTGCCAAGTCACCCACCGGTGACCCGACGGGAAATCGTCTCCTGGGCGATGTTCGATTTTGCGAACTCCGCCTACACGACGATCATCGTCACGGTCGCGTTTTCGATCTACTTCACCAAGCTGGTCGCGCCGGGCGCCAACGCCGATTGGTGGTGGAGCGTGGCTGTCGGTGCGAGCAACCTGATCGTTCTGATTCTGGCGCCGATTATCGGCGCCATCGCGGACGGCTCGGGACGCAAGAAGTCCTTCTTGATCGCGATGTGGATCCTCTGCTGCGTCGGCACCGCGGCTCTCTGGTTTGTGATCCCCGGAGCCCTGGTTCTCGGAATCGTTCTTTTCGTGGTCTCCAACTGCGCCTACGCGTTTGGCGAGACCCTGGCCGGAGGATTCCTTCCCGAGATCTCGACGCCTGAGAACATCGGACGGATCTCGGGCTTCGGCTGGGGCCTGGGCTACCTGGGTGGCCTCGGCAGCCTGATACTGGTCAAACCGCTGATCGCGGGCGGTTTTACGGCCGACAACCTGCGCGGCCTTCAGATCGCCTGGGTTCTGACGGGCGCCTTTTTCTTCGTTGGAGCCCTGCCGACGATGGTGTTTCTGCGTGAGCGAGCCGAGCGAAGCGATCGCCACTCGCTGGCTGCCTACGCGGCCGAGGGGTTCAGGCGGATCGCGACCACCTGGCGCTCGCTCAAGCAGTTCTCCGAGCTCGCCTGGTTTCTTGGGGCCTTCTTCATCTACTCGTGTGGCCTGATGGCGGTGATCGCCTTCGCCGCGATCTATGCGGAGCGGACGATTGGCTTCAGCCCGGGAGACATCATCATGCTGTTCATCGCGCTCCAGGTCGCAGCCGCCGTAGGCGCGGTGGTCTTCGGCTGGATCCAGGACCGCCTGGGTCCCAAGCGGAGCCTCGAGCTGTCCCTGCTGCTCTGGATCGTGGTCTCGGTGGGCGCGTATTTCTCGACCACCAAGGCTCAGTTCTGGCCGGTGGCCGTGGCCGCGGGGCTGGGGATCGGCTCGCTGCAGTCGGCCTCGCGAGCGCTGGTCGGGTTATTCTCACCGGTCTCGAAGAGCGGCGAGTTCTTCGGTTTCTGGGGCCTGGCGATGCGCGCGGCCTATGTGGCGGGGGCTTTCGTCTTCGGTGCGGTGTCGTCGGCCACGGGATCGCAACGGATCGCGATTCTGGTCAACGCCGCCTTTTTCGTGGTCGGTCTGGCTGCGCTCGGAAGCGTCAACGTCGAGCGCGGGCGGGCAGCCGCGGAGGCCTGGAACGGACCTGGCGAAGCCGGCGCCTGACGTAGACTACGCGCTCCGCGGAGCGGCGCTTTAATGCGGACCGCCAGCGAATCCGATGAAGTGGGCACTGAGAATACTCGCGATTGGGCTGACCCTTTTGGCGATTGCGGCGGGGCTCGGCTGGGTGGTGCTCAATCGCAGCTTGCCTTCGCTGGACGGAACGGTTGCGATTGCCGGTCTGAGCTCGCCGGTCACGATCGAGCGCGACGGCCTGGGGGTTCCCACGATCACGGGCGAGCATCGGATCGACGTCGCCCGGGGTCTGGGTTTTGCTCACGGCCAGGACCGTTTCTTCCAAATGGATCTTTCGCGGTCTTTTGCGGCCGGTGAGCTCGCCGAGCTTCTCGGCGAGACGGCCGTCGAGGCCGACAAACGTCAGCGAATGCATCGCTTCCGGGTTCGGGCCGATCGCATCGTCGAAGCTCAATCGCCCTATCAGCGTCGGCTCGCGCGGGCCTACGCCGAAGGGGTCAACGCGGGTCTGGCGAGTCTCGGTGCCAAGCCGTTCGAGTACTTCCTTCTCGGCGAGAGACCGTCCCCCTGGACGATGGCCGACACGATTCTGGTCGTCTACAGCATGTATCTCGATCTAAATGACGGCTACGGCGAGTACGAGGCCGCCCGCGGAGCGATCGAGGAGGTCCTCGGCGCCGAGATGCTCGCGTTCCTCGATCCTCTGGGTAGCCAGTGGGACGCGCCGATCGTGGGCGAGGCCTTCGAAGTGCCACCGGTGCCGGGTGCCGATGTGTTCGATCTGAGAAGGACAAATGGCGATTCCCGCCAGACCGGCCGCGGGCCGCGCCGATCGAGTCGAGAACCAGAGGCCGAGATGCTGGCGCGGGGCAGCAACAACTGGGCGATCTCGGGAGTTCATACTGCCGACGGTCGCGCGCTTCTCGCCAACGACATGCACCTGGGAATCACGGTGCCCAACACCTGGTATCGGGTCGTACTGGACTTCCCGGACCAGAGTGCCAAAGGCGGCCGCCGACGCATGACCGGCGTGTCGCTTCCCGGGGTGCCGTTCGTCATCGCCGGTTCCAATGGCGAGGTTGCCTGGGGGTTCACCAACACCTGGGGCGACTGGGCGGACTGGGTAGTCATCGAGCCGCACCCGGACGACGAGAGCAGATACCGCTCGCCGGATGGCTGGCGTCGGTTCGCGCGTTTCGAAGAGACGATTCGCGTCAAGGGTGCGGGCGACGTAGTGGTCGATGTGCGTGAGACCGTCTGGGGGCCGATTCTCGACCGGGACCATCTCGGCCGCGAGCGCTCGTACCGCTGGATCGCTCACGATCTGGCGGCAGTGACCTTCGCGTCGCTCGAAATCGAGACGGCCTCCACGGTCGACGAAGCAGTTGAGATCGCGAACCGCGTCGGTGCTCCCCCACAAAATTTCGTCGTCGCCGACAAGGACGGGCGCATTGCCTGGACGGTCATGGGTCCGATACCGCGCCGCTTCGGACACGACGGCAGGACGCCGCGTTCCTGGGCCGGCGGCGCCATCGGATGGGACGGTTATCTGGCGCCGGAGGAGTACCCGCGGGTGATCGATCCCGAGGAGGGCCGCATCTGGACCGCAAACAGCCGAGTCGTCGACGGCGAGATGCTCCAGGCGATCGGCGCCGGATTCCGGCTCGGTGCGCGTGCCCAACAGATCCGCGACGCGCTGCGCGCGCTCGAGAATCCCACCGAGCGGGGCCTGTTGGCGGTGCAGCTGGATGATCGAGCGCTGTTTCTCGAGCGCTGGCGGACCCTCCTGCTGGAAGTTCTCGCTCGAAGCGAGCGATCCGGTGATCCTGCCTGGCGGGAGCTTGGCGAGCTGGTCGAGTCGTGGGGAGGCCACGCCTCGGTCGACTCTGCCGGGTACCGCCTGGTGCGTGCGTTTCGCCATTTCTTCAAGGATCAGGTTTACGGGGCGATTTTGGCCGGATGCAAGGAAGTCGAGGAACGCTGCGAGGCGGACTATCTCAACCAGCTCGAGGGCGCGCTCTGGCGGCTGGTCGAAGAGCGCCCCTGGCATTTTCTGAATCCCGAGTTCGAGAGCTGGGACGAGCAGTTCGAGGCCGTGATCGACGAGATGCTCGCGTACTTCGCGGCTCAAGGCGAGCCGCTCGCCGAGCAGACCTGGGGGCGGCGCAACACGGCGCGCATCCGTCATCCGATGAGCTCGTTCATGCCGGGCTTCGTCGCCCGCCGGCTCGACATGCCAGCCGAGCCGCTTCCCGGAGACTCCAACATGCCGCGTGTTCAGGGGCCCGGCTTCGGCGCCTCCGAGCGGCTGGTTGTGTCTCCCGGACGCGAAGAAGAAGGCTTCTTCCACATGCCCGCGGGGCAGAGCGGCCACCCGTTGTCGCCGTTCTATCGCGCCGGCCACGACGCCTGGGTCTCGGGCGAAGCGACGCCCTATCTACCCGGCGAGACGCGGCATCGGCTGGAGCTGGTGCCGGCAGGCTAGCAGCCCGTGGTAGAAGTCCAGATGGTCGCGCGAGAGGGTCTTTCGGTACAC
>JBHHWO010000147.1:0-10482 GCA_046756565.1 Thermoanaerobaculia bacterium | reverse complement strand
GAGTGCAAGCTTCCCAAGCTTGATGTCGCGGGTTCGAGTCCCGTTGCCCGCTCCAGTTTTGCCGAGAAACATTCGAGGAATCGGCCCGGTGCCGGCCTCGAGCTAGAACAAGGAAATCCATCAAATGGCTATGTTCAAGAAGGAAGACGAGCCGGTGTCGCAGACGCCGGCTCCGGCACCGGCCCCCCGGCCCGCTCAGCCGAGGCAAGCCGCGGCGTCCGGAACCACCGAGGTCGCGAACGGCGCGAAGTTCAAAGGCGAGATCACCGGTTCGAGCGACCTGGTCATCGCGGGAGAGATCGACGGCAAGCTCATTGTCGAAGGCACCGTCACCGTCCAGCCCTCCGGCTTCGTTCGCGGCGAGATCAGGGCCCGCACCGTCAAGGTCGGTGGCCGGGTCACCGGCAACGTCGTCGGCTCCGAGATGATCGAGATTCTCGGTCAGGGGAGTGTCCAGGGCGACGTCAAGTCCCCGCGTGTCGTGATCGCCGACGGAGCCTTCTTCAAGGGCAAGGTCGAGATGGGAACCGACGCGGGCTAGCGCTGGCGCGCGCCTTCCCTCGTTGCCGGGCTCAGCGCGATGATCGTCGGCGTACCCAAGGAAGTAAAGGACCACGAATACCGGGTCGGAATGATCCCGGCCGGCGCCGAAGCACTGGTCATGCAGGGCCACACCGTTCTGATCGAGAGTGGAGCGGGGGAGGGGCCGGGGATTCTCGATCACGAGTACGAAGCGGCGGGTGCGGAGATCGTTGCGGACGCGGACCAGGTCTGGGATCGGGCCGAGATGGTGGTCAAGGTCAAGGAGCCGATCGCCGTCGAGTACCCGCGCATCCGCGAAGGCCAGATCGTCTTCACCTATCTCCATCTCGCGCCGCTGCCGGAGCTGACCGACGTCCTTCTCGAGAAGAACGTCACCGGTATCGCGTACGAGACCATCACCGACAGCAACGGCCACCTGCCGCTCCTGACCCCGATGTCGGAAGTGGCCGGGCGCATGGCCGTCCTGGTCGGCGCGTACTACCTGCAGCGGCCGTACGGCGGCCGCGGAACGCTGCTTTCGGGTGTTCCGGGCGTGCCGCCGGGCGACGTCGTGATCGTGGGCGGTGGCATCGTCGGCCTGAACGCAGCCAAGATCGCCCTGGGCCTGGGAGCCCACGTCACCATTCTCGAGACCAATATCGCTCGCATGCAGGAGCTCGACAACATGTTCCACGGGCGTCTGGCCACGGTGGCGAGCAATCATCACAATCTGTTCTCGGGCATGCGGCGAGCCGACATCCTGGTCGGTGCGGTGCTCATTCCCGGCCGTTCGGCGCCCAAGCTGGTGACCCGTGAGGACCTCAAGGTGATGAAGCCGCGCTCGGTCATCGTCGACGTCGCCGTCGATCAGGGAGGCTGCTTCGAGACCACCCGGCCGACCACGCATTCGGATCCGGTCTACGAGGTCGATGGAGTCTGGCACTACTGCGTGGCCAACATGCCCGGCGCGGTTCCCCGGACCTCGACCTTCGCCCTGGTCAACGCGACCCTGCCGTACACCTTGGCGCTCGCCAGCAAGGGCGTCGACAAGGCGACCAGCGACGATCCGGGCCTCCTCGAGGGCGTCAACACCCACGCCGGCCACATCACCTGCCGGCCGGTCGCCGAGTCCCAGGACCGGACGTACAAGCCGTTCGAAGCGCTGATCTAGGGATGCGGTTGTAGCGACCTAGCTCTGTCTAGGCCGACCCGAGGGATCCTTCGCTTCGCTTCGCTCGAGGGCAGGCTGCTTGGCTCAGGATGACGGCTTCGACCACTTGCCGTTGCAGAGCCCCTGCAATGCCCCTGATTGTCATCCTGAGCGAAGCGAAGGATCCCGCGTAGCATCTACTGCAGCGAGGCTCCAGATCCCCACCCGATTGTCATCCTGAGCGCAGCAGCCTGCCCTCAGCCTGTCCTGAGGCTCTGCGAAGGAAGCGAAGCGAAGGATCCCGGTATCAGGTTCCCCACAAGTCGGCGGCCAGATCGCGCCAGTCTGGATTGTGATCGGTGATCAGCTGGACCTTCTTGCGCCGCAACCAGCCTTTGATCTGCTTCTCGCGCCGGAGCGCGTCGGCAACCCTCTCGAACTCCTCGAGATGCACCAGGCGGTGGATCGCGTATCGCTTGGTGAAGCCGGAGTGCTCGCCCGTTCGGTGTGCGTGGACTCGCGCCCTTGGGTTGGAGGTGATTCCGACGTAGAGCGTTCGTGAATGACTGGCGAGGATGTAAACGAAGAATCGACGTTTCTTCACACCCGCTAGGACGCGATCGCAAGGATCGGTCTGGCGGTTTGGAGTCCCTCGAGTCGAGCGGGAGGGATCCTTCGCTTCGCTCAGGATGACCGCGCGAGGTATGCACACTCCTTCGCTTGGCTCAGGATGACCGGGCGTAGCATCTACTGCAGCGAGGCTCCCGATCCCCACCCGATTGTCATCCTGAGCGCAGCAGCCTGCCCTCGAGCGAAGCGAAGGGAAGGATCTCAGCGATACCGACCGCTCGCCGCTGCGGCAACACTCGCCCGCCGCTTCAGACTTCCTCCGGCCACTCCCTTCCCGCCACCTCTCTCCACAGACCCTTCATGTCCTCCGGCACCGGAGCTTCGAACGAACACGACTCACCGGTCTCGGGATGATCGAGCTCGAGGCGCCTGGCGTGCAGCGCGGGTCGGTCGAAGTCGCGCAGGATCCGGTGACTCGCCTTGGCGAGCCCCTTCCAGCGGGCCTCGCCGTAGACGGGATCGCCCACGATCGGATGGCCGATGTGCTTGAGATGCACGCGGATCTGGTGGGTCCTACCCGTCACCGGGGTGAGCTCGAAGACCGAGATGCCGTTCTCGGTGCCGAGCACCCGATACTTGGTTTCGGCCGGCCGTCCCGAAAGGAGCACCGTCATCTCCTTGCGCCGCTGGGCATGACGGGCGATCGGAGCGACCACGGTGCCCTCGGCATCCGCCGGAGCACCGTAGCCGATCGCGAGATACGTCTTCTTGACTCGTCGCTCGGCGAACGCGTTCGCCAACGCGAGATGTGCCGTTGCGGTGCGCGCGACCACCATCACCCCGCTCGTGCCCAGGTCGAGCCGGTGCACGATCCCGGGCCGGCCGGGGCCTCCGACGGCGCCCGTCTCCGGATACCTCGCGAGCAGGCGATTGGCGATAGTGCCGTCCGGGCGCCCGGCCCCGGGATGAACCGCAATTCGCGCGGGCTTGTCGAGCACCACCAAGTGCTCGTCTTCGTGCAGAATCGTGAGCTCACCGTCTTCCGGCTCGACTCGCCCCTCCTGGCTGGGCGAGCGTGGGTCGCACGAGATCCACTCGCCGCCGTCGAGCTTGATGCCGGCCTTGGCGCGCCTGTCGGCGAGCACCACGCGGCCCTCCTGGATCCAGCGGGCGACCTGAGAGCGGGTCGTCTTGTAGACCTTGGCGAGGTAGACGTCGAGCCGCTGACCCGCTGCCTTGGCGGACACCTTCCAGCGATCGGGCGCGCCCGGTCGGGTCTCGAGTGTGTCTCCAGGGCCTTCCAGCCCCTCCAGGTCGGAGTCCGGGAAATCGTCGTCTTCGAACCCGTTCACGGCTTCGTCTTCAGGACGCACGACTGATCTCGATCGAGGCGTCGCCGGCAGGCTCGGATTCCGATTCGGCGTCGTTCGACGCGGTTTTCTCATCCGAGCTCCGGGGCCGGAAGGAGTCGAACAGAATCAGAAGAACACCGATCGTGATCGCGCTGTCGGCCACGTTGAACGTGTGCCAGTGATAGGTACCGAGGTAGGCGTCGATGAAGTCGGTGACGCTTCCCGAGAGCAGTCGATCGGTCAGATTGCCCACGGCTCCGCCGAGAACCAGAGCGAGCGCGGCGATCACGAGCTTCTGATCCGCTTCGATCCGGAAGTAGTAGTACCCGACGATCGCGAGTGCTGCGACGCCGAGGCCGATGAGGAGAATCGTTCCGAGCGTGCCGTCGTGCCCCGCGAACAAGCCGAACGCCACGCCCGGGTTCTCCACATGCGTGAAGTTCAGAAAACCCGGGATGATCTCCATCGGGCGGCCGAGCGCGAGGTTCGCTTCGACCCACCATTTCGACCACTGGTCGGCGGTCAAGACCGCGAGCGAGAGAAGGAGGAACGCGCGCTTGCTCCCTGTGCCGGCCGCGTCAGGCATGGGCCGCCTCCGTGGCCGCGAATACGCCGCGGATCTGGTCGGCCCGGGCCTCGAGCTCCGCGAGCTTCGCGGGATCCCGAAACAGCCGAATCCCGGCAGCTCCCGACGCCCCGGCGCACGCCACCTCCGGGATGCGCCCGGCGTCGATTCCACCAACGGCCAGCACGGGGATGCTTCCCCTCGCGGCGCGGCCGAGCTGCTCGAGCCCCTGCGGCGGTCCGTAGCGGCGCTTCTCGGGAGTGGAGTAGACCGGTCCGAAGAGAACGTAGTCCGCGCCCGCCTCTTCGGCCTCTCGGACCTCATCGAGCGAGTGCGTTGAGCGTCCGATGACAAGGCGATCGCCGAAGGCCGCGCGCACCCGAGCGGTGGGAAGGCCGTTGGCCGGGAGGTGAACGCCCTGGGCGCCCGCGGCCACCGCGATGTCCGGGCGCCGGTTGACCAGAACGGCGATCTCCGGCGGCAGTGTCGACCGCGCTGCGACACACGACTCGTATAGCTCCCGGTCCGTGGCGCTCTTGTCCCGCACCTGCACCGCGTTCACACCGGCCGCGGACCAGCGCTCGATTCGCTCGGCGAGCGACCCGAGGGACGAGAGATCCTCGATGGCCATGAGCGTAGGCACGCGTCTCACTTCAGGATCTCGCTTCCTTGCGCCGCAGCAGCCAGTCCTCGAGATCGTGGGCGCCCCAGAGGATGTGAATCGCGCCGAGCCCGGTGATCGCCCCTCGGAACAGGGGGTGGAAATAGACCGCCTGGAGCCACAGCGACGGGATCTGAAACAGGCTGCGATCCCACAGAGCGCTCCACGGCGCCATCAAGAGAAAGGCGCCCGCCTCGGCACAGTAGAAGATGAACAGGGCCCGTAGAAGGGTCTCAACGCGCACCGAGCGATTGTACCGGTCTACAGCGTCATCCTACGCTTCGCTCAGGATGACGGGAATGCGAGACAGCCACTCGCGTGTCGGGGATCCTTCGCTTCGCTCAGGATGACGGGGCGCGGGGCCTTGCTTCGCTTCGGAATAACGGGGCCGCTGGACCCTTCGCTTCGCTCAGGAGGACGGGTGTGGGGACAGAGATCGGCGGCTACAGCAACTCGTGTCGCTCGTCTTCCCTAGTCCGGGCGCCGGACGCGGCCGCGCGAGCCGCCCGACCGGGCCTTGGAGCGCTCGCCCGAGCGGCTGTTGCTCCGCGCCGAAGACTGACGGGGCGGGGGAGAGGACTTCCTGGTCGAGCTGCGGCTCGAGCCCGAACTCCTATCCGAGCCCCCGCGTGCCGAGCTCGACTTGCCTCGGGACGAGCTGCTGCCCGATCCGCGCGAAACGCCCGAAGAGCGGCTGCCACTCGAACCTTTCGATACGTCCGAGGACCGGCTGCCGCTGCGCCTCGACGTGTCGCGGCCCCGTGTCGAGGAGCCGCGGCTAGAAGTGGTACCCCGGGTCGCGCTCGACGAGCCCCTGGAATCACCTCGCGAAGTCAGCGAGCGGCCGCGGGTCTGGCCCTGGCTCTGCCGGTGCTCTCGGATACTGTCCAGCACGCGCCGGGCCGGGGCGTCACCCTTCGAGCCTGAGCGATCCCGGACGGACGACGAGCCGCTCCGAAGATCACGCACGCCCTCGAGGCTGCCGCGCCCCTTGTCCGGATCACCCCGGACGAGGGATCGTCGGCCCGGACTGCCCTGGTTCCGGGTCCGGTCTCGCGAGCCACGGAGGTCTCGCACCGTACCCCGTTCGACCCGGCTGGGCGCTTCGTCCCGGTCTCGAGTGCCTCCCCTGGTCTCAGTTCTGATTCTTCCCTCGTTCCGGTCCCGGGTCCCGCTCAGATCCCGAACCGTGCTTTTGCTGCGGCCCGTGGAGTCGCCGGCCTCGGATTCCCGGCCGCGAACGAGTGTCCGCGTCCCGCCCGACCTCGTCTCGGAGCTGCGCTCGGTGCCGTGCTCCGTATTGGCGAGCGGTCGTCGAATCTCGGTTCCTCGGCGAGTGACAGACTCGCGATTCCCACCGAGATCCCTCCGATCGCTCGAGATCCTGCGGCCGGAGGCGTCCCGACCGAGGTCTCGGCTGACGCCGCTTCTGGAACGAACCACCGAGCTCGTGCCGCGATCCGTCGAGCTCGGGGTCGTGAAGCGTCCTCGGCCGCTTTCATCGCCGAGAGGACGGAGCCTCGCTTTGGCTGCGCCCGAGCGCCCGGTGGTCTCTTCGCGGATCTCGCGGATCTTGGCTTCGGTGAGCTTGCGCCTGGCCACGAAATCGGTCACGTCCGGGAGCTCCCGGACTCGAGTCGAGTCCGCGTTCCTTCGGACCAGGACGTCGTGCACCTCGTTGGGCTTGCCCCAGCGGTCGCGGGTCAGGCCGCGGGTGTCGGTGGTCACGATGCCGCGAGGCACCGCGAAACGCCGAGTGCGCGCCAGGCTCCGTCCGGAGTCCCAGTAGTGGTGGTAGCCGCGGCGGCCGAAGTAGCGGGTGGGGCAGAACGTCCAGTCGGCCCAGAAGCCCCAGTCACCGCCCGCCCAGCCGTAGACCCCGAAGCCGAAGCCGGGGCCCCCATAGAATCCGTAGTGCCGGCCGTAGTAGCCGTATGGGACCCACCCGACGTAGGTCGGACCCCAGTACCAGTAGACCGCCGCCGGCCGGTAGAAGCTGCCCGGGTACCAGAGCCAGCCGTAGGCGGGGTAGTAGTCCCACGAGCCATAGTGGCTGGTCACCCATCCCCAGGGCGCGCTCGCCACCCAGGTGAGGCCGCTCGGGGAGTAGACCCACCGGCCGTAGCGAAACGGCCGCCAACCCGCGCGCACGTAGGGGCGCCAGACCCTGCGTGATTGGACCACGATCCACTCGCCGTTGTCGTGAAGCGGCTCGGCCGCGTAGGCGAGCCGCGGATCGACGTATTCGGATCTCGCATCGTAGGCTCTGCGGTCAAGGTCTTCGGCCCAGATCTCGAGCCCGTCCTCGGGGCCCACGGCCAGAACGTCGACGAACGGCCGGCTGTATCCGCTGACCTCGAGCGCCTCGCCGTCTCGGGCGACCGCTGAGCCGCTGCGCGTGTCGGCTTCCGCGAACCCTTCGCGGACCACGACCTCGGTGAAGCTCGTGCCGCGGGTCCTCAGCCGGTAGCTGCCGGCCGCGGACAGGTAGATGGTGGCGTTCGAAGTCCGCACCGCGAACTCCTCGCTGCCGTAAAAGACCTCGGGCGTGCGAACCTGGATCTCACCCTCGTCGAGGAGGAGCAGGGTCCCCGCGTCGGGATCGGAGTCCGGCGAGCCGCCCAGTGAGTCGAACACGACATCGGTGGTCCGGTCGATGCGCACGATTGAGCCGTCCGGGAGGATCACCTCGACACGTCCGGAATTGGTGGAAATCTGATCGCCCGTGAGAAGCGGATGGTTGACCTCCGCGTCGACCGCGTCTTTCTGTTCGAGGCCGGCGAGGAGCACATCGCCCTCGACGCGCCGGACGAACCCGTAGGCGTCGGCGTCGTCATCATTGGCGCCCATCGGGGGATGGGCACCCATCGCGGGTACTGCCAGGAGCGCGGCACCGGCGAGAAGGAGCGCCGCGGCCAGCAGGATCGGCCACGAATCGCGCGTCGCCGCGAGAGCCGCGACTCGCCGATCGTCTCGGCTGGTGGTGTGGGTCTGTGTCCTGGTCATGGCTTGCCCCCTTTCGGGCTCGGGAGCCGTTGACTCTTGGTTTTCGGCTCCAGGTCTCGAAGGTGCAATCGTCGTACCAGTGGAAAAATCATATGCCACACAGCGATTTCGCGGTGCCCAGGGCTATAATTTACCGGCACGGACCGCCTCTCTTCGAGAAGCGTCCTCTACCCAAGACAACCGATCACCACAACCGATCACGGCAACCCGAAATCGCGGCGGCGAACCTTGGCACTCAAAGACTGGCTCAGCAACATGACCTCGGCCGCCGGCAAGGCGAAGTCGAGGGGGAGCTCGCAGTCTCGGGAGCTGAGCATCGACGACCTGATCACCCTCGAGCGCTACGACGAGGCCCGCGAGAAGCTCAAGATCAAGGTGGCCGCGAAAAAGAGCGATTACCGCGCCCGGATCCAGCTCGCCGACATCTACCTCAAGATGGGCAAGACCACCGACGCGATCGAGGAGTACCTGGCGATTGCCGATCGCTACACCTCGGAGGGATTCTTCGACAAGGGTTACGCATTGATCTCGAAGCTCTCGCGCAGGATCCCGCACGAAGAGACGCTCCAGGCGAAGATGGCGGCGATCCAGCGCACCAAACGGCTCGAGCACCGGCGTCAGCTCGTGGTCTCGAGCCTCGGCATGAAGGCCTGGGCGATCGAGGTACGCCAGCACTGGCCGGACCTGATCCGGGGCCCGATCATCGAGGTCCTCTCGCGCGAGCAGCTCCAGAAGGTCTTTCCACTGCTCGATATCAGGCGGCTGGCCGAAGGCCAGGTCCTGGTCAAGCGCAACCAGTCGCTCGAAGAATTGTTCGTGGTCCTGACCGGTGAGATCGGAGCGCAGGTCCAGCTCGCCAGCGGCAGCCAGACCGATCTGCGCATCTTCCACGGCGGCGACATCCTCGGCGAGCGCGCGCTCATGAAGCGACAGCCCTGGCCGGCGCTCTACCGAGCCAAGAAGGCGACCAAGGTCCTGGTCCTGAATCGCGGCGGGCTGGAACAGGCGATGCTCGGCGAGGAAGACCCCCGCGGGCTCCTCGACGCCCTGCGCATGCAGGATCACGACAGCCAGATCGCCGAAGCCGCGAGCAAGGTCAAGGCCGCGGATCCTTCCGACGAGGGATGAGAACCCCAGGGTGAGCGTCCTGCCCATCTCTATCTACCCGGACCCCGTGCTCCGGGTGCGCTGCTCTGAAGTCACCGACTTCGACGAGGGGCTGAGGAAGCTCGCCGGAGACATGGTCGAGACCATGCACTCGGCAGTCGGCGTCGGGCTGGCCGCTTCACAGGTCGGAATCGAGATCCGGCTCATCGTGGTCGACGCCAGCGCCGGCGAGGACCCGGGGGCGGTCATGACTCTGGTCAACCCGGCGATCGCAGACCCGGAAGGCCGTCTCGAAATGGCGGGCGAGGTCGAGGGGTGCCTTTCGATTCCCGGATTCACCGAAAAGGTCGACCGGCCCCTCGAGATCCGGGTCAAGGCCCAGGATCTGGACGGCGCCAAGCTCGAGTTCGCCGCCGACGAGCTCCTCGCCCGCGTGATCTGCCACGAGGTCGATCACCTGAACGGCGTGCTCTTCGTGGACCATCTCCGAGGCCTCCGCAAGGACAAGGCCAGGCGCCACCTGCAACGCATGAAGGCCGACGCGGCAGCCGCGGCCACAGGAACCTGAGAAGGGCGAACCTGAGATGGCGGAACCCGAGACGGCCAGGCCGGCGCCCTCGTTCTACAACACCCTCGGGCGTGGCTCCGAGCCGCTCGATCCGGTCGATCCGGGAAAGGTGCGCATCTACACCTGCGGGCCCACGGTCTATGGTCACGCCCACATCGGAAACCTGCGCACCTTCCTGTTCGAAGACATCCTGCGCCGCAGCCTCCGCTACCTCGGCTTCGACGTCGTCCAGGTGATGAACCTCACCGACATCGACGACAAGACCATCCTGGGAGCGGCGGAGCAGGGGGTGACGCTCGACGAGTACACCCAGCCGTTCATCGACTCGTTCTTCGAGGACCTCGAAACGCTTCACATCGAGCCGGCCGAGCAGTACCCGAAGGCCACCGAGCACATCCCTGAGATGATCGCCCTGGTCGAAAAGCTCGTCGAAGAGGGCTATGGCTACGAGAGCGACGGCTCGATCTTCTTCCGGATCGCCAGCGACGAAGACTACGGCCGGCTCTCGGGCTTCGATCTCGATCAGGTCCGCCAGGGCGAGCGGGTCGCCTCGGACGAGTACGACAAGGAAGATGCCCGCGACTTCGTCCTCTGGAAAGGAGCCAAGCCCGGCGAGCCGAGCTGGGATTCGCCCTGGGGACCGGGCCGTCCGGGCTGGCACCTCGAGTGCTCGGCCATGTCGATGAAGTACCTCGGCGAGACCTTCGACATCCATTGCGGCGGGGTCGACAACATCTTCCCGCACCACGAGAACGAGATCGCCCAGAGCGAATCGGCGACGGGGAAGCCCTTCGCCCGCCATTGGCTCCACTCCGAGCACCTCATCGTCGACGGCGAGAAGATGTCGAAGTCGCTCGGGAACTTCTACACCCTGAAAGAGCTGCTCGAGCGCGGCGCCAAGCCGCGTGCGATCCGATACCTGTTCCTCTCCGTCCACTACCGCAAGAAGCTCAACTTCACCTTCGAAGGCCTGGACGACGC
>JBHHWO010000146.1:0-10538 GCA_046756565.1 Thermoanaerobaculia bacterium | reverse complement strand
GAGCGGAGCGATTCGAGGTCCGGCGGCCGAAGTCACTTTCTGGGCTTGCAGTCCCCGGCTTCTCGGTACTGTGCCTGAAAGGCCAGCCGCGTGCCTCTTGCGAGCGAGCGCTTACCCGAGTCTTCGAGGGGCGAGCGAGAAGACGGCACCGGCGGCCCTCAATCGCACCGAGTTACCCCAGAGATCCGATTGAAACCCAGTCGGGAGGGGACACGAAGGAACCGTGTCCCCGATGATTTGCCCGAAACGACTCAACCGATCCGCGACGACTTGCGCAGCGTTACTCGCTGGCGGACCTCGTTGACGATGCGGGTGTCGTCGGGCACGTCCTCGGTGACGATCGTGTTGAGCCCGATCGCCACTCTGTCCCCGATGGTGATTCCACCGATCAGCGCCGCCCCCGCCCCGATGTAGACATCATCCCCGATCCGGGGCATCTCGTCGAGGCGCGCTACTTCCGGCGCACCGAGAGTCACTTGGTGGAGCAGAATCGCGCGAGCGCCGATCCGGGTGTGGCCGCCGACGACCAGGCCGGTTCCGTGGCTGATGATGAGGCCGGGCCCGATCTCGGCTCCAGGCGCTATGTCGACTCCAGTCGCAAACAGACCCAACCGGGCGAAGAACGACCCCAGAACCGAGATTCCGTGCCGTTTGAACCAGCTGGCGATTCGGTACGCCACCACCGCCTGGTACCCGTTGTCGAAGAGCAGGGCCTCGATCACGTACCAGGGGAATGTCCCCTTGCGGTTGAGCTTGAGTCGCCGGGTGTCGGCGACCAGATTGTCCAGCATCAAGCCGATCCTATCGGTCTCTGGGAGGCGCCGCGAGAACCGCGGACATCGCTTCGAGCGCGCCACGGGCTCTCGACAGCGGGCTTCGGCGCCTCCGGATCAAGCGCTGGGGCAGAGCTGCGGCCAGGGCCCCGACTTGAGCCAGCACGAACAGCAAGCGCCGTCCGAAGGAGCCATGACGGCGCATGAGGAATGCTGCCGAACGCCCGGCCTCACGCGCACGGGCCGGTCGATCGGGTGCCGTACGCACCGCCAAGCGCCACGCGGCTGCTCGATGGCTGTAATAGGAAGAGTAGCCGGCCGCGCGCGCCCGAACACACCAGTCGACGTCCTCGTAGTGCCGGAGCTGGGGGTCGAGTAGGCCGACCTCACGAACCGTCTCGACGTTGACCAGCATCGCGGCACCGGTGCCACAATCCACCTCACAGTCCTCTTCGTACTGCCCCCGGTCGATCTCGTCATAGCCGCGCCAGCGCACCGGAAAGCGCCCGCCAGCGAGTAGACCGCCCGCGGACAGCAGGCGTTCCCGATCCCAGAACAGATGAATCTTCGGGCTGACCGCGGCCACCGACGGCCGGGCTTCGGCCGTCGCAACGAGCTCACTCAGCATCGACGGCTCCGGCTCGACGTCGTTGTGCATCACGAGGGCGTATTTCCATTCCCCTTTGACCACTCTTCTCAGACCGACGTTGAAGCCGCCGGCCACTCCCAGCTTGACTTCGCCGGCGAGCAGCTCCGCCCTCGGGAATCGCTCCCGGATTCTCAAGCTCGTGGTGTCGCTCGAACCGTTGTCGACGACGATTACGTCGTAGCTCGGATAAGTCAGCGAGCCGACAGACAGAAGGGCTTCTCGGACTGGCTGAAAGCCATCGTAGGTCAAGACGACGATTGCAACCGGAGGCTCACTCATCTGATTGTTCGACCGCCGTTGGCGCCGGAAAGACCGTCAGTTTTGCAGTAAACTCCTCCGACCGCAATGAGCAAGGCAACCTACCTCGCCTTCATCTCGATGGCGGTCTTCCTGGTGCTTTTCACCGGCACCGTCGGCAAGCCCGGCCTTCCCCCGACGCTCAAAGCCGACGAGCCCGCCTATCTGGCGATGGCTATGAGCCTGGTCGAGGACGGTGATCTGGAGAGCAATCCCGAGGACTATCCCCGGCTCCTGGCGAGCTACCCCTATCTGCCCACCGAGAACCTCATCATCATGAGCGACGACGGCTGGAAGACCGTCTATTTCGGAAAACCGTTCATCTATTCACTGATGGCGGCTCCGCTAGTCGCCGTGTTCGGCGCCAACGGAATGGTGGTCTTCAACGCGCTGCTCTTCGTTCTCATGATCTGGTGCGGGGCGTGGTATCTGCGACGATGGAATAGCGAGCCGATCGCACTCCTCTACTCGGTCCTCTTCTTCGCCCTGAGTCCGGCCTGGCCGTACGTGTTCTGGCTTCAGCCCGAGATCTTCAACATGGCGTCGGTGGCGATGGCGTTCTTCCTGGTGTTCCAGAAGTTCGGCGGGCACCGATGGTCGCGTGGCGCGCTACCCGCGTCGGGCGTAGCCCTCGCACTCGGCGTCTACAACAAGCCGGTTCTTCTGGCCTTTGCAGTGCCGCTCGCGTACGCTATCTGGCGGCGACACGGGATCGAGAAGGCCGGTGTCTGGATCGGAGCGCTGGCTATCGGGCTTCTCGCGCTGGCCGGGAGCTCGATGGCCCTGACCGGACATCCGACCTCCTATCTCGGCGTGGCCCGCGGAGGCGTCAAGGTCGAGGACCCGCAGTCGGTTCAGGACGTCATCGAGAGTCTTCCGGACGAGCTCGCCAAGGCGTCGAGGTACGCCAACTCCTGGTCATGGGTCTTTCGAAAACCCCCGACCAGCGTCCCAGAGGTGCGTCAGAGCCTGGGCTATTTCCTCTGGGGCCGCCACACGGGAGTGCTCCTCTATCTGCCGTTCTCGGTCGTCAGCCTCCTGCTGTTTCTGATCCACAGCCGACACCGGCCGGAAGGCTGGCTTTCGCTCGCCGCAATGGCGGTGATCACCTTGTTCTTCATCTGCGTCATCCCGCTCAACTGGCATGGCGGCGGCGGCTTCATCGGGAACCGCTACTTCATGATGTGCTATCCGGCGTTCCTCTTTCTGGTGACATCGGTTCGGCCGGCTTGGCTGATGCTCCCGGGAGCTGCGGCCGGTGGGCTCTTTCTGGGCTCGATCCTGTTCACACCCTTCGGTGCGGCGGTTCCCCTGCCAACGCTTCAGGCACATGCTCGCAGCCCGCAGTTCGATGCGTTCCCGTTCGAGCTTTCTTTGCGTAAGACGATTCCCGGCTACAGCAGCTTCAGTTATTCCCACCTGGTCCTGATGGGCCGCAAGGACCTGCTGATGCCTCACCGAAAGCAGAGGGGTGTCCCATGGGTGCAAGCCCGGGTGCCGGTCGACGTCATGGTTCTAACGGACCGACGGATCAAGGGACTATTCTTTCAGATCACGACGTTTGCGCCCGACAACGAGGTGACCATCGATCTGGCGGGCGACCGCGCGATTGCGACCTTCGAGAAAGCTCACCGGAAGGCAGCTCGCAGCAAGGTGGTCGAGGTCCGGCCGGTCGACGCACCCAGGCTGCATCACGACCAGGACGGCGCTCTTTTTTACGTCTACGACATGCGGATCCGCACCACGGCCGGCAAACGAATCTATGAGGCCGGAATGCCGACCTCGGTCTTCGTCGCCGGTGCGCAGCTCGACTTTCTCGGCAGGAGAGACCAGATCACCCGTCCCGAGCACTACCGCGTCGATTGGCTGGAGGCCCTGGCGCCCGAAGAAGTCGAGGCCAGGGAGACATTCGAGATCCCGGTTCGGCTTCGCAACACGAGCCAGAGCAATTTCACCTCCGGCGGCCTTCTTCCCGTCAACATCGCCTACCGGTGGTTCGGCCCCGACGGAAACCGCCTTCGGCACGCCGGCAAGCGGACTCATTTCGCCGGCCCGGTCGAGCCCGGCGCCGAGCTCGAAACCACGGTAGAAGTCCGAGCTCCGAACACCACCGGAGACCTGAAACTCGAGCTCGATCTAGTCCGCGAGAACATCGCCTGGTTCTCCGACATCGCCAGCCAGGCCAAGACCCTGGCGATCCGGGTAGTCGAGCCGGAATCTATCGACTAGCCGCGCAGCACGTCGGGCACGGAGGCCCGACGTTACCTGACGCAAGATCGAAGCATCCAGGTGTCGTCGAGAGCCTGGCGCCTCCCGGCGCCGCAGCCTCGATCACGTCAAGCCGCCGTAGATGCCCGGAGATGTGCTGCTCGCCGAAATGAGGACACCGCAGGCGTACTTCTAGTACGTCGAGGATGGCCGAGTGAGGGAAGTAGCGCAGATTCGGGTGTATCCGGCGGCGCCCTCAGTCCAGATAGCCCAGCGCTTTGAGCTGTTCCCGCGTGGCCTCGTCCATCTCCCCCACGTCCCCCGACGAGCCGGTAATCGCGTCGAACGGCATCTCGTACCAGCGAGTGAGTAGCGCCAGCAGCTCCTCTGCCATCTCGGGCATCTCCTGAGCCAGGTTGCGGTTCTCGCCGGGATCCCGCTCGAGATCGTAGAGCGCATAGCGCTGGCCAAGCGCCCCCGACATGTGCCTCTGGGCGTTACCTTCCCGCGAGTCGGCGAACTTGTAGCGACGGTTCCGTACGATGCGTTGCCACATGTCCCGCCGCCCGTATCCGGCCTCCGAGAACGCGTAGGCGGGCCGATTCGGAACGAGCCGGGTGCCCCGCAGACGCCGGCCGAGCGACGTTCCCTGCATCCACCGTCCACGGTCGAGCTCGACGCCGGCGAATTCCAGAAGCGTCGGCGCCAAGCCGATCAGTTCGGCCGGATCGGTATCGACTGCCGGTTCTAGCACGCCCGGGTAGTGGAAAATGAGCGGCACCCGTAGGCACGTCTGGAAGCCGTAGCGGCCGTGGTCGAAGTAGTACTCGTGCTCAGCGAGCGATTCGCCGTGATCGGAGGTGACTATGGTGAGAGTGTTCTCCAGAAGCTCGCGCTCACGAGCTGTCGCTAGGAACTCGCCGATCTCGGCATCCGCGTGAACGATCTCGGCGTCGTAGCGCGCCACGTAGAACGACAGGTCGTTCCTGCCGTCGAGCACTTGCCCGTATCCGATCCCGAAGGTGTCTCGCTTGGCGCGTTCGGAGTCGACGCGCATCTCGCGATTCGGCTCGAAGTGCTCGTCATCCTGGAACAGATCCCGAAACTCGCCCGGTGGCGTGTACGGAAAGTGGGGATCCAGGTAATGAACCCACAAGAAGAATGGGCGATCGGACGAGATCTCGTCCAGCAGACCGTTCGCCAGCACGGTCACAGCTATTGCACCGGTCGTGTCGACGCCGGGCTCGGGAGGCGCTTCGTTCCACGACTCGACGTAGCGGTCGAAGCCCTGATCGAAGTGAAAGGCCTTGCCCACCGCGCCGTTCGAGACCACGGCCAGGGTCTGGTAGCCCTCGGCCTGGAGCACCTCCGCGAGCAGATTGAAGTCCTCCGGAAGTGGAATACCCACCTTGCGCACGATGCCGTTGTTCTTCGGATAGGTCGCGGTGAACATCGAGGCGAACGACGGCCCCGTCTTGGGCCACTGGACGGCTGCCTGGTCGAAGCGCACCCCTTCTGCCGCCAGGCGATCCAGCACCGGCGAGGTCACGCGCGGGTATCCGTAGCTGGAAAGGTGATCTGCGCGAAGCGTGTCAATCGTGATCAGAAGGATGTTGCTGCGGGTGGGCTCACGGTCCGCCGAGCAGCCCGAGAGCACCGCTATCCCTACGGCGGCCAGGGCGCAGCAGACGCGCTGGAGGTGGGCTGTCGGGTACCTCACGGGCGCATGATTCTACCCTCGAACGACCCGATCGGACCGCGGTCCCTATGCTAGAGTTTCCAAGGCCAACGACCACTTCTAGTGACCTTGTAGAACTACGACTTTCGGGAACGCGGCGCGTTCCATTCCAGAATACGAATCAATGTCTCGCCAGGGTCCCGACCAGCTTCCGGTTGTCATTCTCTGCGGCGGAAAGGGCACTCGACTCCGAGAGGAGACCGAGGTCCGGCCCAAGCCGATGGTCGAGATCGGGGGCATGCCGATCCTATGGCACATCATGAAGATCTACGGGTTTCACGGCGTCGAGAGGTTCGTTCTGTGCCTGGGCTACAAGGGGTGGGTGATCAAGCAGTACTTCCTGCGCTACCACGAGATGATGCGGGACTTCACCATTTCGATGGACCGTCCGGAGTCGCCGGAGTTTCACAATCGCAGCGGGCAGGAAAGCTGGCAGGTGACCTGCTCGGAGACCGGCGAGGAATCGGGCACCGGCGCAAGGCTCCGGCGAGTGCGCGGCTACATCGACACCGAGACCTTCTTTTTCACCTACGGCGACGCCGTCGGCGATGTCGACATCGGCAAGCTCCTCGAGTATCACCATGAGAAGGGCCGCGTGGCGACGGTAACCGGGGTTCATCCCACGTCTCGCTACGGCGAGATGGAGGTCGACGACGGAATCGCTCTCGAGTTCAACGAAAAGCCCACCGTGGCTCAGGGAGTCGTGAGCGGCGGTTTCTTCGTCTTTCAGAGAAGCGTGTTCGACTACCTCAACGACGATCCCGGGTTGTTGCTCGAGTTGGATCCACTTCGGTCTCTGGCCAGAGACGGCCAACTCGCGGTCTACCCCCACGAAGGCTACTGGGAGCCGATGGACACCTACCGCGACTACCTGCACCTCAACCAGGCTTGGCGGGACGCGAGTCCGCCGTGGAAGATCTGGCAGGACTAGTGTCCCGTGCGGCAAGTTCCTTTACATTCGAGCGGTGCTGCATCCCGCTGGGCGGCGTTGCTCCTCTGTCGAATATGCCCGATATTCTCAGTCGTCGCGCCTTGCCCAGCGCACGCTTCACCGCTCTCGGTGTGGCAACGAACTTACCGCACGGGACACTAGCCCGCATGATCCGCGAGCCGCTCGGCGACCCGCCGGGCAATCAGTGAAAACCGAAGGTCAGCACCACCGAGTTGGCTCCCGGGTTCATGTCGTAGATCCCGGCATTGGAGAGGTGGTAGACGAGAAGACCAAACCGCAATTCCGGGCGAACCCGGTAGGCGACCTCGAGGCTGCTGCGGAACTCGATCGTCCCACCCAGGTCTTTGCCGTCGCCCTCTTCGAAAACGCTGATCGCAAAGCCCGGACGCACCTCCCAGGCCGAGCCCGGTTCGAAGCCGCGCGACGCGCCGGCGTAGAGCCAGATCGCCTCATCGGCGGTCCCGGCCAGGCCGCCCACGAGATCGAGCCTACGGTCTCCCATCGCGCGTCGGGCCTCGAAGCCCAGCTCGGATGTTTCGCCGTCTTTTCCTACGCCCCAGCGCCCCGCGTAGGCCGTCCAGCTCGTGTCTTGGGCCGTGGCCGGGCCCTGCCACGCGAGCATCAGGAGCGCGGCAAGTCCAAGCACGAAGACCGGTCGAATGACGTAAGCTGGTTCGTACCTGACTCTCGGCATCGCGGGATCTTACTGCAAGCACCCTGGTCCCGAAGCTCGGGGCTCTGAAACTGGGGACCGGCATGCGCTCTCCCTCCAAGCCGCGCCTCTATCTCGTCGCGACGTCACATCTCGACTCCCAGTGGCGGTGGACGATACAAACCACGATCCGCCATTTCCTGAGGAAAACTCTGCAGGACAACTTCGCGCGATTCGAGGAGTTTCCAGACTACGTCTTGAGCTTCGAAGGAGCGTTTCGATACCGGCTGATCGAGGAGTACTACCCGCGCGAGTTCGTCAGAATCCAGGAGGCCGTTCGCGCGGGCCGCTGGCGACTGGCCGGAAGCATGCTCGATGCGCCCGACGTCAACCTGCCGGCGCCGGAGTCCCTGATCCGGCATGTCCTCTACGGCAACCAATACTTCGAGCGCCAGTTCGGCAAGCGCTCTCTTGACCTCTTCCTACCCGACTGTTTCGGCTTCCCTTGGAGCCTGCCGACGATCGCTGCGCACTGCGGGCTGAAGGGTTTCTCGAGCCAGAAGCTGATCAAGTGGATCCGACCGGCCGAGATCCCGTTCGATCTAGGGCTCTGGGAGGGACCCGACGGCTCGAGGATCGTGGCGGTTCTCGATCCAGGTGGCTACGGAGACCCGCTGCGTGAAGATCTCTCTCGATCCGCCCAGTGGCTCGAGCGGCTCGAGGCCAGACGCCGCACCTACGGCCCCGGAATCGGCTATCGCTACTTCGGCGTCGGCGATCGCGGTGGCGCCCCGGACCCGTCGTCGCTCGACTGGCTCGAACGGAGCCTGGAGGGCAGCGGCGCGATCGACGTCGTTCACACCGGCTCGGACCAGCTCTTCCAGGACCTCCGCTCCGACCAACGGGAAGGGCTCCCGGTCCATCGGGGCGAGCTTCTGCTACCGACGCACGGAACCGGCTGCTGGACCTCGCAGGCGGTGCTCAAGAAGTGGAACCGCAACTGCGAGATTCTGGCCGGCGCGGCTGAGACCGCCGCGGTCGCGGCGGAATGGCTGGGCGGGGAGCGAGTGCCCGGGGCGGAGCTCGCCGAGGAATGGCGCCGCTTCCTTTGGCATCAGATGCACGACGACCTGACCGGTACTAGCTCGCCGGAGGCGTACCGGTTTACCTGGAATGACCTGTGCCTGGCGCAGAACCGTCTGAGCAACCTGCTCGACGCATCGGTTACCGAGATCGCACGTGGCCTGGACACCCGGTCGAAGGGGGTGCCATTGGTCGTCTACAACGCTCTCGACTTCGATCGCGAGGGTCTCGTCGACGCCTGGGTGGAGCTCGACTCCGAGCCGGCGGCCGTCAGAATCCTCGGTCCGGGAGGCTCCGAGGTGCCGTCTCAGGTGCTCGAACGGTCGGGCCGGCGTCTGAGGGTCCTGTTCCCCGCCGCTCTTCCTCCGGTGGGTTTCGCCGTCTTCGAGGCAGTGCCCGCGACCGCGAGCGGAACAGCGAGCCCTGCACTCGAGATCTCCGAGCGGACTCTCGAGAATGACAGGTATCGCGTCCGGCTTTCGGCGGATGGGGCCATCGAGAGCCTGTTCGACAAGCGGCTCGAGCGCGAGCTGCTGGCCCGGCCCCTCGATCTGGTACTTCTCCCGGACCACTCTTCCCGGTGGCCCGCCTGGGAGATCCAGCATCAGGACCTCTCGGCCGAAGAAACGGCACTCGACGGACCGGCCGAGACTCGGGTCGTCGAGCACGGACCCGTCAGAGGGACCATCGAGGTTATCCGTCGGCACGGCCGTTCGACCTTTCGGCAGCGAGTCTCGTTGTCGACGGGAAGCGCGGGCAACCGCCTGGAGATCTCGAACGATGTCGACTGGCAGACTCGCGCTTCACTCCTCAAGGCTCGGTTTCCGATCGCTCTCCAGGACGCCACCGCCAGCTACGACATGGGCCTCGGGTTCATCGAGCGAGGAGTCAACCGGCCGGCGCAGCACGAGGTCCCGGCGCACGAATGGGCGGACCTGTCCGGCCCCGACTGGGGCGTTTCGATTCTGAGCCGAGCCAAGTACGGCTGGGATCGGCCCGATGCCGGTACTCTCCGCCTCAGCTTGCTGCGCTCTCCAAAGGCATTTCGCAGATTCGCCCATCAGGCAGTCCAGGACCTCGGCCGCCACCGGTTCGGCTTCGCCGTCTCCAGCCACACCGGGCCGGTCGGCGCGACCACGGTACGCCGGGCCGCCGCCTTCAACGCGCCACCGATCGCATTCCAGGCTCGGTCGCACTCGGGCCACCTCGGCCAGGCGTTCTCGCTCCTGGGCGCCGACAACGACGGCATCCGCTTGATGGGCCTCAAGAAGGCCGAAGCCGGCACGCGTTGGTTGATTCGGCTCCGCGAAGTTCGGGGGCGGTCGTCCGGACCGGTTCTGCTTCGCGCGGCGGCGCCTCTCCGGGAGGCCTATGAAGTGAACGGCTGCGAGCGAGAGGAACGCCGAGTCGAGATCTCGGGCGACGGTCTTCGCCTCGAGCTACCGCGGTTTTCGGCCAGAAGCTACCTGCTTTCGCCCCAGGATCCGCCGGCGCGGCTCTCCCCCGTTCGGAGCAGGCCTCTGGCACTCGATTTCGATGTCGAGGCGACCAGTTTCCACGGCTTCAGCGGAGCGGACTTCGACGGCCGCGGACGGTCGATTCCCGGCGAGCTCTTTCCGGAGGAGGTGCGGGCAGGGGGTCTCCGGTTCCCGCTCGGCAGAGCCGCGCCCGGGACGGCCTGTTCCCTGGCCTGCCGCGGGCAGCGCTTGCAACTGCCGGGCGGTGACTTCGATCGCCTACATTTCCTGGCCGCCTCGACGGCTGCGGACGGCACCGACGGGGTCTTCGGCTGGTCCGGCATTTCAGACGGACGGGACACGGCCCTCCACGTGCCGTACTACAGCGGCTTCATTGGCCAGTGGAAGCGCTTTTCCGGGCGCTTCGCCTTCATCTTCAATCGCTCGACTCCCGGATACCTGGAGCGGACGCCGGTCGCCTGGGTGGCAGCCCATCGCCACGACAAGCGAGTGCGCGATGAGGTCTATACCTACTGCTACTTGTTTCTGTGTGAGCTTTCCATTCCCGCGGGCACGAGCGCTCTGGTGCTCCCCGGCGAGCCCTCGATCAAACTCTTCAGCGCGGTGGCTTCGAACGCGGGCCGGTACGTGCTACGTGCCGCAAGACACCTGTATGACTAGTGTCCCGTGCGGTAAGTTCGTTGCCACACCGAGAGCGGTGAAGCGTGC
>JBHHWO010000145.1:0-10696 GCA_046756565.1 Thermoanaerobaculia bacterium | reverse complement strand
TCTTGCGCTTCTTGGTCTTGCGTTTTGCGGCCTTCTTCTTGGTCTTGCGCTTCGTAGCCTTCTTCTTGGTGGCTCGCTTGCGCGTACTGCGCTTCGGAGCGCGCTTCGCCGCCTTGCGCTTGGTAGCGCGCTTCTTGGTGGCTCTCTTCTTTGCTGCCATTGATCGTCCTCCTGTGCTCTAAAAAGGGCTATCGGACCAAACGCGGTCCAAGTCTACGCAAGGGGGCGGAATTGCCTCCCTGCCTTTTCTCCGGTCTCCGATGCGCTTCCCACTCTCACTCTTCGCGCGAAACGCTCCGAAAGCCGCTCTCGCTGAAGACTCGTTTCTCTCGGAATCGAAGCGGCTGACTTTAAGCTGCGGTCCAGCTCGTCGACGTAGTCGCTACACATCTCGTCGATGCTCGAACTATCTCCGTGCGAGTTCATCCGCTGTTGTTCAGGCACTTCGACTTCCGACACTCGCGGTTGCGGTGGTGCACTTCAAGCACTCCCATCGGTGTCGGCTCTCGGCTGTGGCTAAGACCAAACCCATACCCCAAGTACTTACTAACCTGAACGAAGCTAGGATGAACGATATATAGCGCTCTTGTCAAGAGCAAACCACAACATCTTGTGGTCAGCGCAAGCTCGAGCAACTCGTCAGATGATCTCTTTGGATGCACTGCACAGCCGTATAATTCTCACGATGGCAAATGCTGATGACTCCGACCACGGCACGCGCGCGACCTCGTCAGGCATCAAAGTCCGGCCTGCGTACTCCTCAGCCGACGACACCTCGAATCGAAATGCTCCCGGCGAGTTTCCCTACACCCGCGGGCTCTACGCGGACATGTACCGGAAGCGGCTATGGACGATGCGCCAGTACGCAGGCTACGCGGACGCGGAAGAGTCGAACCGCCGCTACCATTTTCTTCTCGCCCAGGGAATAACCGGACTGTCGGTAGCTTTCGACTTGCCAACGCAGATCGGGTACGACTCCGATCACAAGCTCGCTCGGGGCGAAGTCGGCCGCGTCGGAGTCGCCATCGACTCGATCCAAGACATGCGGCGGCTCTTCGACCGCATACCGCTGGACGAAGTCACGACTTCCATGACCATCAACTCGACGGCGGCGATCCTTCTGGCGCTATATCTGGCGGTGGCCGAGGACCAGGGCGTTGCCTGGGAGCGCGTGGGCGGCACAGTGCAAAACGACATCCTCAAGGAGTACGCAGCCCGCGGGACCTATGTCTTTCCGCCGAAACCGTCGATGTCGCTGGTCACGGACATCATCGAGTTCTGCGCCGACCGGGTGCCGCAGTGGAACCCGGTCTCGGTCTCGGGATACCACATGCGCGAAGCAGGCAGCACCGCCGTACAGGAGGTGGCGTTCACTCTGGCCAACGGCCTTGCATACGTGGAGGCCGCTCTGGCCAGGGGCCTCGACATCGACCGATTCGCGCCAAGGGTTTCGTTCTTCTTCAACGCCCACAACAACTTTCTCGAAGAGGTCGCCAAGTTCCGGGCGGCGCGTCAACTCTGGGCCACCCTCGTGCAGGAGCGGTTCGCTCCGAAAAACCCTCGGTCGTGCTGGCTTCGATTTCATGTGCAGACGGCCGGCTCCACGTTGACGGCGCAGCAGCCGGACAACAACGTGGTCAGGGTGGCGATTCAGGCTCTTGCGGCGATCTGCGGCGGCGCACAGTCGCTGCACACCAACTCGCGGGACGAAGCGCTCGGACTGCCGACCGAGGAGGCGGCGCAGTTGGCGCTACGGACGCAACAGATTCTCGCCCTGGAATCCGGCGTTACCGACACCGCGGATCCACTCGGAGGAGCCTGGGCACTGGAGAATCTGACCGACGAGATCGTCGCGCGGGCACGCGCCTACATCGATCAAATCGAAGAGATGGGCGGCGCCGTGGCCGCGCTCGAACAGAGCTTCCAGGGACGCGAGATCGCCGACGCGTCCTATCGGGCCCAGTTGGCCCTCGAGCATGGCGACGATCACGTCGTAGGAATCAATGCCCACATCGACGAGAATCCCTCGCCGATCGACGTCCTCCAAGTCGACCCCTCCTCCGAGCGCAAGCAAGTCGAGCGGCTCGCAGCCCTCAGGGCCGATCGCGACGGCGGCGCAGTCGAGGTCGCGCGTGCGAAGCTCGTCTCGGCGGCACGCGACGATCGCAACCTGATGCCGCCGATCCTGGATTGTGTGCGCAACCGGGTCACGGTCGGCGAGATCACCGATTCACTTCGGTCTGTCTACGGAGAGCACGAGGAATCCACCTTCGCCTGACAGTCATTCAGCGTCGTCGGACATCGATTCGGGGTCGTCCTCTGCCGCAGCCACCGATGCGGCCCTCAGCTCTTCGAGCTTCGCCAGTAGCTTCTCGACCGTGTCCTCTTCCAGCCTGAGCAGGGCCCGACGATCAAGGCGTTCGGCGAGCCCGCCGGCACTGGCCCGGAACAGTCGCAGGTTCTCCTCGGCGTCGGCGGTCACCAGCTTGATCTCGAGCTCGGGTACCGCATCGGGGCCGAGGCTGGTGTCGGTCGGAGTCCCGGTGGCATCGACAATCGAGCGCAGTAGACCGTCGGCCGTCGCGTACGGCAACTCCGACCCATCGCTCAGCCATTGACCCTCGCTACGGGCCAGAGTCATCGACTCGCCCGGTTGGAGAATCTCGACCGCTTCGATCTCGAAGGTCCGATGCGCCGACCATTTCGGCGATCGCCATGCCAAGGCCGGGACCGCGAGCTGAGCGGCCAGATCGGTCTTGGCCAGAAAGGTCCGGCCGTCCACTCGCACCGCGACGGCCGAGGCGGAGTCGGCGGTCTCCGCAGCGCCGTCGGGGGTGTCCCGCGGCGCGATCGAGAGGTCGATTGGATCGTCGCTGCCCTCGACCCGGATCCTCACCGACGCCGCCGGACTTTCGAGCTCCGGCGCCGCGCCGGCAGCGTCCAGAAACTCCTCGATCTCCATGTCGACGACGCCGCTTACGAGCTTCCTGACCCGCGACTCGTCCGCCTCGTCTTCGACCGGTGCGAGGAGCTCGAAGTTCGAGTCTCCATCCTCTCGGGCGAGCGACAAGCCGGGAGCGGGTAGCAGGACGTCGATCATGCGGATCCGGTCCCGCTCGACGGGTACCGCATCTCGGCTGCGCCACTCGTCCGGACCGCGGGCGATGTCGGAAAAGAAAGAGTCGCTCACGACATAGAACGGCGGTCCGGCGCCGACTTCGGCGATCGAGTTCTCCGACGCCGGTACTCGCGAACCCAGGCTCAGGGTGAGGGCGACGCTCTCCCCACCCAGGCGCACTCGTGCCCGCGGCTGCGTCAGCCCGAGCTCCTCGCGCGAGCCCTCCTCCAGAGTCCGTTGTTTCTCGAGATCCGCGATTCCCTCGAGGAGAACCAGAACCTCTTCGGCATCGGCGCGTCCCAGGGGCGGGTCGACGAGCCGCCATTCGGTGACTGCGGAATCACGGTCTGCGACGCGCTCAAGGTGAACTCGCTCGCCGCCGGTGTCGAGCACGACCTCGTCGACCTCGCCCGGATCGAGCACGACCAGCTTGCGACTCTGCTCACGCCGGTCTTCGCTGGACGGCAGGTCCCGCTCGATGAACCAGACGAAGGCCGCCAGGCCGGCCACGACCAGAAACAGCACCAGCAACGTACGTGGGCGCAACGGCTATCTCCTGCGGCGCGAGAACACGGCAGCGCCGGCGAGGACCGCCAGACCGGGAAGGACCAGAAAGACCAGCAGTCCGATCGACCGTACGTCCTTGCCGGTCAGGTTCAGACGGACCTGCTCGGGCTGCTTCGCCGGTATCGCGATCATGTTCTCGCGCTCGACCAGCCAGTTCATCGTGTTCGCCGCCAGCTCCGCGTTGCCGACGTTGCGCAGCTGGCTGTTGGTCAGGAAGTCGGCATCGCCGAAGACCGCGACGCGCGCCGGCGCGCGCGAGTCCCCTTGCTTCAGGTCGATCGTCTGCTCGGTCGGGCCGGCCTCCGAACCGTCACCCGGAACGGACTCCTGGGGCCCTACTGACTCGTCCTCCGACCCCAGCTCGACGGCGAGCGCGATCGCCACGGGACCTTGGGCGTCCAGGTCGTCGAGCGCCACGTTGCCCAGGTTGTCGAGATTCCGTTCCCCCCAGCCGGCGGCGCTGGTCTCGAGCAGAACTGCGGGCTCTGGACCGATTGCACCGTCCACCGTCTGGACGGATTGCGCCAGCGGCACGATAACCGGAATCTCCGCCTGGCGCAGCGGCCGGGTGATCGGATGGTCCCCGAAGGAGCTCACGAAGAACGTCTCGGCCCCGAAGAACGGGATCGGTCCTTCGGGATCGATCACGATGTCGGCGCCGATCCCGATCCCGAAGCCGAAAAAGTACTCCTCGAGACCACTCGGCGCCACCGCACCCGAGTCGCCGAAAATCGGGTCCAGCAGAGCCAGCAGACGGCCGCCCGATTCGACGAAGGCCTTCAATGCCTCGACCTCGGGCGCGGCGAAACCCGCGGTCGGCCCCGCGATCACCACTACGTCGGCGCCAGCCGGGACCTGCGGCTCGGCGAGCGGTGTCCATTCCTCGAGATCGAAGTTGTCGCGCCCGAGCAACGCCTCGAGCTCGCTCAGGCCACGCCCCGAGCGATCGTCCAGCCGCAGTTCGCCGTGCCCGCTGGTAAAAACGATCTTCGGCTTGCGATCTTCGGCCAGATCGATCAGTGCGCCCGTGAACACCTGTTCGCCCTTGAAGGCAGTCATCTGCGGCCCCAGACCCGCCTGGAGTCCGGAGTAGTCGTAGTCGGCGAGGTCCGCGCTCTCGACGACGCGCCGGTCGTCGCCGCCATCGAAGACGATCACGTCGAGCTGGCTCAGCTCGAACCGGGTCACCAGGCTCTGTGCCTCGATCAGGTTCTTCTCGGGATCGACCACTCGCACGCTGAAGTTGGCGGACTCCGCCGCATACCGGCTCAGGAGCTCGTTGATCGGCTCGAACAGCGGTTCGCCGGGGCTCAAGAACACCACGGCTTCGATCGGTTCCTCCAGGCCCGCAACCACGCTTTTGCTCTTCTCGGACAGGGTGTAGAGCTCGTCCGAGGTCCAGTCGAATCGTTGGTAGTACTTCCACGCGAAGTAGTTGACTATCACCACCAGGGCGAGCACCAGGACGACGCCGGCGCTCAGCGTGGAGGATTCGACCCAGCGGTTTCTTCCTTCGTTCATCGACTCACCTCCACTTCCTGACGGCCAGCGCCCGCGTCGCCAGGAACAGGAAGAGGCCCGTGGTCGACAAGTAATAGACCAGGCGCCGTGTATCCACGATGCCCTTGGAGAAGTCCTCCATCTGTGACCAGAGGTTCAAGTATCCGAAGGCCTGCTTGAGCCACTCCGTGCTGAACAGGCTCTCCAGCAGACCAAAGCTGAACATCGGCACCAGAATCGCGAAACTCAGCAGGGCGGCAATCAACTGACTTCGAGTGAGCGCGGAGGCAAACACCCCGACGGCGAGGAAAACCGATCCGACTCCGAAGATGCCGAGATAGCCCGCGGCGACCGGACCCCAGTCCACCGAACTGTAGCGGGCGATCACGCCGGCATAGGCCAGGGTCGGTAGCCAGAGCACGGCGTAGAGAACCAGAGCCGCGAAGAACTTCCCCAACACGATCTGGGTCTCGGTCACCGGCGCGGTCATCAAGACCTCGATCGTTCCACTGCGGCGTTCCTCGCTCAAAAGGCGCATGGTCAGAGCAGGCGTCAAGAAAACCAAGACGAGCCAAAAGAAGATCGTCTGGCCAAAGAAGAGTTGAAGCGGCGCGCCGATCGCGGCTCTCGGGTCGCTCAAAAAACTGATGATTATCCAGAACACGAAGCCGTTGACGAAGAGCAGAGCCGCCATCACGATGTAGGCCAGTGGCGAAAAGAAGTACGCCCTCAGCTCGCGTTTGAGGGTTGCCAGAAACGCGCTCATGACGTCACCTCCCCTTCGCCGTTCGTGGGCTCGTCCGGAACCGGCGTTGGCTCCGGCACCGGCTCAGAGGACGACCGCCCTTCCCCGGTGGTCAGACGCACGAAGACGTCCTCGAGCGAAGCCTGAGTACGGCTCAGCTCGAGGAGTGTCCAGCCGCGCTCGACGGCGGTCCGGAAGATCGCTTCCCGCGGGTCGCTCGCGCCGGCGCACTCGAGCGAGTAGACACCGCCTCCCAGGGCATCCACCAACTCGACTCCCGGAATCGAGTCGAGGCTCTCGACCGCCTCGGCTACTTCGTGCTTGAGAGTCACGCGGACCCTGGTGCCGCCGATTGCGCTCGCCCGGAGGCTCTCGGGCGATCCCTCGGCCACTATCCGGCCGCGGTCGATGATCATCACCCGGCTACAGAGCAGCTCGACCTCCGGCAGAATGTGGGTCGACAGGACCAGCGTGCTCTCGCTGGCGAGCTCGCGGATCAGCTCGCGAATCGCGACGATCTGCTTGGGATCGAGGCCGATCGTCGGCTCGTCCAGGACCAGCACCTTGGGCTGATGCAGAATCGCCGTAGCCAGCCCGACGCGCTGCCGGTAGCCCTTCGACAGAGTCCCGATGATCTGATCGCGAACCTCCTCGAGGAGGCAGAGCGACAGCACCTCGCCGATTCGTCCGCGCGCCTCCTGCCGGCCGACGCCCTCGAGCTGCGCTCGATAGGCGAGATACTCGCTAACTCTCATCTCGGGATAGAGCGCGATATTCTCGGGCAGATAGCCGAGAGCTCCTCGCGCTGCCACCGAGTCTCTGGACAGGTCCTTGCCGGCGACGGTCACCCGACCGGTGCTCGGCGGCAAGAACCCGGTGATCATCCGGATGGTGGTCGTCTTGCCGGCTCCGTTGGGACCCAGGATACCGACGATCTCGCCCTCGTCGATCGAGAACGACAGGCCGTCGACCGCGGTGAAATCTCCGTATCTTCGAGTCAGGTCTCGTGCTTCGATCATTCCCTCTCTCCTCCTCGGGGCCGCCGGCTGTGCGACGGCCCATCACCAGAATGGTTCGACGGGCGTTGCAGCAAGACCGATGCCCAGACTCTCGAGTCCGCCGCCTACGCCCGACACTCAAGAAACCCTGTATTTTCGTCGCTCCGGCGTCTGGTAGCTCCTCGCTGGAGCGTCAAGTTGGCACTGCCGATGATACTCTTTGGCCTCGCCTTCCCGCAGATATGAAGTCAGCGTACGAAATAGCGCTCGAGCGTCTCGAACGGCAGGGCATAGAAAAGCCCAGCGTTGAAGCGCTCAGTGAGGCAGACCGGGCACGCGTGGCCGAAATCCGCCAGAAGGCCCAGGCCGCGATCGCCCAACTCGAGATCCTCCACCGGGATCGCCTCTCGAAATTGTCCGACCCACAGGCGAGGCAGAAGGAAGAGGAGGACTACCTGATCGAGCGCCGGCGGATCGAGGAGCGCTGCGAGCGGGACGTGCGGAAGCTGCGCGAGAGCTAACGTCCCGTGCGCTGAGCCCGCTGTCCCGCCGGGAAGAAGCCCAACTTGCCGCTCGAGGACTCGGCCGGCTGGGGAAAGGTCTCGACGAAGGATCGCGTCGCTTCGGAGCTTCCGCACACGTAGACCTCGTCGCCTTCGAGAAAGCGGAAGTCCGGCCCGAGCTCGAGCACCAGCTCGCCGGCCCTGGCCACCGCGACCACCGAGACGCCGGTCCGCTCGCGAATGCCGAGCTCCGAGGGATGCCTGCCCTCGAGCCCTGCCGAAGAAACCTTGAGCACCTGCACCCTGGGCCCGAGCGAAATGGTCTCGCGCCCGAGCAAACGGCCCGCGAGTATCTGGCCCGAGACCTGGCTGATCGACAGGGCGAAATCCGCGCCCGCCCGGTGAATTCGCTCGACGTTCTGTGCCTGGTTGACCCGGGCAATGACCGGAACGTCGGGCGCGAAGTCCTTGAGTATCACCGTGGCGAACAGGGTCGCCGCATCACTGTCGACGGCCAGGATGACCGCTTGCGCTTTGTCGAGCTCGGCCTGCTCCAGCACCTGATGGTTCAGAATGTCCCCGACTCGATCGACGCCATCCGCGGGTTGGCGATCGATGATCTCGACGCGCTCGCCCACCTCCCTGAGCAACTGAGCGACCTTTTGCCCGACCTCGCCGTAGCCGGCGAGAACAAACGGGCCGGACCGGCGCAACGTGGTGGTGGCTGCGCAGACCTCTCCCAGGCGCTGGATTGCTACGTCGCTTCCGGCCACGATCAGAATCCCGGCTGCGACCAGGATCATGTCGGCGGTCGGCGGCGCCAGAAGGCGGCCCTCTACCCACTGGCCGATGACCGTGATGCCGGTTCTCCCGCTCAGATTTGCCTCTCGTAGGCTCTTGCCGACCAACTCGCTATCGGCGCCGATTCGGACTTCGCTGACCACCAGCTCGCCGACCACCTGAGCTCCTTCGACCCGCGGGCTGATCCGCTCGCTGGCTCGAGCCGCCAGCGCCGCGCCGAGGATATGCCGTGGAGTGAACACCGCAGTTGCTCCCGCCAGCATCATCGGCTTTCGGTGGTAGGGCTCTTCGACAACCGCCAGGATGTCGCCTTCGAAACCCGCCTGACGGGCGGCGAGAATCACCGCGGCATTCTCGTCGTCGGTGCCGTTAGCCACCAGCGCCCGGGCCTCCAGCAGGTGGCTGCGCTCCAGGGCGCCGGTGTCCAGATTGCCCAGGACGACGTGGTGTCCCCTCTCGGAAACTCCGCGAGCCAAAGCCGCATCGTCTTCGATCACGACGGTTGCCACCTCGGACCGCTTCATCTCTCCAAGGAGAGTCGCCACCGGCGAACCGTACTGGTAGATCAACACATGGTCCCGGACCTCGGGAGCGCTCTTGGGCAGTCTCGATTCGAAGCGCTCCTCGAGAAAGGGGATCAAGTAGATGGGAAAGATGAGAAAAACCAGGAAGACGCCGAGAAACTGAACGACAACCACGAACACCACCATCAGCGGGTGCGTCCAGCGCGCGTCGGCGCCGTAACCGGTAGTCGACAGGGTCTCGGCCGCCCACTCCAAGGAGTCCCAGAAGCCGCGCAGCTCTCCTTCGAACATCGCCATGGCCAGCATGTAAAGGAGCGCGACCAGGACGATGACGATCGGCAGGCCGAGCAGGAGGAGCGCAAAACGCTGCTTCGAGCTGAGCACGATGAGATTCTAGCCTCCTTTCTCACCTGCCCAGCTTCGCGTTCGCCGGTTGGTGACGACGGTGGGCTCGTGTAGTGTCGCTATGGCCGATGACCGTGCGTCTCGACAAATGGCTCCAAGTGGCGCGGGTCTTCAAGACCCGCAGCCAGGCCACTCGAGCCTGCGGCGCCGGACGAGTCCGGGTCAACGACACCGTCGCCAAGGCCCATCGTTCTCTGGCGCTGGGCGATCGCGTCGAAGTCACGCTTCGGGGATACGGCCGAGTTCTGGAGGTGCGGGAGCTGCGTGACCGGCCGCTGCCGAGGGCGGAGGCTCCGCGGGTGTTCGAAGACCTGACACCTCCCGAAATCGCGCTGCCTGCGCGCCGAGCTCGAGGCCCCGCCCGGTCCGAGGGCCTGCCGGAGCGCGAGCCCGGTCAGGGACGGCCGACCAAGCGCGACCGGCGAAGGCTGGATCGCCTCCGCCGGGAGGAATGACCGGCGCTCCCGGCCGCTGGGCTGCTGTCTAGTGTCCCGTGCGGCAAGTTCCTTTACATTCGAGCGGTGCTGCATTCCGCTGGGCGGCGTTGCTCCTCTGTCGAATATGCCCGATATTCTCAGTCGTCGCGCCTTGCCCAGCGCACGCTTCACCGCTCTCGGTGTGGCAACGAACTTACCGCACGGGACACTAGTTGATGCTAAGCAGCTTGACGTCGAAGACCAGCATCCCGGCCGGTCGCCCCTCCTGGCCCTTGTAAGCCAGGTCCTCGGGGATCCAGAAGCGGCGGGTCTCGCCAATCACCATGAGCTGCAGGCCTTCGGTCCAGCCCTTGATGACCTGGTCGAGGCCGAAGGCAGCCGGCTTGCCGCGCATGATCGAGCTGTCGAACAGCCTGCCATCGGTCGTCCATCCGGAGTAGTGGACGGTCACCGTGCTGCTGCGCCTCGGATGCTCGGTTCCGGAGCCCGCTTCCAGCATCCTGCTGGCGAGGCCGGACTTCGTGACCTCGGCGTCGCTCGGAGGTCCGGCGACGTCGTGCGGCGCAGGCGGGGGTTGCGGTGGCGCGTTGAAGCCCAGGAGGTCGACGTCGAAGACCAGCATCCCGGCCGGACGTCCCTCCATTCCGCCATAGGCGAGATCCTCGGGTATCCACATCCTCCGCTTCTCGCCCACGACCATGAGCTGCAGGCCTTCGGACCATCCCTTGATCACGCGATCGAGCGGCAGACCCACCGGCTGGCCTTTCTCGACCGAGCTGTCGAACATCTTGCCGTCCGTGGTCCACCCGGTGTAGTGCACTTTGACGATATCGGTCGCTGAGGGATGGCCCTCTCCGGTGCCCTCGGTCAGAACAATGGTCGCCAGACCCGATTCGGTGCGTTCGGCTCCGGCCGGAGGAGCCGCCACATCCGGCGGTGCGGGAATCTCCGCCGCTGCGACGCTGGAAAACAAGAGAAGAGCAGACATAAGCAATGTGTTGGTCTTTTTCATGGCGCGTAACTTACACGATCGGCGGCACCTTTCCTAGTGTCCTGTCCCAGTGATTCGCTACACAAATCTCGGGCCTTTCTGCACGC
>JBHHWO010000144.1:0-10748 GCA_046756565.1 Thermoanaerobaculia bacterium | reverse complement strand
AACGGGAAGGATTCGCCTGCCGATCGCCGCCGACGCGCGGCGGTAGTCGGAGACCATCTAGTGTCCTGTCCCAGTGATTCGCTACACAAATCTCGGGCCTTTCTGCACGCTGCCGGCGTTGCCACTCCTCAACATAGGCCCAGCTATGCTTGCGTCGTGGGCGCCTTGGCAGCGCACACCATGACCTCGAGCCTTATGCACCGAACCACTGGGACAGGACACTAGTTCGTCGAGGAGTCAGGCACGATCACCGTGACTCTCTGGTCCGCCTTGTCACGAATGCACGAGCCCTCGGGAAGCTCGAGATCGTTCGCCCATTCGGCGAGCAGCCGGATCGCGCTCGCGTAGTCGGAAAGCTCGAGGTCGAACCGGTACCAACCCGACCCGATTCCTCCGCCGACGACCTCGCCGACGCCGGCGGCAATCAGCCGCCGGTCGAGGGGCTCTTCGAGATCAGAGACCTTGTCGAACGAGCACAGGTGGTCCGGTAAAAGCAACTCGGCGCGCATTGCTCGAGACTAGCGTGCGCGGGATTACTGTAGACTGAATGCTCTTGGCGGGCGTGGAGCTCGTCTCTTTTTTTCGGTAGATGTCGTCAGAATCGCCCTTTTCGAGCCGGCCCGGTCTCGCCCTGAGAGCAGCAGCGCTGTGTCTGGTCGCGAGTCTCGCCTGCGGCGCGGAGCCAGCCGATGCCGACATCGAGCCGGAAGCCTGGAACCGGCTCGAATCCGAGTCGTTTCGGATGACCAGCAACGGCGACCCGGAGTGGAGCGCGCAGATCCTCGTGGACATCGAGCTGTTTCGCCGATCGTTCGAACAGCTGGCTCCGGGCATCGACGCCGGCTTTCCGATTCCGACCCAGATCGTCGCTTTCAAGGACGCCGAGTCCTACGCTTTGTTCAAGACCGCGGCCGACACCGCGAGCAGCCGGATCATGGGCCAGTTCCTAGGCCATCGGGACGGGAACTTCATCACTTTGAACGTCGATCCCCGGATGAGCGGCGGCCTGGGCATCATCATTCACGAATACGTCCACCACATCGTTACCCAGAACCTGCCGCGGGTGCCTCGTTGGCTCAACGAAGGCCTGGCCGAGTACTACAGCACCTTCGAGGTCGAGGGACGCTTTGCGGTCATCGGACGGCCGGTCATCCGCCACCTGAACTGGTGGCGGCGAAACCACGAGGTAGAGGTCGTCGAAGTGCTCGGCGAGCCTGGAGCTGACGCCCATTCGATTGGCAACGCCGGCCACTACTACGCCGTCTCCTGGGCCATGGCGCACTACCTGCTGTCGACGCCCGGCGGTGCCGACGTTCTGGCGAGCTATCTGGAAGCCATGACCCTCGAAGCCGACCCCGCCGATGCACTGCTGTCGGCGCTGGGTCTTTCCGCCGGCGAGTTGGAAGACGAGCTTCGAAGGCACGTCGGCGTGGGTGTGCTGCCGACGGCGAGTCTCGGGCTCGAGGAGCTCGGTCCGGTCGAGATCAGACAGGGCCCCTCGCCGCCGCCTGCGACTCTCACGATCTTGGGGGAGCTCGCGGCGAGGCTGGGAGACCAACGGCGCGCCGAGCAGCTTTTCGACCTCGCCATCGCGTACGACCCGACCCACGCAGAGGCGATCGCCGGGCTGGCCAGCCTTCGAGACGAACAGGCGCGCTTCGAGGAGGCCGCTGTCCTCCATGCGCAGGCCCTCGCCCAGGGGCCGCGCGCGGCACGCACATTCCTGCGCCACGGTCGCCACCTGTTGCGCCGGATCGAGATCGAGCGTCCGATGGGCGCGGATCGAGCCGGACGGCTCGCGGTCCAAGCCAAGACCTCCTTTCTGGCGGCCCTGGCGCTCGATCCGAAGTTTGCCGAGATCTACGCGATGCTCGGCCGGGTTCACCTGTTCGAGGGTCTAGAAGCTGCTGACGGCCTGGGTTTCGTGGAGCGGGCGCACGAGCTGTTGCCGACGCGCGCGGACGTGGTCCATACGCAGATTAGACTTCATCTGAAACTGGGTGCGATCGATCGCGCCACTCGCCTGCTGGACGGCTCCTTCAGGCTGCTCACGGACCGGGAGACGCATGCCCGGGTCGGTGACGAGGTTCGCCGAGCGGAGCTCCTGATCGCGGCGAACGATGCCCTGGCTGACGGACGCTGGGACGAGGGGCTCGAGCTCTTCGATCAGGCGATCACCTATACGGCCGACGCGGCGGTGCGTCTGCAGATGGAGCAGCAACTCGAAAACCTCGAGCGGCGCGCCGATCGCGAGAAGGCCAGAGCCGGGGGAGCGTGAGGCTCGGGGCGACGGTTTCGCGATGATCCGCAGGACGCTCGCGCGGCTGAAGCCCGGCTCGGTGACCCACGAGCCGGCGATCTCGAAGAAAGTGTTTCTCGAATCGGGCGAGCTGCCCGGCTTGACCAATTTTTCGCAAGCCGTGTTCCGGCCGGGCGATGCGGTTGGCGGTCACTGCCACGAGGACATGTGGGAGGTGTTCCTCGTGCGGTCCGGACGAGGCACGATTCGGGTCGACGACGTCGAGTCGGCTCTGGCCGAGGACGACTGCTGGGTCGTCGAGCCGGGCGAAGTGCATGCGATTCGCAACAACGGCGAGACCGATCTCGTGCTGCTGTATTTTGGTCTGCGGGCCGGCTCGGAAGCGGCTTACGGGCCGGCCAGAGACCAGCCTGGAGGACGCGCGCATGAGCCAGAGTGACGAGTCGGTCCGTACAGCCTCGATCGACCGTCTGGTCGAGGACCGTCCCCTGTTGCCTTTTCTGCCGTTGATCTACGTTGCGTGGGCGGATGGCGAGCTCACCAATGCGGAAATCGGCGCGGTATCCGCTCAGGTGTCGGCTCAGGGTGGTCTCGACGCCGGGTGCCGGCGCCGGCTGGCAAGTTGGCTGGATCCCGAGGACCCGCCCTCCTCGCGCGAGCTGGTGGCGATTCTGCGCACCATCCGTCAGATCGCCCCCGAGCTGCCGGAGGACGCCAGAGAATCGCTGGCCGAGCTTGGATGCCGGCTGGTCGAATCAGACGAGGGCGGCTCCGACTCGGTCGTCGAGGTCGCATTGGCCGACCTCGAGCAGGCGCTGGGAGTGGCCGGCCACGAGGCCTCGCGCGAGCTTTTGAGTGCCGAGCGGCCATCCGGAAGAGCGGAGCCGATCCCCGAGCCGACCTTTCCTCCGCGCGCGCTTGCGGCGCTGCTCGACGCTCCCTACGCCGACCTCCGCTCGCGAGTGCGGACCCTCTTGAGTGAACCTGAGTTCGCTTACAAGCTCGAGCTGGATCGGAAGAGCTACCGCCGCATTGTGACGGCCTGGTGCCGCAAGCTCGCCCAGGACGGACTCGGCGCCCTCAGCTTTCCCGAGGCCTGTGGCGGCGCCGATGATCTGGGCGGCTTCATCGCTGTCTTCGAGACTCTGGCTCATCACGACACCAGTCTGCTGGTGAAGTTCGGCGTGCAGTTCGGGCTCTTCGGCGGAAGTGTCCTCCAGCTCGGAACCGAAAGGCATCATCGTGAGTATCTGAAAGCGATCGGCAGTATGGAGCTCCCAGGTTGCTTCGCGATGTCAGAGACCGGGCACGGCTCGAATGTCCAAGAGCTGGCAACCGTCGCGCGCTTCGACGCCGAGACCGACGAGTTCGTCATCTCGACTCCGGGACCGGCAAATCGCAAGGACTGGATCGGCAACGCAGCAGTCGACGGACGTCTGGCCACGGTGTTCGCACAGCTCGAGATCGCCGGCGATGGTTTCGGCGTGCATGCGTTCCTGGTTCCGATTCGAGACCGGAATGGAGCGCCTAGGGATGGCGTCCGAATCGAAGATTGCGGGCTCAAGGAGGGCCTCAACGGCGTCGACAACGGCCGAATCAGCTTCGAGGACGTTCGAGTTCCACGCGGCAATCTGCTCGACAGGTTCGCGTCTGTAGACCGCGAGGGCAAGTACTCGAGTGAGATCGCGAGTCCCTCGAAGCGCTTCTTCACCATGCTGGGCACACTAGTGGGTGGGCGGATCAGTGTGGCGGCCGCCTCGGTCTCATCGGCGAAAACGGCTCTGGCGATCGCCGTTCGATACGCGAACCGGCGGCGGCAGTTCGGAGCCCCTGGACGGCCCGAAACCCTGCTTCTCGACTACAAGGCACATCAGCGGAAACTACTGCCCCGGGTAGCCGGAGCGTATGCGATCGATTTTGCGCACAAGCGTCTGGTGCGCGAATTTCTCGAGCGTAGGGAGGACACTCGCAAGGTCGAGACCTTCGCCGCCGGCCTCAAAGCCTATGCCTCCGCTTTCAACGTCGAAACCCTGCAGGTGTGTCGCGAGTCCTGCGGCGGGCAGGGGTTCCTGGCCGAGAATCGCATCTGCCGTCTGCGTGACGACACCGATGTCTTCACCACCTTCGAAGGCGATAACACGGTGCTCATGCTGCTGGTGGCAAAGGCGCGGCTGACCGAGTATCGGCACCAGTTCACCGACCTGAGAGTCGGTGGGTTGGTGAAGCTGGCAGCGTCGCTGGCTGCGACGATGGTCTCCGAGCTCAACCCCGTGATCACCCGCAGGACCGACGATGACCACCTGCAAGATCCCGAGTTTCTCAACGCGGCCTTCCAGTACCGGGAAGAGCGACTGCTCGGGACCCTGGCAGGGCGGCTTCGGAGGCGCCTGTCGCGGGGAATGGGGACATTCGAGGCGTTTAACGAGTGTCAGGATCACGCACTGCGACTTGCCGGCGCCCACATCGAACGGGTCGTCGCCGAGAGTGTGCTTCAGGTGGCCAGCGAGAACCGCGGCGATGAGGTCGGCCACATTCTCGACCGGGTTGCATCTCTGTACTGCCTGTGGCGCCTCGAGCGCCGCCGGGGCTGGTTTCTGGCCAACGGCTACTTTGAAGGCACCAAGGCGAAAGCGATACGAGATTTGGTTCTGCGGATCTCCCACGAGCTGCGTTCGGATTCACAGGCCCTGGTCGACAGCTTCGGTATCCCGGATCAGATTCTGGCCGCGCCGATTGCGGTGGCGCCGGCGACCGAAGCGTGAGCAGAGCGTTCTTCACCGCGACGCTTGTCGTGCTGCTATTCGATCCGGCCGGCGCCGCAGAAGGCCGCCGCTCGCGGGTGGTCGAGATCGTTGAGCGCGTTGCGCCAGCGGTGGTCAACATCTCGGCGGAGGCAATCGTTCGGGAAGCGGATCCGTTCTTCGGCCAGCTGTTCGGCCGCAGGCGCCGTGTCCAGTCGCTGGGCTCGGGTTTCGTGATTGCCGCCAATGGCACGGTGGTCACCAACGCGCACGTGATCGAGGACGCGTCACGCATCCTGGTGACGTTCGACGACGGTCGTGAGATCGAGGCGGACGTGCTCGGTTTCGACCGAGACGCGGATCTGGCGGTGTTGAAGATCGAGGGCAGGAACCTCCCGGCTGTCGAGCTGGGCTCCAGCTCGGATCTTATGATCGGTGAGACCGTCATTGCACTGGGCAACCCGCTCGGCCTCTCGAACACCGTAACCACCGGCGTACTCTCGGCCCGGGGCCGAGCCGTTCCCGCCGAGTCAGGCGAGAACCTGTACACCGACTTTTTACAGACCGATGCGTCAATCAACCCGGGCAACTCAGGCGGCCCCCTGGTCAACCTCGACGGCGACGTCATCGGGATCAACACCGCGATCGTCGCCGGCGCCGAGGGCATCGGATTCGCGATACCTTCCGATCGCGCTCGCCGGGTCGTCGACGATCTGCTTCGCTACGGATCACTGCAGCCGATCTGGACCGGTCTGCGCCTGCTGAGCCTCGACCGCGAGCTCGCCCGTCGCTACGATCTGCCGCTCGATCGCGGCGTGTTGGTTGAACGCGTCCACCCCGGCTCACCCGCGGCGCGAGCCGGTTTCCGCTCAACCGACATCCTGCTCGAGGTGGGCGAGAGAATCGTCTCGTCGCGCGAGGACGTCATGACCTCGATCTACTCGGTGCCTGTCGGGAGTCGAGTTCGGGTGAGGGTCTGGCGCGACGGCTCCGAGAGCCGGCTCCAGCTGTCGGTGGCGCTGCCGCCGGTCGATCTGGGCGTCAGTTACTTGCAGTCGCAGGTGGGCGTGTTCGTCGAACAGATGCGGGGCTCCCTGACCATCGTCGGAGTTCGCCGGGGCTCGGCCGCGGATCGGAAGGGACTCAAGAGGGGTGATCTAATCCTGGGCGCCAACGGTCAGCGAGTGGAGACCGTCGAGGGCCTCGCACGCGAGGTGCTCCGGGCGCTGGATCGTGGTGGGCTGTTGTTGGTGGTACGGCGGGGGAGGCGGTCCTATTACCTCAGCTTCCGCCTGTAAGGGGCGAGAACCATCGCATCTTCGGCGTTGTGCGTCCCACCGTGCTCCTCGCCGTACTTGAGTACGGCTACGTCGCCCGTTGGTCGCACGCCTTGAATCTGCGACGATTTCCGCCCCTTACAAGCAGGAGGCAAGGTCGAGGGCGGTCCCGAGCGATTGAGCTTTCATCGTTGTGATTCCCAAGGCCCTGGTGAAGCCTAGTCCAGATCCCAAGGGCGGGGCGGAGGCTCGTCTTCCGGTGACTCCTTGGCGTTCTTTAGGGCCTCCTCGAACTTGTCCTCGAGCAGCCGGTCGCGGTCCTTCAGAGCGGACACCTCTTTGTTGAAGACATCCTCGGCCTGCGCCTTGTCTTCGTCGAGCTGGTCGAGGAGCTGATCGAAGTCCTTGCCGCCGGCGACCGGAGCCTTTCTCGGCTTGTGGAAGAGCACCTCGCCGGTCTTGACGTCGACCACCAGATGGCTGTCACAGTCGGGACATCGAAGCGTAATCCTGCTCTCATCGGTCATGCTTTCATTGTAGCTGTGGCCCTGGTCGGTTGGAACCGCGGGACGGTCCGGCGAGTCGAATATCGAGGAGGCGAACTTTGTCGAAAAGGTTGATATCCTGACAACTCAACTTAAGTCTCGCGGGAGTTTGCTATGACTCGAAAGTACCTGGCATGTCTCGGAATCTCGCTGACGCTTCTCGGATGTCAACAAAGCGAGGTCATGAAGTTCTCGGCTATCGTGCCCGCGACGGGGGCCTTCGAGATCTATGGCCAGGCGGTCAAGAAAGGCGTAGAGCTGGCCTTCGAAGAGCTCCAGGCGCAACCCGACCTGCCGTTTCAGATCGAGCTTTCGGTGGTGGATTCCGGAGGCGACCCCAAAACCGCGGCGGCGAAGTTGAAGGAGGAGATCGACGCCGGCGCGGCCGCGGTGATCGGCGGCGTGATGTCGGACGAGGCGCTTGAGATGGTAGCGGTCGCCGACCGTTACGATCGCGTTCTGATCTCGCCCTCGGCTTCCAATCCCCAGCTGACCGGCATTTCCAAGAACTTCTACCGCGTCTTTCCATCCGATTCCCGAGAGGGCACGAAGATGGGCAACTTCGCTTCGCAAAAGCTCAAGATGCCGACTTCGGTGATCGTCTCGAAGTCGGACACCTACGCGCGGGGGATCAAGGAGGTTTTCAAGTCCGAGTTCGAGCGCAACGGCGGCGAGGTCATGGAGGTGATCGAGTATCCGGCGGGCGCGGACCTGTCGGGCCTGATCGAACGGGTCGTGTCGTTGAATGCGGCCGGCGTCTACCTCGCGGCCTTTGCCGAGGATATCGGCCAGATGATCATGGAGCTGCGTAGCAAGGGCTACAAAGGCAGAATTCTGACCACATCCGCCTTCGCGGCACCGGCGGCGATCGAGCAGACCGGCGAGTCGGGCGAAGGGGTATTTCTGACCCAGGCGGCTTTCGACGCCACCAGCGACGATCCCAAGATCCAGGCCTTCGTGAACGCGTTCCACGATAAGTACGGTCTCAATCCGGATCTCTACGCCGCCCACGGCTACGACGCGCTGATGGTGCTGGTGGAGGCGTTCAAGCGCGGGGAGAGGATCCCCACGGAGCTCTGGAAGGAGGTTCGCGGCCTGCGGGACTTCACCGGAGTGACCGGCACGATTCAGTTCGACGAGCGGGGAGACGTACAGAAGTTTCCGCGCGTCTATGTCGTCGAGGATTCGACCCTGAAGGACTACGAAAAGGACATCGAGCAGCGCCGCCGTGAACTTCTCGACAGGCTGCGGCGGCTCGAGGAGGCCCAGCGCCGTCGCAATAGCGGGTAGGCTGCCGACCGGTCGAAGCTGAAGCGGTTTCCCGATCTGGTGCTCACCGATGACCGCTCGGTCCTGGGTCGGATGGTTCGGCAGCATCCACTGATCGAGTCCACATGCTGGATGTAAGTCGTCGCCTGCTGCAATACCGCAGTCTGCTCTATACCCTGGTGGCGCGAGAGCTCAAGGCGCGGTACCGGGGCTCGTTTCTGGGCTTCTTCTGGTCGCTGGTCAACCCGTTGCTGCTGCTGGCGGTCTACTCGTTCGTGTTTACCTACATCTTTCAACCGAAGTTCGCGACCGGAGACACTGATCCCTATCCGCTGTTTCTGATGTGTGGCCTGTTCCCCTGGATCTGGGTCGCGACCTCGCTTCTCGAAGGCACGGATTCCCTGCTCTCCGGAGCCGGCTTGATCCGCAAAGCGGTGTTTCCGGCCGAGATTCTGCCGATGATGTTCGTGCTCTCGAACCTGGTTCATTTCCTCCTCGCCGTGCCGGTGCTGGCCGGAGGACTTCTGATTGGGCGCTATCTCGGGTATTCGGTCGGAGGCTGGGGGCTGGTCTGGTTGCCGCTTGTCGTCGGCCTCGAGTTCCTCGTCATCGGAGGGCTGACGCTCGGGCTTTCGGCTCTCAACGTACACTTCAAGGACGTCAAGGACATTCTGACCAACGTGCTCGCGGTGCTTCTCTACTTGACGCCCGTGCTCTTTCCCCTGTCCTTCATTGGCGCGGAGTGGGGCCGTTGGGCGATCGGCTGGCTGAACCCGTTCGCGCCCTTTTCCACCGCCTTTCAGGAGGTGGTCTTCAAGGGGCTCAATCTCGAGCCGCTTCTCCTGGGACAGATGGTCGGTTGGGCATTGATCGCCTGGACGCTCGGCACCTGGCTTTTCGCGCGTCTGGCCGACAGCTTGGTGGAAGCCGTTTGACCTACGCAATCGAGGCCATCGGGCTCGCCAAGAGCTATCGGCGCATGTCCGCGGGCTACAGGTTGCGCACCTTGAAGAGTGCATTGCTCGACCGGGCTCTGACCGAGGGCTTGAGGCCCGATGAAGTGATTCCGGCGGTGCGCGATCTCGACTTTGCGGTGAGCCCGGGCGAAGCGTTCGCGGTGATCGGCGCCAACGGCTCGGGCAAGTCGACCCTGCTCAAGATGGTTGCGGGAATCCTGAAGCCGACGGCCGGCGAAATGCGCGTCAACGGGCGCGTCGCCGCTCTGATCGAGCTGGGGGCCGGGTTTCATCCCGAGATCTCGGGCCGGGAAAACGTCTTCATCAACGGAGCGGTGCTCGGCTTGTCGAAGCGTGAGATCGAGAGGCGTTACAAAGAGATCGTGGAGTTCTCCGGCCTCGCCGACTTCATGGACGAGCCGGTCAAGAACTACTCGTCGGGCATGTATGTTCGGTTGGGCTTCTCGGTCGCGATTCATACGGATCCCGACATCTTGCTTGTCGACGAAGTGCTGGCTGTGGGTGACGAGGCGTTCGCGCACCGGTGCATTCGCAGAATCGAGGAGTTTCTGGAGCGCGGCAACACCGTCTTGCTCGTCAGCCATTCTCTGGGACTGGTCGAGGATTTCGCGGATCGTTGCCTGTGGATGGAGAACGGGTGCGAACGCCTGGTCGGCGACCCGCGCCACGTCGTCGATGCCTACCGGAGAGCCGTGGCCGAGGAGGAGGGTCGAGTCCACCAGGAAGCCAAGCAACACCGTGAACAGGCAGTTCAGACCGAGTCGCCGCCCGAGCCCGAGTCAGGAGAGGAGACGGAATCACCAACCGAGGAGGGTGGCGACGGCGAGGAGATCCTGCGCTGGGGAACGCGTGAAGCCGAGGTCTTGGCCGCCCGCCTGCTGACGGCGAGCGGCGAGGAGCGCTACGACTTTCGTACCGGGGACAGGGTCACGATCGAGATCAAGGTTCGCGCCCATAGAGACCTGGAGGACTTCGTCTTCGGAGTCGGCATGTTCACCTTCCGAGGAGTCGAATGCTGGGGCACCAATACGACCCTGGCCGGCTTCGAATCCGACTCGCTGAGCGGCGATGTCATCGTGCGCATCGCTTGCCCCGAGCTGCGGCTGGCGCCGGGAGAGTATTCGCTGGACGTGGCCGTTCACGCGAGAGACGGCTACGCCTATGACTACCAGCGCAGGATCTTGAGCTTCACGATGACCGCGAGCGAGCAGGGAGTGGGGGTGTATTTCCCCAGGCACGAGTGGGAGTTCGAAGGCAGCGTGAAGTGGTCCGAACAACCGGGTGACGTCTAGGTCGTCGCCGGAGGAAAATATGTCTGAGAAAGCCAAGGGACTCAACGTCAAGGTGAGCGACGAAGAGCTCAAGGGTCGCTACTCGAATCTCCTTCGAGTCACCCATACGAGAGAGGAGTTCATTCTCGACTTCATCAACGCGGTCCCTCCGCAGGCGATCGTCACGGCCCGCCTGGTCACCAGCCCGGGCCATCTCAAGAGAATCGTGCGCGCCCTGGCCGAAAACTTGGAGCGCTACGAGAAGAGCTTTGGGCCGCTGGCGGAGGCGCCGGAGCCCACACGCGACTCCTCGATCAACTAGGGATGGTCCCGGAGCGGCGTCAGTGACCACCCTCTAGCAGCCCGTGGCAGAAGTCGAGACGGTCGCGTTGCGAGCGCCATGGGGCC
>JBHHWO010000143.1:0-10770 GCA_046756565.1 Thermoanaerobaculia bacterium | reverse complement strand
AGGCTCCGCGCGCTCTCAGTCTGGGTTGGAGGCTCTGCGGGGATGCAGGCGCCAGTGAGCAATGCGAGCCAGGAGACGGCTCTCAGGCGAAGTGACATGGTTTGTCTCCAGGGAATGCCAAAAGAAGCGGAGTTCGCGCTGGCCCAGCGGCCGGCGCTCGTCCAAAGCTCGTCACCTGACTCCTCCCCGTCAAGGCGCGAAAGTCGCTCCAACGAAACGTCGACGATTGACGGCATCCTTGGCGCGATCCGCACCCCTCGAATCTCTGAAGCGGGTATCTGCGGAAATGCGACCGTCAGATACTGTCCCGGCTCGAGCTTGCGCGCGGCCTTCGACCTGCTGAGTTCGACAACCCATCGAGTCACTCTGCGCACCATGTCCTTGTCGCCGTCGTCAAGACCCGACACTGCTATGGCGGGAATGCCGAGAAAGGCCGCTGCCCTGGCCGCGCCGATGGTCCCGGATCCCCACCAGCCATCCGTGCCCAGATTGTCGCCGCCGTTGACACCAGAGACGACAGGATCGGGCGGCGTGTCCGCCAAGAGCCCTCGGACACCAACGAGAACCGCGTCGGCTGGAAAACCTGCCACAGCGTAGACGCTCAAGCGTTCCTGGGTTCTCAGACGACGCACTAGCAGAGTTCGCTCATACTTCCCAAGTCTCATGTAGTTTGAGCTACCGCTCTTGTCTTCGAACGAGGCCACTACCCACGTTTCGGTGGTCTGTGCGAACGCCTCCGCCAAAGCATGGAGTCGTCCTTCACGGACGCCGTCGTCATTGGTGAGGAGCACCCGTCGCGGCCACACCCCTTCCGGGTCCGCCACGGATACCGAGGACACAAGTGCCAGGAGACTCGCTACAAAAAGTTCTCTAAACCTCATGCAGGTACTCGTCGCCGCCTAGTGAATTAGAGTGCTAGATCCGAGGGCCAAAGGGCGAGGCCCTCCGGCTGCCCGACGACGATAGCCACTGCCCAGTGCCGCGTCTTGAATCGGCGGCGATACAAAGGCGTCACGCCCCGCTAGCGCTGGCGACGGGACCAGTTGTCCACCGGCGGCGTGGAGAAGTCGCGGTTGAGACTACCGAGGTCGAGATGAAGTATCAGGGCCATGGCCGGGTCACGACCCGAAACAAAAGCCTCCCAGGTGATTGGCGCGGTGATGTCAGGCTGGATCCACCTCCGGCGGTCTCTAGGATCTGAGTGCTGCCAATAAGCTGTTGAACACTCCACTTCGATACCCGAGTTCGGTAGCTCAATGAGCCTCGCCTCGGCGCTGTAGTTCGGAGGTGCTGCCGTCGCCTCCCCGACAAAGATCGCGTGAGTATGTCGCTCCAAGTCGGCCGCGAAAGACACTGCCGCCGAAAACGTGTAGTTGGAAGTGAGTACAAAAAGGGATCCCGGCCGATCGAGCAGTTCGCTTCTCAGAATCCCATGGAGAAGGGGCTGCGTCAGCCTCGAGTCTCCGCCTCGATTCCATCGCAAGTCTACGACCAGGCGCCGAGGCTTCACTTCGGCTATCCGCCGAAACAAACGCCTACTGAACCCCTCGAGGCTCTCCTTGCCATCACGAACTCTCAAGAATTGAAAGTAGACTGTGTCCGTGGCACGGACGTATTCGAACCAGTAGTCACTACCAAGGGAGCGTTGCCAGAGTGGCGGCACCCCAGGCAACTCCCGGGAATCCACCCAGCCCTCGGGCACAGGCCTGCGCGGGGGCCCCACTGGGATAGAGCCGGTTCCTGGACCTGGATCCGACAGAAGAACCTCCATCTCGTCGCCGCCAGCCAACTCCACGGTCATCTCTCCCGAGTCCTGAGCGTCAGAAAGGCCTAGTGCGTAGTGGAGTGCCGGCATCCTGAGGTAGTCCTCCAGCAACTCTCGTCTGCCCGGTTCATTGTCGGAAGGCACGAGGCGCGACATCCGGTCGATGGCTTGCAGAACAGGCATCGACCCGAAACGAACGACCCGACTCCCGACGACGCTCCGGTAAGCCGGTGCCGCAGCTGCAACGTAGAGTCCGTCCGGGAATGCAACCATCTTCAGCGGATAGACCTTGCGCACGGACTCCCATTCCGTGGGTGGATAGGCGTCCATATGACCGTCCCTCAATACGGAGACGAGTTCTAGAACGGTTGCATACAACCGGGCCGGCTGGCCGCTGAGCGGATCAGCCAAGGCTCGGCTACGAAGGGCAGCCCATGCTGACTCCTGACTTCCACTCAGCCCCCTGGGATGCAGCTCCTGAATGCGACGGTGAAGATAGCGCAGATCCTCCTCGACCTCTGCCGGCGAGAGGAGGTCCGTACCATCGCCCGAGACCAGCGGAGCCGCTCCGACACATAGTGCAGTCACTAGGACTGTCCACAATAGCCAGAGGCGCCGCCTAGGTTTCTCCCGTATTGAACGAACGGTGCTTCGCGCCATCACAGACCCCTGTCCGAACAGGCATACGCCTCCTGCGGTGGTCTTGGATTGCTCGGGCGCAGATACCTCCGGACTGGAGTCCCTTTGAGCGAAACTCCCCTGGTCGAAGCCCCGCCCGATCGCAAAAGAACCTCGAGAAGTACGACTCGTCGCTGAAACCGAGCGAGTCGGCAATCGCTGACATCGTCTGATTGGTGCCGAGAAGGAGTCGCTGCGCCTCCGCGAGGACCCGCTTGAGGATCAGTGCCTTGGGTGCTTCGCCGAACTCCCTGCGGACCAGGTTTCGCAAATGACCAGCCGACACGCCCAGAAGCGCCGCATAATCGGCGACGCGTCGCGTGGACATATATCTCTCCTCGAGCAGTTCGAGAAACTTGAGTGCGGTTGGGCTCGGTGTCGCTTCGTGTGCCACTCCACCGCCCTTCGCGTGGAGTCGATTCAACTTGAGCAGAATCTCGGCGAGCTGAAACCCGAGCAGGGCCGGAGTGTTCACATCGGGCTGGGCGAGCTCTCCGGTCATCTCACCTAGCCGATCGACCAGCCAGTCGCGAGTTTTTCGATCGGCCTGGATCTTCCGCCGGGCCTCTCCGTGCCGAAGGAAGCCCAGACGATAGGGCAACAGAGGGTCTCGCAGTTCCTCAAGCGCGTCGGGAGCGAAGCAAAGTAGCCACCGGTGACAGGAAGGCGTCAGCTCCAGAGTGCGAGTCTGAAGGCGAGGAGTGACGAGTATCGTGCCGGCCTCAGAGCGGTCCGGCGGACCGCCACCCAGCCGTGCTCTTAGAGAGCCCGCCAGAACAAGCTGGATCTCCCAGAAATCGAGGCTGTGCGGAGTCCGAGTACGGTAGGTGGGCTCCTGATTCGTGAACCGTGCGTCAAGCGCCAAGTCCATCCCGTACTTGTTGCGCTCAAGGCGTATTGGCCCCTTGAGGTCGCCCATATTTGAAAAGTACCAGAGAGCCTGCGCTAAGGCCATTGCGCCGTTCGTCGGATCTCTGGTCTCATGGAAGGGGCTCACGCGGAGCACCTACATGTTCGAAACGAACATAGCGAGAACCACGGTCAACCGAAGCCTTCTGGCTCTGCTCTCCGTGGTTGTCTGCGCGGCACCCCCTATCTGGAGCAGCGGTGGAGTCGGCTGTCCGGAGACTCGAGATACCACCAACATTGAAGCACTCAAGAGGATCCGTGCAAGCGACTTGCACGACGGCCTTCCTGACCTACCCTTCGGCCATTGGTTTCAAAGCCTCACCATGGGTCGGTCCGAGGTGTGCTGGGAGGAGAACGACTGCGGCGAGCAAGACGGGATCCAGCTGGGCAGTCGGACGAGGAGAGTCCCTGTGTGCGCTGAGGTCTGGGCCGCCTATCCCGGCGACCGAGAGGTGGGCGTGCTCTTCTTGCTCGGTCAGAAGGGTGAAGTCGACTTTCGCGAGGCCTACGTGCAGGCGCAGGGTGAATACATCACTTCTCCGAGTCTGGCAAAACTCGCAGAGGTGTGGGAGAAGGTTAGGCCCTACTTCGCAACCGGGTTTGAAGAGGGACTCGAGGACTGGGACTTCGAGTCATCGGAGGGATTCACAGTGGTCGAGTCTGGCGACCCGACCCATGGAAAGGTCCTCCAGATGCGGCCCTCGGGACCGAGAACCCACGCTCTCTTTCCGGGCTCTGACACCTGGGGTAGCTACCGGCTGGAAGGAGACGTCCTGTTTCCCACCAACGAACATAGCTATCTGGGCTTCATCTACAACTTTGTGCGGAGCGAGAGTGGGCGCGAGGATCTAGGCAGCATCTACATCAAGGGGAATGGCTCCTACGTAAGAGCCAACCCGCGGCGCGATTGGAATCCTGGGCGGAGCCTGTACGAGGAATTCAGGACTCCATTGGAGAACGGAGACGCGATAGTCGTGGGCCAGTGGCAGCATTTCGCGCTCGAGGTTTCCGGTCCGGAGGCTCACCTATACGTCGGCGACGTAAGCACACCCAAAGTTACCTTTGACCTCTACGAGGGGAGCGAAGGACTCGCCGGCCTGAAACCGCGCGGGGTCGGCGGCCCGGTATGGGTCGACAATCTCAGCGCCGTACCGCTCGAACAGCCTAGCTACCGTGGCCCGCGGCTGCCCAGGAATCTCGCGTATCGTCCGGAGCAGCTGGTCACCGAGTGGGAAGTCCTCGGCCCGCTGACGCAAGCCGATCGAATGCTGGAGGTGGCCCCGACGAAGGTCGTGCTGGTCGAAGAGGCCGGCCGATCGTTTCGGTGGCGTCCCTTTCACACGGACGCTCGGGGAGCAATCATAACGTCGCGTGTGGTCGACTTCATCGGCCCCGCGACGGTGGCCTACTTCCGTACTCGAATCACTTCGGACTCACCTGTGGCGTTCGAGCTCTCCTCGGCCGACGACACAGCCGTTTGGGTCGACGACCGGTTCGCCGGATACGGCTATGCACAGCGATTCGCCTGGTACGACTTCGGTTGGAATCGAGAACACTATTCCAACGACCGAATCCGCATACCGGCGGGGTCCCACGTGGTGACGATTCGCGTTCGAGGGGGCCGGTATGCGGCAGGCGGCTTCTTCGCTCGACTCGCGCCATTGCCCGACGACGGCGATTAGAGTAGTGACTCGGAATCAGTGGCTCAGGCGTCTTCACGTCGGTTTGACGCCAGTTCTCCTCGGCTACCTCGCCTACGACTACGCCCAAAGGGTTGATGAGGTACAGGTAGAGGTCAGTGAGGTTGGAGAGCTCTCGACGCTCGAGGTGCCCGTTGTGTACATCCCGTTTGGCGTCGTCGTAGACGTAAACCCTCTGCAGGTACGCCACCGGGGTCAGACATACAACCTGTCCGGCCGGATCAATGGGGCTCGAGCAGGTTCGGTGGTCAGTCTCGAGCTCGAGCATCGCAAACCTGGCCTCACGGTGACGAGAAGTCATGTGCACCGCTTGCGCCGCTTCAAGTGGCTCAGCGCCGTCGCTGCCTGTTTGGCCTGGCTAGCACTGACCGCTCGAGGCTCATCGACAATTCGCCTGAGGAATCTGTAGTGGCCGATCTGCTCACGCACCTGCTCACTGCCGGATGGCTGCCGATCCGCCGGAATAGGGAGTGGCGGCTCAGCAACGTCGCGCTTGGGGCGCTTCTTCCCGATATCATCTCCAATCTCCCTATCGTGATCCTGCGACCAGCGGCCAACTGGCTGTCGATTACTGTCCCGAGGTGGCTCCCGGACGCTCTTACAGCCTTCCACTCACCCCTCCTCTTCTGCCTCCTTGTGGCGTGGCTGGCAGCCCTCGCGCCGAAAGCGTCGCGCATGTTCTTCTTCAGAGAGCTTTCCTCCGGCGGCCTTCTCCACATAGCGATCGACCTCCTGCAAGACCACGTCGTCCCGGGCGCCTACTTCCCGGGGTTTCCGATCTCAAAGCGCCCTTGGGACCTCGGTGTGTTCCACACGGAGCACACTTTGCTGGCACTACCGATTGTCGCCTTGCTGACTCTCGTCGTGTATCTGCGATCGCACCGCGCGAGGCCGGAAAGAAGTCAACCGTTCTGAGAAGGTCTTGGTGGAAAGGATCAGGCGCGGCCTGAGAGAGCGGGACGAGGTACCGTGCCTGTCCGGAGCTTCCCGAGGGCTGGTCGATGGTCGCGTCGGCGTCGGTGGACTGAGGGTGGAGGTCAGCCACCATCGGCCCAACACCGAGTTGCCGCTGCATTCTCATGAACAAGCAGGGGTCCTCTTCGTGCTCGGCGGCGTGCTCGAGGAAGAGTTCGAGGGACACACCTGTCGAGCCGGACCTGGCACGGTCATCCAAAAGCCGGGTGGTGTTCCTCACTCTGATCACATCGGCTCGTCTCCCACGGTGGTTCTCTATGTTGAAGTCCTCGCGGAGAGGCTTGGACGCATCGTGTCGGAACTTGGCCTACTTGAGGCGCCAGGTCACTTCTTCGCTCCCGATTCGAGATCCGCTGCCCTCAGACTGGTCGCTCTCTTGCGGAGCCGACGGGCTCCCCATCTCTTGATTGAAGCGGTAGCTCTAGAGTTCCTGGTGTCTCTTTCCCGCTCCGCCAAGAGGAATGCCGATGGTGGCTCAAGGCTCCTCTCGGAAGCAACGCGCCTACTCGACGGCCAACTGGAGTCGCCTCCGCCGATGGAAGAGCTGGCCTTGGCCACGGGAGCGTCCCCAGGGCGGCTGCGAGCCAGCTTCAAACGGCTGCTCGCAGAGTCACCCGACGCCTACATTCGCCGTCGGCGGCTTGAAGAGGCTGCACGGAGGTTGGCCACGGAGGACACGCCCATCGCCTCCATTGCCTCTGACCTCGGATTCTCGGATCAAGCACACCTAACTCGAAGGCTACGAGAAGTCTATGGGTTGCCGCCAGGCCGCTACCGCCGACGACTGACTCGGACCCTCGGTCGCAGACGGCTCCCATCGTCCTCGGGAAGGACTCCGGATCCCTGATGATCGCTCCGGATGGAACCCTGCTTGGAACCAAGAACCGAAGTCAGGTGCCCCCGAGACCTGGTGCTTACGCGTTCCTGCCGGCCTCTGCTCGAGTCCTTCCAGCTTTCCTTATCGCTGTGGCCCTCATTCAGGCTGTCTCGACCGACTGGAGGCGCAGTCCGGCAGAACTGCGACGTCACTCCGCCAACGCGTTTCACACGAGTCCCAACTGCTGGACGAAACCCAGAATCTACGCCGACCCCGGCCACGAGGGCGAGAGACTCGCGATCAGCCGGCAAGGCGCGCTCCCCTCGGACGCGCCGTCTCCAGTGATGTCGCCAAATGGCGCGTATGCCTTCTATCGGGTGGAGAACAGAGCTGGAGGGCCGACCGTGGTGGTATACAGCGAACGTCCTTACTTGTTGCTGATCGGTGCGGACGGGACGGAGGCGCTGGAGCTATCCTGGGTCAATGAGAAGCTGATCTTGGTTCGCGTCTGGTGGGGTCGAGTTGCCGGCACGGACTATCTGGTCGATGTTGAGCGCGAAGCCATCGTCTATTCGGAGGGCTTCCGATACGGATCGATCGCATACCAGCAATACCGGCAATGCGCCGAGGAAACCTGGAGAGGATCATCGAGCTGCCGATGCTATCCATCTCAGCCCGACGAGTGATGGCCGAGTCTTCCCACGAACTCAGAGCGTGATGGAGTCCGCTAGAGGCCGCCCTCGACCCAGCTGGTCCCTGGGAAGCCGGGCTCACAGCTCGCGAGGGAGTCTCGCTCAGACGGTTGAAGCAGCATGAGATCGAAAGTCCAGGGACAGACCTCGGGCCTGATCCGACTTGCTGTTGCAGCCGATGCGGAGAGGATCGCCTCGGTGCTCGAAGCGTCTTTTGCGGAGTTCAGGCACCTCTACACAGCTCGAGCCTTCCGGGCGACTGTAGTCACAGCGGCCGAGGTCCTTCGGCGAATGAACGAGGGACCGATCTGGCTGGCCGAGGAGAGAGCCAGAGCCGTGGGTACTCTCTCCGGCGTGCCCACCGATAGCGGACTGTACCTGCGTGGCATGGCCGCAAGTGCCGGCGGCCAGGGGCCGTCAACTGGGCAGGTATCTGCTGGAACGAGCCGAGGCCTATGCACGCCGGCGGAACCTGGTACGACTGTACCTGAGCACAACCCCATTCTTGACGGGAGCGATTCTCGTCTACGAGCGCTTCGGTCTGCGAAGGGTCGAGGAGCCTTCTGCGGATCTGCTGGGTACACCCCTGTTTACTGTTTACGATGGAGAAGCGGCTCGAGCGACGGGTTGAAGGTCAGAGCGTTCAAGAACGCCATTCCGTGACCGAATAGCCTCGAACCAAGAGGTTCGTGAATGCGGTTGCTGAAAGGTGCGCTCTACTCCGCCTTGATCCTTCTGCCGATCCTCAGTTCAACGTCGGAATGCAGGGGGCAGACCCTTCCAGTGGCGCCCGAGCTCTTCATCGACGAGTTCGTCGCATCGGAGGGACTCACCTTCAATGCCGAGGGAAGGCTGTTCATCGGCGCCAACCGAGCGATCTGGGAGGCCAAGCCCGATGGCTCGGTCGAGCTGATCACCGCTGTCTTCCTTCATCTCGGGCAGGCAGGAATCGGCGAGACGGACATTCTTGCCGCAGATTTCGGACCAAGTTCGATGCTCCGACACGGACCCAACGACGACGGGATCATCTGGCGGGTATCGCCAGATGGCCGACGCAGCATCGCGGCCACCGGAATCGCCGACCCAAACTTCATCCTCATGGAGGAGGGTGGCACCAGTTACCTTGTTTCGGATGACTTCACCCACAACATCTATCGGGTTGCCCTGCACGACGGATCAGCTGGGAGAGTCGAGCTCTGGTCGGACGCCGTGCCGCACCCCAACGGCCTGGCCTTCTCCTTGGACGGCAAGACACTCTATGTGGCACAGATCTTCACGGGCCTGGCACCGCTCGGATTCTCCGATGCTCTCTGGGCCATGCCGCTCGAGAACGGTCAGCCAGCCGGGCCAGCCGCCGTCGTGGCTCGAACCGGAGAGGGAGGGCTAGACGGGCTTGCAGTCGACGAAACGGGCCGCATCTACATCGCAGACAACGGCGCAGGCAAGATCTGGCGCTTCGACCCCGAATCCAACGAGATGACGCTGGTCGCCGAGGGCATGTCATCGGTCGCGAGCTTGGTCTTCGGAGAGGGCGACTTCGATGCTCACTCGATCTACGCCACCTCGACCTTCGGTGGCGGCGGGAAGATCTGGCGAATCCCCGTCGGGGTCGGAGGAGCAAGGCCTCATCGCTAGCGCTCGGAACGAGATAGGCGCAGCCGACAAGAGTTCTCGCCAGGCGTCTCCCCTTCAACCACGGGAAGCAGATCGCCAACATAGCGTCGCAGGCCCCGCTGCAAAGAGGTCGCCGTGACGGTCTGACCTGAGCATAGGAGGTGGGTGTGAGAACTGACCCGCCTCAGGATCCAGACCGCCACGGCGACCGAGAAGGCGCCGGGGAGGGTCCCCCGGCGCCGTAGGTTGATAGATAGCTACAACGTAGCGACTAGTGTCCCGTGCGGCAAGTTCCTTTACATTCAAGCGGTGCTGCATCCCGCTGGGCGGCGTTGCTCCTCTGTCGAATATGCCCGATATTCTCAGTCGTCGCGCCTTGCCCAGCGCACGCTTCACCGCTCTCGGTGTGGCAACGAACTTACCGCACGGGACACTAGCGCCAGTTCAGCCGGACACCGAGCCGGTAGACACGCGGTGAAACCGTCTCGCGAAGATGCTCTGCCGAGCCTGACAGCAGGTTGTCGAAGCGCTGCAGGACGTAGGTCTCGTCCGTGATGTTGAAGGCATCGAGACTGAAGGTCAGGCTCGTGTTGCCCGCTGTCGCGAACTCCTTGTCCAGCCGCAGGTCGACCAGGAAGATGTCGTCGTTGCGGAACGAGTCGATCTCCGGGGTCGCCAGGATGTTTCGACCGATACCGTCGCTGCCGGTAACGGGCACGAAGTACGGAATCGGGTAGCCCTCACGCGCGGTGACGTTGGCGGCCACGTTGAAGCCCCACGGACGATCCGGAGCGACCTGATAGAGGCCGTTGAGATTGGCCTGCCACGTCGACTGGATCCAGTTGTCGGTCTTGCCCGAGCCCGTCGACTGGACGACATAGAGACCGCCATCGATGGTCGACTGCTGGGTCGAAGCGCCAGCGCCGTCCTGGAAGCGGTTCGGATCGTCGTTCTCGAAGGTGCTCTCGGGGATATCCCACTCCTCCTGGAGGTTGTAGTTGAAGTAGCCGCGCAGCATCCACTTGTTGGCGAGTCTCTTGGTCGCGTTGACCGAGAGGCCCTGGTAGTTGATCTCGCGCGGGCCGTTGGTGAAGAGCGTGCCGCCGGTGAAGGCGAGGCTCGAGTTGGCCGCGAACGTCTCGTAGCTGTAGGACGAACCGTCCGGAAGCGTGCCGGTGGTGAAACCGTCGGAGACGTACTCGCTGCGGCTGATCGTGCGCACGTTGCCGTTGGCGTCGCGGAAGAGCTCCTGGAACTCACCGACGTCGGTGGTGTTCCTGATGGTGTAGTTGGCACCCACCACGAACTCCGGCAGAAACGCGTGCTCGACGCCGAGGATGAGCTCGGTCGTGGTCGGAGCGTCCATGCCCGGATCGTTGACGTTGGAGGCGGAGAGCGCCGTCGGGTTCGCCGGGTCGAAGCCCCAGGCGCCCTGAAGCACCGCGGTCGGCTCGCCCTCGTCGTAGAAGCTCGGGAAGCCGCCCGGCTCATCCAGGAACAGGATGACGGCAAGCTGCCTCCCCACGCAGGGTAGGAATTTGCAGGGTAGGAATTTCCTTTTCCGCGCCGGGGAGTCTTAGGCGGTGGAATGGCCTCGGAACGACACTTGGCGATTCCCGC
>JBHHWO010000142.1:0-10863 GCA_046756565.1 Thermoanaerobaculia bacterium | reverse complement strand
CTTTATCAAGAAGTGATGGCCGTGGTTCTCCAAGACGAAAGTGACCGTGCCGCGGCTTTCGATGACGCGACCGTCGGCCAATTCGATGGTGTATTCGATGGGCCACGCCACAAAAGCCATGGTGCCGTCGGCGCTGGCTTGCTCGGCCGGGGGTCGGTGTGAGATCACAAACGACTTGATCGCATCCAGCTCGGGCCCAATGTGGTGATCGCGGTAGGCACTCCAGGTCCCTTCGACGCCGCCCGTCTCGAAGATCAGCGAATCCGCCGCGAAAAGGGCCCCCGCAGCCTCGAGATCCGAAGCTTCCATGGCGGTGAGATAGGCGGCAGCGGTCTCTATGGGTGTCCTCGGGCTCTCCTGCGCTCGAGCCGCCGGTTGCGCCGCCGTGACGACTGAGATCAACAGGAAAAGCAATGCGCTTGGTTTCATCTTTCATCCTCCTGGTTTTCGTCGATGGACATCTCCAACTCGCGCCGCGCCTCATTCTCGCGAGCCACCGCTTCGTACAGGGACAGCGTACCCAGGAGCGTCCGTACCCTCTGGGTCTCCCTGACCCCATCAAACTCCGCGTCACTCAGAAACTCCACCAACCGGCCACGGACACTGTCGGTCGTCGTCTCGAAACCATCGAGCAACTGGACGAAGAGAAACAGGGTCCTCATCAACGGATCCTGAGCCCTACCCCAGTCGAGGACATGGAGCTCGCCTCGGATCACCAGAACCCTCCGAATCGCGCCGAGAGCAGCGAGCTTCGAAGCTCGGGTCAAATGGTGGAAAAAGAGGCTCGAGACGACGCGCTCGAACGATCCGTCGGCAAACGGTAGATCTTGGGCGAGAGCCGCGCAAACGCGGAGGCGCGTGCCCGCGGCCACCGCCTTCCGGCGCGCCAGCGCCAGTGTCTCGAGATCGCCATCCACACCGAAGACGAGGGCATCGCCGACCTCGGCCTGGACCATGAGTGTCAGCGTGGCCGTGCCGCATCCGACATCGAGCACCCGATCGCCGGCGCCGATCGCCGCCTGATCGACGAGACGTCGTTTCAGCGCCCGCTCTCGAAGCAGCACCCCGACCACGCTATCGTAGAGAGGAGTCAGCCGGCGATAGCGAAGCGCCGGCAGATAGGGCTCTTGCTCGCTCATGCGGTCGCCTCGAGACTCACCTGTTCGCCGGTCCCGGTAGCCAGCGAAACAGACTCGATCCAGTCGGCCGTCCGGGCCAGCGGCGGGCGACATGGTCGATGGCCTCGCGCACGTCAAGCCGGCGGGTGCTGTTCCCCATCCGAAGATAGAGCGTCGCCGAACCAGCCTCCTCGAGATAGACAGGGCGGTGAGCGGGCTCGACGATGACGCGGCAGACACGCCTCCGGGCGATTCGAGTGAATGCCAGATGGATCAAGGGACAGAGGTCGCCGCCCAGCCTCTTCTTGACCACCCCCATCAGGTATTGCTCGTAGCCATCGCTGTCAGCCCGTTTGAGCGTGCCGAAGTCGTGCTCGAGTCCCTTTACCGCACCCGTGTCGTCGACTCCCAGGATCAGGCTTCCTCCTCTCGCGTTGAGGAAGCCCGCGACTGTCTTGACAACTGCAGTCTCGAGCTGCCGGTTCACGCTGCTTATCTCGGCATCCCACCTGACCGACTCCTTGAACTCGACCTTCTCGGTCTCGCCTCCTGCAATCACCAGAGGTAGGTCTCTGACCAACTCCTCTCGGAGATTCTGCGCCGCACGCTCCCTTGCCGACAGAGCCTGCTGAAAGCCGGCGAAGGCTAGCCCTGCGGCCACTCCGAGCGCCGCAAAGAGGGCACTCATGGGAAGCATCGCCGGTGTGAAGGACAGCCCTATCCGACCGGCCAGAAAGGACCAAAGCCCAATACCCGCACCTGCCGGTCCCTGATGAAACTCCAGCCAGTAGATCACCATCGTTATCGGATGAAGAGCAAGCACTCCCAGGAGGGCTCCCGCGAGCGCGAACCACGCCGCTCGTTCCTGTGTCTTTAACTTGAAGCTCAACCGATCACCTCATGATGTCCAATCCGCCTTTGCGCCAGATGTAGACGAGCCCCACGAGAACGAAGGACACAAAGACCATCATCGCCCAGAAGAGCTCCCAGCCGCCCTCGCGCACCACCAGGACCCAGGGATAGAGAAACGCCGCCTCGACGTCGAAAACAACGAAGTCGATCGCAATGAGGAAGAAGAGGATCGAAATACGCTTGCGCGATGTATCGAGCAGGGGTTCGCCGGATTCGTACGGCGAGAGGTCGACTCCACTCCCGGGCCGCCGTCCCATGCGACTCGACATCCAGAGCATGGCACCGCCGAAGGCAAACGCGATGCCCAGGGCAAGAAGAACTGGATAGTGATCCGATGGCACGGTCCTACCCGCCGCCGGGCGTCAAGGTCATCGAGAGAATCCTCACTCTTCCCTTTCCGCTCAGGAACAGTCCAACGCCGCCTTCGCGGAGCGGCGGCTCGTGCCCGTGCACGACTCTCTCCTCGCCCAGGAAACCGTAGTAGTGCCTCCCTGCGGCACTGACCATCAGCTGAAAAGGTCCATCGGGCACGGTTGTGGACGCCTGAGCGAGCCGCCTGGTTTCGTCGCCGTCGCGGGTCAGCAGAGTGACCTCGTGTTTCGGGAACGAAACCGTAAGCAGGCTCGCCCGGGTGCTACTGAGAACATGATGCGCTAGGCCGACCTCGCCCTCGAAGCCCTCGAGGTCGAGCTCCGCCCGCACCTCGACATCGCCAAAGACGCCCGGCAGCAGCAACAGGGCCTCTCCATCCACTGCCAGGCCCATACCATTGGTCGGCTCCACCCACGAAACCGCTCCCGGCTCGGACTCCGGCGCCAACTGCAGGATCGAACCAAGAGCGTCGCGGTCGACAGGCGAGGGCACCCAGGTCAAGCCGCCGCTCTCCCCCTCGACGACGCGGCTGGCAACGTCGGTGCGCACCGGCGAAGAGGCGGCCGGTTGCTCCGCCGCCTGGTCCGGATCGGTCGCATCAACCGCTCCATGGTCGTCACCCTCCACCACGCCGATCCCGTGCTGGTAGACCAACCCTCCGCCGAGATCCGCGGTGCGATAGAGAACCGCGACTCCTGCAAGAGCGATCAGGACGAGTACCCCACGAAGGACCTTGCGACGACCCTTCGTGTCACGGAAGGACACAGCGATGCGAGCGGCAGCGAGAACAACCAACAGCCACAACGCCGCGAGCGCCGAATCCGAGTGCTCGTTGACATGAAGCTGACTGTGGAACGCCAGGCGTGGCAATGCCTCCGCTGCCTGCCGACCGGCCCAATACGCCGCGCCCGCCCCCAGCGCAGCACCCAGGTAGAGCACGCAAGCAGCCCGATCCAGCCACTCGCGCTGAGTGGACAAACGGAACCAGAACGCATCCAGCAGCAACGCGATCGGGAGAAGCGCAACAGGAAAATGCACCAAAGCCGGATGCAGGTTCGGCAGCGAGGTGTAGGTCGCAATCAATTCGTTCATAGGGTCCTCATCAAGCAGCTTCCTGCCGGTCTTTCTTTTGCGGCGTCTCTTGATCTTCGGGATGAAGTGATCTCAGCTGGGCCTCGAGCGCCTCGATAAGAGCTGTCAGCCTTCCGGAGTACGGCTCGAGCGCCGCTCGTCTGGCGTTCCCAGCGCGCACAGCCAGAGGCCGGCGGTCACGGCCACCAGCCAGATACCTCCTACCTCGGCGAACTGGCTGAGGTTCTCCGCCCAGACGCCTCTCCACTGATACGCCACGTGCGGCAGGTAGAGAGTCGTCACCGTAGCAGCGGTGCAGAGCGCGCCGCGCAGGCCGAACCAGATCGCAGCCAGAATCACGGGAATCAAAAACGCCTTCCGCATGGTGACGTGGACAGCGTGGAGATAGAGGTTGTCGGTGGGCGTGATCCAGTGGCTCAGCGCCACCGTCAGCAGCAAGACCGCCAAGGTCACTACGCGAACGCGAGATCTACTTACCACAACGCTCGCCGCACGGGTTCGATCGAGTTGGGCCACTGCTGCAAATACCGCCAGTTCTATCCGCAAGAATCAGCCGGTCGGATCAAGTGTACGGAACCTCCGAAGCGGCGTCCGTTTCCGAATTGACCTCGACACCTTCCGGCGCCGGCCCCAGCTTTTCGAGCCGCACGACGGCCAGGACCAGCTCGCGCCGATCCTTGTCGATGGAAGAGGCAACCGTGCTCAGGTCTCGATCATCTTTGGCCAGACCTTGAAGGTAGGTGACGTGCCGCTTCAGCGAGTTGAGCGGCTCCATCGCCTCCGTCGCCACCGCGTACGCCACGGCGCTGGCAGCGGCGTACTTCTCGGTTCGAACCAGGCGCGCCACGACTCTCTTCAACTCGAGGCCCATATGGGTGAATCGCTTCGCCAGCCAGCCGAACTCGTCATTCGCGTACGATTCCGGATGGCTTTCGAACTCCCCACTCTCCACTCTCCGAATATGAGCCGCGAGTTGCTCGATCGGGAGCCGGACGTATCTCCGCCCTAGGAAACCGAGCAGTACGACGAAGAGAATTACGGTCACGGCCATGTGCAGCCCGTGAATTCCCCAGAAGCGGCCGACAAACCCCTCGCTGCCGCTCCGGGATCGCATGAGAAACAACTTCTTGTCGCCGAGTGCCAGAGAGGCGGCGAGCCATCGCCCGTCTTCGTCGCGCCCGATTGCTCGCCCGGAGTCAGGAGAGCCATACGGCACCAAGCTGAAGGTCTTCCTGATATCGCCACCCGACGCAGGGTCCTCTGATGAAGCGGCGATGTCGAAGTTCGACTCCGTAATGACTAGCCGATGAGGGATATCGGTTCGCTGAGCCAACCGCTCCTCCAGGCCGGCAAGACCGGCGGCCGTTGGCTGGTCACGGAGTTCCGGAAGAAGGGACAGGACCGCCGAGGTCTCCTCCAGGTGCCGAAAGGTCTCCTCGAAGTGAAGACTACGCTCCGACCTGTAGGCCGCCCAAAGAAAGACAACCATCGTCAGGAGAAAGATAAGAACAACGGCGGCTATCGCTCGCCGAGCGAAACTGCGGGGAATCGAGTCAAAGGAATCGTTCATGGCATACCTCCCGGTAGGATCATTCCAGCTGCCCACGGCGCCGACCGCCTGCGGCACCCGACAGGTTCTCCGGCCGACGACTGTCCCCGGCGCTCGACAGCTCAACGATGGTCGCTCCCCACTCTTCGAGACTCAGATCCTCCACTCCTACCGCGAGGCGGGAAGTGCCCTCGACAGTCTCAAGGGGTAGCGTATAGGTCCAGGGATCTCCCAACGGAGACGCCTCGTAGTCGATCAGGTGTTGGAATGACCGGATGGCGGTCGAGTCGGCAAAGCCGATCGAGATCCTCACGTGCCCGATCGAGACACGATCGCCGAAGGCCACCGGAGAGACCCGGACGCGAAGCTCGGACTGGGGCCGCATCCCCCCGCTTCCGGAAAGGGCGGGAAGCACCTGAGCCGTCACCTCGAGGGTTGGGCTCAACGGTTCACCCGCCAGAAGCCGTCGCAGTCGAGATTCGGCGACCAGATCGGGAGTCGACGACCGTTTCCACCACGGCGCCTCGACATACGTCCCCGTGTCGAGGAGGCGCACTTGAAGGCGCCGGATTCTGCCGTCGTGGGGTTCGGTAGTCTGGAACCACAAGAGCCGTCTCTCACCCAGGTTTTCGAGAGTCGCGTTTAGCTGAAGCTGACTCCAGACCACCTCGCCCGAGGTCGCCGCTGCAAGCGCACGGAGCGGCGCCAAGTCGGGCAGCAAGTAAGCTTCGTAGAGCCGGTCGTCCAGATCACCTGTGGGCCTGCTCGCCTGCGTTCTCCCGAAGAAATTGATAACACTGCGACGATCTCCCGCCTTGATCCGTCCTTCGACCTCGTCCCGCCAGATATCGAACCGGTCCCGTGTCTCGGGTGGCTTGCTCCTGCCTGGAACGTGCGGCGTGGCGATCGTCAGCCATCCGTACGACGCGAGTGTCTGGGCGGTGTCGGCCACCATATCCGCCAAAGGTCTAGCTCCTGCGCGAACGTCCTGTAGGCGTTCGCGGCCTGAGAGAATCTCGATGTCCGTTGTCGACAAGGCGAAGCCGTCCGAGATCAAGAACAGCGCCTTCGGCCCGGAGCTCCGACGACCTGCCACGAAGCTGAGCAAGCGGTCCCACTGGGCTTCGACCTTCGAGGCGCCACGGCGCTCCTCTCCCGGAGGTGGCTGCGGTCGTGCCGGCAACCGATCTCTCTCGGCCCTCGCCACAGTGGCGAGATCGACGAGGATCTTCTCGACGTACTCGGGCGACCTCGAGCTGGTCACCAGGACCTCGGGAATCGGATCTGCTTTGACAATCCCCACACAGCCCAACTCGGTCAGCGATTCGCTTTGCTGGCCGAGAGCGAGAGCGGCTTCGAATATCGTGGCCGGGTCCGCAAGTACGGCGTCGACATAGATCAGAACGGTCCATGGACAGACCGTCACGCCCTCGACATCCGCTTCATCCGCGGCTGGCAACACGCTGGCGATCGGTTGCAGTCGAGTCACCTTTCTCGCCTGGCCGTCTTCGAGCACGACAACTTCGGTCGCCCGAAGCTCATCGAGATCTCGAAGCGACTCCGTATTCGAAAAATCCACGACAAGAGCAACCTCCTGGACGAGCACTTCATCCTCGAACTGCTGGGCCCTCATCTTGCTGGACGCCGCATTCGTAACAGGAACGAAAGCCAAGCCCAGAAGTAGAAGGACTGCCGACAATCGGCCTGGCCTGCCGACCGCCTGGAAAGGTCTCGCGTTCAGCTCTCTGTTCATCTCGGTTCTCTTCCGTTACGCCTTTGAAATCACGATCTTTCGAGCCTGCCCGTCCCGCTGTGGCACGAGGTGAACCTCGAACGGCGTCAGAGGTCTCGGCGGCGGCCCCGCGATGTTGCGGCCTGTCAGGTCGTACACCCCGTTGTGACACCAGCACCAGATGAGCTTCTTTTCCTGTGGATAGTCCACGATGCAATCGAGGTGGGTACAGGTTGCGCTGAAGGCACGGTAGTCGCCTTCGGCGACGCGAACCAGGATCACCGGCACTGCTCCAAAGCGGACGATCTTGAAGCTCTTGTCGAGGAGTTCAGGGTCGTTTGTGAGTCCCGCCTCAACTTCATTCGTCTGCGCCTCGGGTATGTGCGGAGGACTCACGAAGCGCGCAACAGGGTAGACCACCGACGCCGCGAGGGCCCCTACCGAGGTGCCCAGGAACCAGTTGAGCATCCGTCTGCGACCGAGAACGGGATCCAACGACGGCACGGTTACCCTAGAAGACGATCTGCTTCTCGCTCATGCCACCACACCCGTTCCGATGAAACGGCCGCACGCAACCGCCCTTGTAGCAAGCGTCGCCGCTGAAGCCCTTGGGGTTGATGAAGTCAATCCATCCCTCGACGGCTGCCCGCACCCCGTCGGCGCCGTACCCTTCATCCACGATCAGGTGATGCGACAGTCCCCACCAGGTCTTGGCCATATTGCAAGGACAGCAACATGTGTATGCGCTGTTGTCGCTACAGCAGGGCGCCGGGACCTTGGATAGCGCCTGTCGCTTGATCAGCTCCTGTTCTGGAGTGAGCTTGATCGAGTTGTAGTAGCCGATGAATTCCCTGGTCTGTTGCTTCACATCACTGAACTCGATCGGCGACGCGACCGCCGCGCTTTCGTCCTGCAAGAGAGCACCTATGGCAACCACAGCGAACACAGCCCCCGCCGCCATCGCTAGCCACGGCAGCGACCGCCAACGCATTGCGGCAACGGGCGTCGCCTCGCTGGCTCTGGATCTTGCGGTCTTCCTTTTTCTTTTGCGTCCCATCTAGTGGCTCCTTTCTACAGTCATGAAAAATCGGCAGGCCCCGCGCCTTCCGCGATTGCGGAAAGGCTCGACTGTGCGGCGCCGACGGCGAGGTACGAGAAACCGAGGTACAGCTCGTCGAAACGTGTCCCTGGCAGGTACCGCTCGAGCGACTCCCACGGGTGCCGGTCTACCAGATCCAGCGTCACGCCGAACAGCGCAGTGATCCCGACGAATGCTCTTACAAGCCACTGCGGCGCCCATTCCGCACGCTTGAAGTCGAGAATCGCGAAGCGTCCCCCGGGCGAGAGAGCCTCGCACCCGCTCCGGATGACCTCGTCGAACTCAGCTACCAGCGTGATTGCGTAGGTCGAGATAACCGCGTTGGGGCCTTCGGGAAACTGAAACCGCGCCGCGTCGGCGTGGATCAGCTCGGTATTCCTCCAGCCGTTGCGCTCGACTCTCTTCGCCGCTTCCGCCAGCATCGCGTCGTTGAGATCGACGCCGATCACCTTGCCCTGCGGACCGACTAACTCTTGGTACAGGCCGAAGTTGAGACCTGTGCCGCAGGCGATCTCGACAACCGTGTCCCCCGGCCGAAGGCCCAGTGCCCTCACCGCCCTTTTACGATACGCCCACTCCCGGTAGCCGATCAGGTAGTACAGGTTGGCGGTGAAATTGTAGTTCCCCGCACGCTTGCGGTAGAGAGAGATCAGATCAGCCCTTGTGTGTGCCATCTCGTTCCTCCTCGAGCATCAGAGGCGTACGGAGCGCAGGCGCAGTGCGTTGCCCACCACGGAGACCGAGCTGAAGCTCATTGCCGCCGCGGCGATGATCGGGCTCAGCAGAATCCCGAAAACCGGGTAGAGCACGCCGGCGGCGACCGGGACTCCCAGCGCGTTGTAGATGAATGCGAAAAACAGATTCTGACGAATGTTGCGCATGGTCGACCGGCTCAGAACGCGAGCTCGCACGATTCCGGTCAGATCGCCCTTGACCAACGTCACACCGGCACTCTCCATGGCGATGTCGGTGCCGGTCCCCATGGCGATTCCCACCTCCGCCTGCGCCAGAGCGGGCGCGTCGTTGACGCCGTCCCCCGCCATGGCAACGACATGACCCTCGCCCTGAAATCGCTTGACGATGGCGGCCTTCTGGTCCGGAAGAACCTCCGCGTCGACCTCGTCGATGTCGAGCTTCCTCGCCACCGCCGCAGCGGTCGTCTTGCTGTCGCCGGTCAGCATGACCACACGGACACCCTCCCGGTGAAGCTGGGCGATGGCCTCCGGCGTGGTGTCTTTGATCGGGTCGGCGACACCGATAAGACCCGCCGGCTCGCCATCGACGGCGACGAACATGACGGTCTGGCCGTCGCCGCGGAGCTCCTCTGCGGTGCTCACGAGCTCACTCGGATCGGCGTCGAGTCCCTCGAGAAGCGCGCGATTCCCGAGCGCCACCCGCCGGCCCGAAACCGAACCCAGCACCCCCTTACCGGTTACGGACTCGAATTCGTCGGCGCTCAGAAGGTCTAGACCCCTCCTCTCGGCACCGGCCACAATCGACTCCGCCAGGGGATGCTCGCTGCCACGCTCCAGACTGGCCGCTAGCCGCAAGAGGCCCGACTCGTCCCAACTCTCGGTCGGACGCACGGTCACCAGCTCGGGTTTGCCCACGGTGAGTGTTCCGGTCTTGTCGACGACCAGGGTGTCAACCTTGCGGAGGGTCTCGATCGCCTCCGCGTCGCGAAACAGCACCCCAAACGTCGCGCCCTTGCCGGTCGCCACCATGATCGACATCGGCGTTGCCAGACCCAGAGCGCAGGGACAGGCAATGATCAGGACGGCGACCGCGTTGATGAGAGCGAAGGCCATGGCCGGCTCGGGGCCGACCCAGGCCCAAACGACAAACGTCACCACAGCGATGACCACGACCGCCGGCACGAAGTACCCCGCCACAACGTCGGCCAGTTTCTGAATCGGCGCGCGGCTGCGCTGGGCCTCCGCGACCATATGGACGATCTGGGAAAGCAGCGTGTCCGAGCCCACGCGCTCGGCCTGCATGACCAGCGAGCCGGTTCCGTTGACGGTCGCACCGATGACCGGATCCCCGGGCCGTTTTTCCACCGGTATCGACTCGCCCGTAACCATCGACTCGTCGAGAGAGCTCGTTCCCTTCACCACGACGCCGTCAACCGGCACCTTTTCTCCCGGCCGTACCCGGAGGCGATCGCCGGGGTGGATCTCCTCCAGCGGCACGTCCTCTTCGGTACCGTCCTCGCGAATCATCCGCGCCGTCTTGGGCGCGAGACCGAGGAGTGCCTTGATCGCAGCCCCCGTCTTGTTCCTCGCCCGCAGCTCAAGCACCTGCCCCAGCAATACCAGGGTCGTGATCACGGCGGCGGCCTCGAAGTAGACCGCCACTTGTGCGCCCTCCCCACGGAACGAGTCCGGGAAGATCCCGGGTACGACCTCGGCCACGAAGCTGTAGACGTACGCGACCCCGACGCCCAGGCCGATCAGAGTGAACATGTTCAGGCTTCGATTGACGATCGACTTCCAGCCTCTGACGAAGAAAGGCCAGCCGCCCCAGAGAACGACCGGCGTGGCGAGGAGGAGCTCCGCGAGTCCCAGCGCCCTCTGAGACCCGAGTCGCTCGAAAAACGAGAACCCGAAGGCCTCGGACATCGCGATGAGAACCAGCGGCAAGGTCAGCACGGCGCTCACCCAGAACCGCCGGCTCATATCTACGAGCTCGGCGCTCTCCTCGTCTTCCGGCGCCACGCCCATTGGCTCCAGGGCCATACCGCAGATGGGGCAGTCTCCGGGCTCGTCCTGGATGACTTCCGGATGCATCGGACAGGTCCACTGGGTCGAAGCCGCTGCAGCCAGCGGAACGACGGGCTCCAAGCTCATGCCACACTTGGGGCAGTCTCCCGGTCCGTCTTGGACGACCTCCGGATGCATCGGACAGGTGTACGATCCCGCCGCTCGGTGCGCGTCCACCGGGCCGGCCGCAGTACCGCGGTGCTCCGTATGGCAGCAGGCGTGCCCTC
>JBHHWO010000141.1:0-11045 GCA_046756565.1 Thermoanaerobaculia bacterium | reverse complement strand
CGCCGTCTCGATCATGACCCCAGCCGTGGGGCACGCTGACCACGCCGGGCATGATTCGATCTGAGACCTCGGCTCGGATCCCGATGCGCCCGGCGCGAGACTCGATCGTGACCGGCTGACCGGACTCGACACCCCGCTCGGCGGCATCGTCGGGGTGGAGAAGTGCCGTGCACAGCTCGGGCCCCATCACCAATCGCTCGCTGTTGTGCATCCACGAGTTGTTGCTTCGCAGGTGTCGGCGTCCGATCAGCACCAGGTCGAATCCGTCCCCGTTGTCGCCGGTGAGCAGCGTTTCGACCCGCGCGAGATCTCGGGTGATTTCCTCGGGGGCCAGATGAACGAGACCGTCCTCGGTGAAGAGCCGCGCCGGCAGGCACGGCTCGAGTGGACCGAGATCGATTCCGTGAACCGCCTCGGCCAGGGTCTTGAGGGTCAGTCCCTCTCCACCGTAGGGACCCGCGCGCAGACCGAAGTCGAGAAGCTGAAGCGGTGTGGCCTGATTCGCCGGGAGACTCTCATCGAACGGGTGCTCCTCGGACGCCAGACGACGGGCCAGCTCACGGTAGATCTGCCAGTCGTGCCGGGCATCATCAGCCGGGTCGAACAGAGCGGGTGAGAACTTCGCCGTGTTCCGGATGGCCAGGACGTGAAACACCACGTCGTAGTGGTCGCATTCGAGGCCCGTGGTCGGCGGCAGGATGATGTCGGCGTGTCGCGTGGTCTCGTTGAGGTAGATGTCGATCGCGACCGCGAAATCGAGGCTCTCGAACCCGCGATCGAGCTGGCTGCCGTTCGGAGTGGACAGAACCGGGTTGCCGGCCACCGTCACCATCGCCCGGATCTGGCCGTCGCCGGGGGTGAGGATCTCCTCGGCCAGGGCCGCGGTGGGTAGCTCGCCGCCGAACTCGCGAAGGCCGCGTACGCGGCTCTTCCAGCGCCCGAACGTCCGTGCCCGATCGCGGGTCACGATGTCCAGAGCGGGGCGGGTGAACATCGCACCCCCGGGGCGGTCGAGATTCCCGGTCAGGATGTTGAGGACGTTGACGAGCCACTGACACAGCCCGCCGAAGGCCTGGGTCGAAACGCCCATGCGGCCGTAGCAGACGGCCCGTTCGGCGGCGGCGAAGTCGCGGGCTAGCTCGTAGATCGCGCCGGCCTCGATCCCAGCCAACGGCGCCACCAGCTCGGGAGCGTAGCCGTCGACCAGCTCCGCGAGACGATCGCTACCGTCCGACAGCTGGGCCAGCCGTCCGGGCGCCGCCAGGTCTTCCTGGAGGATCGTGCGGACCATCGCCAGCAGCAGCAGGACGTCCCGTCCCGGCCGGATGAACAGGTGCCGGTCGGCCTCTTCGGCGGTCTCGGTTCGCCGTGGGTCGACGAGAATCACTCGCCCGCCTCGGCCTCGGATATCGCGGAGTCGCTTGGTCACGTCGGGAGCCGTCATCAGGCTGCCGTTCGACGCCACCGGATTGGCGCCGAGGATGAGCAGGAAGTCGGTCCGGTCGATGTCGGGGATGGGCAGCAGGAAGTAGTGGCCGAACATGTGGCGGGCTGCGAAATGGTGGGGCAGCTGGTCGACCGATGTTGCGGTGAACAGGTTGGGTGTGCGCACCGCTTTGACCAGGCTCGAGAGCACCAGCATGCTGCCGAGGTTGTGGACGTTGGGATTCCCCAGGTACATGCCGACGGCCTCCCGGCCGTGGCGCTCCTGCACGCCTCTCAGCCGGCCGGCCACCTCGTCGAAGGCCTCGTCCCAGCCGATGCGCTCCCAGCCTCCGGCGGTCTTTCGCAGAGGGTGCCGCAGCCGATCTGGATCGGCGTGGATGTCTTGTAGGGCCAGCGCCTTGGGGCAGATGTGGCCTCGGCTGAAGGGATCTTCCTTGTCGCCTCGAATCGCGAGGATCTCCTCGCCGTCGAGCTCGATCTCGATGCCGCACATTGCTTCGCACAGATTGCAGGTGCGGTAGTGATTCCAGCGGCCCTCGCGTGCCATCGTGTCGGAGTCTACAAGTGCCGTTTCTTCTTGGTCGTTCATACCTTCGCGCGTCGGCGGCGATCGGCAGGCGAATCCTTCAGGGGACCAGAGCTGGCCCGGTATACTTCCCGCCGAGTCCCAGGGCTCACTCCATGACCACAGCCGTCAAAGAACCCGCGCTCAAGGGCAGCGCTCGGAAGACCGACATCCTTCGGAAGGCGGCGCACGTGTTTCTCGAGTTGGGCTATGACGCCACGTCCATGAACGTCATCGCCGAGCGCGCCGAGGTCACCAAGCCCGGCCTCTACTACCACTTCGAGAGCAAGCAGGAGCTTCTGTTTTCGATCATGAGCTACGCGATGGACGTGCTCGAGAAGACCACCGGAGACGCGTTGGCGGCCGCAGACGACAACGAGTCGCGCTTGCGCAACATGATCCACGCGCTCGCCAGCATCACGGTCGAGCAAGAAGACGGTGCATTCACGATTCTGGTGATCGACGAGACCAACGCTCTTCTGGGCGAGCATCGGCGAGAGATTCGGGATCGCAAGAGGGCCTACTACGACACGCTTCGCTCCGCCATCGAGGCACTTGCGGGCGAGGGCAGAGTCCGAGCGGTCGACAGCACGGTGGCGACCTTCACCCTGCTGGGGATGGTCCTCTGGCTCAGCAAGTGGTTCGAGCGCACGGGCCGGGTCGCCGGCGAAGAGGTCGCCGAGCAGGTGACCGACATGGCCATGGCCGCCGTGCTGCGCTGATCTGCTCGCCTCGGCGGGTGACTGTGGCCGCTGCGTAACGGAGCCGATCTTGCAAGCCCGATTATGGGGAGTTAGGCTTTTTGTTCCTAGCGCCCGTTTCGGGCTGAGAAGGAGGCTGCAATGCGATCGACAAAAGTGACACTCGCGCTGGCCCTGATGGCGCTCATGGCGCTGCCGGTCCTGGCTCAGGGCAACCGTGGAGGCTCCGGCAACCTTGGCATGGGCAGACAGGGCGCCCAGTGGCAGACCGACATCCGGAACGCGAAGGAAGAGCAGGCGAAGCTCGAGGCCGAGCTTCTGAGGCTCTCCGAGGAGGAGTGGATGAACAAGGCGCTCGCCTGGGTCGAGTACGACTTCGCCGGGGAAAACCAGTTGACCGTCGAGGACTCGCGCCGCGTCGCCATGGTGGACCCGGGCAAGAAGGCCGAGGTCGAGGAGCTCACGATCAATCCGCCGACCTGGGGAATCGCTTGGGGCCGAAAGCCGCCGCGTTTCCTCAAGCTCGTCCTGACCGACGTCAACGGCACGACGGTAGAGTGCCCGCTGGCTGCCAGGAAGAAGATGGATGCCGGGTTCTTGGGCGTCTTCGTGGGTCAGAACGGCGTGTTGTGCGTGCCGCATGAGCCGTTTCCGAAGTCGGAAGACGAAGAGCCCGCGCCGTAGCGCTCCATCTCTGTCATTCTGAGCGTAGCGGCCTGCCCTCGAGCATAGCTAAGGGTGTCGGCCTGGATCGGTCCGGACCATCTCGTTGTCACGCCGCGCGCCCCGGCCGAGACGGAGCTCGGCCGCTACACGCGTATCGGTTGCAGCCCAACTCCTGTCATTCTGAGCGCAGCGAAGAATCCCTCCGGATGGGCGCCGCTATCTCGGCCGGCCGATCCCGGGGATCCCTCGCTTCGCTCGGGATGACAAAGCTGTAGCACCCACCCCTACCGGTACCGTTTCAGGATTCGCCGGGCCAGCGCCTGCTTGTGGGCTTCGTCGGGTCCGTCGTAGATGCGCGCGGCGCGCTCGTGCCGGTACCAGAAGGCAAGCGGCGTGTCGTCCGTCATGCCGAGACCGCCGTGGGCCTGAAGCGCCCGGTCGATCACCCGCAGCATGGTGTCGGCGACCAGGAACTTGATCATCGAGATCTCTTCCCGGGCCGCCTTCCAGCCCTCCTGATCGATCTTCCAGGCGGTCTCGAGCGTGAGCGCGCGCGCCGCTTCGATCTCGGCGGCGCTCTCGGCGATCCAGCCCTGTACGATCTCCTTGTCGGCCAGGACCTTGCCCCGTGCGATCGGCCGCGACGCAGCACGTTCACAGAGGAGATCGAACGCGCGGCGGCAGATGCCCAGCCAGCGCATGCAGTGATGGATGCGGCCCGGGCCGAGCCGCTCCTGGGCGATCACGAAGCCCCGTCCGGCCTCTCCGAGCCGGTTGGCCTTGGGCACGCGGCAGTCCCGGTAGGCGACCTCGGAGTGGCTCGGCCAATCCTCTCTGGCTTCGCCCATGACTGCGATGTTGCGGACGATCTCGAACCCGGGAGTGTCGGTCGGGACCAGAATCATTGAAGCCCGCTCGTGCGGCGCGCCCTTCGGTTCGGTCACGGCCATCACGACTGCCACCGCTGCGCCGTCGGCCGCGGTGGTGTACCATTTGCGCCCGTTGATGACGTAGTCGTCGCCGTCTCCGATCGCAGTCGTCTCCATCAACACCGGGTTCGAGCCCGGCATCTCGACCTCGGTCATCGAAAAACAGCTTCGGATCTCACCTTCGACCAGAGGTTGCAGCCAGCGCGCCTTCTGATCTTCGGTGCCGTGGAGGTGGAGGATCTCGATGTTGCCCGCGTCGGGCGCGTGGCAGCCGAACACGAAATGCCCCAGGGGCGAGCCGCCCAGGGCTTCCGAGACCAGGCCGTAGTCGACCAGACCGAGGCCCATGCCGCCGTGCTCTGCCGGGTGCCCGGGCGCCCACAGACCCATCTTCTTGACCAGAGCGCGCTTCTCCTCGATCCTCGGTAGGAGCTCGCGGAACGGCTGGTTCAGAAAGAGAAACTCGATCGGATGCAGTTTCTCTCCAACGAACTCGCGGATCATCTCCAGGGTGGTTTGCATCTTCTCGGAGATGGTGAAATCCATGGTGGTCCTTCGCTTCCTGAACTGATGGGCTGCTAGAGTCGGCGCCTAGAAATCCCCCGGAGTCTACGTGCATTCCGAGCAAAAGACCGCTCCCGCCCTCGACCGCGCGGTCGCCGTGCGTGATGGCGAGGAGCTCGATCCCGAAGCGCTCGGTCAATACCTCGAGAGCGAAATCCCGGAGCTGGCCGGCGAGATCCGCGTCCGTCAGTTCCCGAGCGGGTTTTCGAATCTGACCTATCTGGTCTCGGTGGGGAAACGCGAGCTCGTTCTACGCAGGCCTCCCTTCGGAGCGACCATTCGCTCGGCCCACGACATGGGCCGGGAGTACCGTATCCTCTCGGCGCTTGACGGGAGCTATCCCAAGGCGCCCGCGCCGGTGCTGTACTGCGAGGATCCCGGGGTTCTGGGTGCGCCGTTTTATTTGATGGAGCGGGTACGCGGCGTGATTCTTCGACCGCGGATGAAAGCGACGGAGGCGCCCGACTCCGAAACCATGGCGGCGATCGCGGAGTCGCTGGTCGAGACTCTGGCGGAGCTTCATCGGGTCGATGCCGAAGCGGTCGGGCTGTCGGATCTGGGTCGTCCCGCCGGCTACGTGGAGCGGCAGGTCGAAGGCTGGACGAAACGCTACGCGGGCGCCCAGACCGATCAGATTCCGGCCGTCGACCGGACGATCGCGTGGCTTTCCGAGAACCGGGGTTCAGTAGCCGGGGCAGCCGGGGAAGCCGGGAAACCCGGCGCCGCCCTCATCCACAACGACTTCAAGTACGACAACCTGGTGCTCGACCCAGAGGATCTCGGCCGGGTCGTGGCGGTTCTGGACTGGGAGATGGCGACTCTCGGTGATCCGATGATGGATCTCGGGACTTCGCTCGGCTACTGGGTGGATCCCGACGACCCTCCCGAGATGCTGGCGCTAGAGCTCAGCCCGACGACGCTTGCCGGCAATCCGCGCCGTCTAGAGGTTGCCGGGACCTACGCTCGCCTCACCGGCCGGAGCCTCGAGCATCTGGTCTTCTACTATGTCTATGGCGTGTTCAAGATCGCGGTCATCGTTCAGCAGATCTACGCCCGGTACAAGAGCGGTCACACGCAGGACGCCCGGTTCGCGTCGTTGATCGAAGGCGTCAAGCTCTGCGGCCTGATGGCCCAACAGGCGATTACCAAGGGCCGGATCGACCGGCTGTTCAGCTAGGGAGAACCCGAGAGGACTCGTGATGCCGAGAGTGGTACCCAAGACCGAGCTGCTGGCGATGACCGGCTGGCAAGCGCCGCCGTCGGCGTGGTTCGAGATCGATCAGGAGCGCATCGACGCATTTGCGGACGCCACCGAAGACCACCAGTTCATCCACGTCGACCCGCAACGGGCGGCCGGGACGCCATTCGGCGGCACCGTGGCGCACGGTTATCTGACCCTCTCGCTCTTGCCGCATCTCATGGAAGAGATCTCGGTGGTTCCCGAGGGCATGGTAATGGCGATCAACTACGGCCTCGACAAGGTCCGCTTTCTCCAGCCCGTGCGCGCGGGCAGCCGCGTGCGGGCGCACGTGTCGCTGACCGACGTCCGCGAGAAGGACGGTGGCCGGCTTCTGGTCGGGGCGGAAGTCACCGTCGAGATCGAAAACCAGGCGAAGCCGGCGCTGGTCGCCGAGACGCTGGCCCTTTTTGTCGTCAAATAGACCAAAGCAGGTGGCGTCGGGCTTCCGCGTCCGACGTTCAGGCTGAGGAGACCGCATGAATCTGAAAGACAAGGTCGTACTCGTCACCGGCGCGGCGCACGGCATCGGGCGCGCGATGGCGGAGCGCTTTCACGCCGAGGGCGCCAAGGCGATCGCGGTCGCGGATCTCGACAAGGCCGGCGCCGAGACCGTAGCCGAGTCGATCGCTGGGCTCGCGCTCGAGGTCGACGTCTCGAAGGAAGACGATATCCGCGCAGCGGTGGAAGCGACCGAAGCCCAACTCGGTCCGATCGATCTCTTCTGCTCGAACGCCGGAGTCGCCTTCTCGGACGCCCCCGGTTGGATGGCGACCTCCCAGACCAACGAGCAATGGGAGCGGATCTGGAAGATCAACCTGATGTCGCACGTCTGGGGGGCGCGTGCTGTCCTGCCGCGCATGATCGCCAGGGGCGGCGGCTATCTGCTCCAGACCGTCTCGGCCGCGGGCCTTCTCAACCAGGTCGGAGACGCGGCTTATTCGGTATCGAAGCACGCCAGCCTGGCGTTCGCCGAAGCGCTCGCCATCACGCACGGCGAGCAGGGCATCAGAGTATCGGCGCTCTGCCCCGAAGCCGTTCGCACCCGGATGTTTCAGGGCGAGGAGCACCAGGCCCCGGCCGCGGCGGCCTCTTTGGACGGCGTCCTGACCCCTGCCGAGGTCGCCGATTCCGTAGTCCAGGGCCTTGCCGAGGAGTCCTTCCTCATCCTGCCGCATCCACCGGTCAGGACCTACTTCGAGCGGAAGGCCGGCGACTACGATCGATGGCTCGAAGGCATGAGGCGGTTGCGACGGAAGGTCTTTCCGGACGACTCGATGATGAAGCCATAGTGTTGCGCCGTCATCTGCGACGGAAGCCGGACCATGACAAGCTCCACCGCCATGAGCCGCGTTCTACTGGTCCGTCACGGCCAGGCATCGGCCGGCAGCGCGGACTATGACCGGCTCTCGGAATTGGGCGAGCGCCAGTCGAGGCTTCTGGGCCGGCACTGGGCGGGCCATGGTCTCGAGCTCGATCGAGTTGGCGCTTCTCATCTGCCGAGCGCCGATCTGGTGACGAGCGTGTAGCCGGGCCCCATTCGGGCGCGGAATCTGCAAGAATCGATGCGCGGCCGTGCCCGTGAACCGACCGGCCCAAGGCTGCCGATACACTCGAGGAATCTGTCCGTGATGAAACACTCGAATCGCCCCCTGGCTCGTACACTCGCCGTCGTAGGCCTTCTGCTGGGAGCTCTGTTCACGCAGGGCTGCGTGCTCGATTTCACCGGCGACAACTTCCAGCGGCTGAAGACCTTCTTCAAGCTCACCGAGGCGTTCGCGACCGGCGAGGCGAGCCTGGTGCACACCTGGTTCTTCCCGGCTTCGGTCGTGGTGAAGAAGAACTGGGTTCAGGTCTCGGGCGCGGCGACCGCTCCCGAGGGAGGCGTCCTGCCGAGCACGGTCACGGTGACCGCGAGATTCGAGGACATGGACACCGGCAAGCAGCAGCAAAAGATCACGCTCAAGGTCAAGCTCAAGCCGGATGGCACCTTCTCGGCCAGGAAGAAGATCAAGAAGAACGTCTCCGCCGACTCCCTTCTGATGGTGACCATCCGGCCGGTCGGCAACGACCTCGAGGTGGACACCGAGCTCACGCTCTGCGTCGACATCGCCGAGAAGAAGGGCGACCTCAACGGCTTGCCCGCGTGCGTCGAGGGCGACGCCAACGGTGGTCCCGCGACCCTGACCGAGCTCCAGAACGACATCTTCACGCCGGGTTGCGACTCCTTCGGCTGCCACAACGCCGACAGCGCCCGCGGTGGCCTGGTCCTGACCGCGGGTATGAGCTTCGACGAGCTGGTCAACGTGCCCTCTAGCCAGCTCCCGCAATTCGACCGCGTCGAGCCCGGAGATCCCGAGAACAGCTACTTGATTCACAAGCTCCGGGGCGACCCCGGCATCTTCGGCGCGCGCATGCCCGTCGGCGGGGCGTTCCTGACCGACGCCGAGCTGGCCCGGGTCGTCTCCTGGATCAACGACGGCGCCCCGAATAACTAGATCTGCTTGTCATCCTGAGCGTAGCGAAGGATCTCGAGTTCCGCCTGTCATTCCGAGCAACACGAGGCATCCCCCGGGAGGGTGGGAATTCCCGCAACCCTCGATCGGTTCTCCCGATCGTCCGGAAGGGCTAGAATCCCGCCCGGTGACCTCCATATGCCCCTCTACGAGTATGCCTGCACCGACTGCGGCCACCGCTTCGAGATTCTCCAGCGAATCGGCCAGACCGCCGACGGCTTGAAGTGCCCCGAGTGCGACGCCGAGCGGCTCGAAAAGCAGTTCTCGACCTTCGCGAGCAGCTCGGATGGCAAGGCGACCGCACTGCGCGCCGCGGGCTGCGGGGGCGGCTCCGGCTTCACCTGAGCGGCCTAGTCGCCTGCGACCGGGCGTCGCTGCCGTTCAGATTTGGCAACGGACCACCTCTGACAAGGCTCCGTCAACACTCTTCGTCGATCAGCCCGTCACAGTCGTCGTCCGTGCCGTTGCCGCAGATCTCGGGCGGGTCGCCAGTTGCGTCATTACACTCGAGGGTCCCGGCCAGGCAGGCCATCGTGCCCTCCTCGCAGAGGTCGGCGTCCGGCCCGTCGCAGGCCGCACCGTCCTGGGGATCGTCGGAACCGTCCGCCGTGACGGGGTCGCAGTCGTTGTCCAAGAAGTCACAGATGTCTGGCGCGCCCGGGTTGATGGCCGGTTCGCTGTCGTTGCAATCGGCGTCGTTCTGGACATGGTTCGGTGGCGGTGTGCAGGTGTCGACCGGTACCGAGCCGCACGGGCGCTGTTCGCCGTCGGCGCACTCGGCGCCGAAGAAGTCAACGAGCTCGCTCGCGCAGTTGGCGCGCAGGCAGGCTTCGGTCAGGTCTGGGCCGCCGGCGCCCGGGAGCGGGCAGCCGTTGGCGATCAGGCACAATCCCAGGGCCACGAAGGCATCGGAGCAGAGCGGGTTGACTCCACAGGTGCCCGGACAGCTCGCGCAAGTCCCCGAGCAGCAGGCGCCGATACATGCCAGCTCGTCCGGGTCGCAGAAGCCGGCGCAGCCTTCGTCGGTGGCCAGATCGCAGTCGTTGTCGAGACTGTCGCAGAGCTCGGGCGCGCTCGGGTGGACGAACTTCTCCGAGTCATCGCAGTCGGTGTTGTCCGCGACGAAGCCGGCCGGCATCTGGCACGCCTGAATTGCGGGGCCGGTCTCACTGCCCCAACCGTCGCTGTCGATGTCGGGGTACCAGCTGGTCGCGTCCGTGGCCTCCTCATCGACCGCGTTGTCGCAGTCGTTGTCGAGCGAGTCGCAGGTCTCCGCGATCGGCGTCACCTCGCCCACGCACGGATCGAAGCCGGTGCCCGTGACGTTGCACGAGCGGGTTCCGACCCGGCACTCGCCGACGTCGATCGTGCCGGCCGGCCCCGAGTAGCAGTAGATGAAATCCGCGGGGCTACAGGGCGGCAGACCCGACGGCGCGGTGCAGCTCCAGCCCGCGGCCATGCGAATCAGCAAATGGCCGACCGGGCAGGCCACGGTTCCCAGGGTGTCCTGGTCGATAGCGGTGGTGACCACCTGGTCGCCGCCGATCGTGATTCCGGTGTCGGAGATCGAGACGCCGCCGCCTGCGGGACCGGCAGGCGAAGGAGAGGCTTCTTGGGCCGGAGCATCGGCCCCGTCTGTGCTTACCCCCTCGGCGGCCTTCCGGTCCGGCCCATCGGCCGGACTCTTGGCTGCCGCTTCGAGGTAGCGCTCGAGAACGCTGATCGCCTGCTGAACGTCACGCGTCTCGGGGTCTGCCGCGACCCGGAGCAAGAGCGGACGAGACCACTCGGATGGGCCCTCGACCGTCGTGCTCCGTACCAGCCAGCCGAAGCGACCGCCGGGAGCGAGGCAGGTGTTTCCGGACGCCGTCCACGAGGTCACTCCACGCGGAAGGTCGATGCTCAGCATCGGCTCGTTCGACGTTGCTTCCGTCGCCCGGAAGATCGCGAGCTCATGGCCCGTCGCGCCGTCGACGCGGGTCCAGGTGAAGGTAGGGCAACGACTGCTGACCTAGGAGAACAGATTGGCCTCACCTGGCGAGACTGCCTCCGGCCCGATCGCCGCAAAGGCGGCGAGGCCGAAGCTCAGGGCGAGGAGTCCGGAATACAAGGCTGCTGGCGCGATTCTCACCAGTGGGCGGAACCGGGTCCGCTGGAGTCGCGGGTGCTCCATGGAAGGCCCTCCTCTAGGCCGATTGCCGAAATCGTACTGCCAATAGGATGCCGGCCTTCGGCGCCCGGATCACCTCTTCGAGGCCTTTGAGGGAACGATGTGATGCACGCTGCCCGGTCCGCACTATTTGGTGATTCAGACCACCTGAGCGGCTACAATCCACCACGGAAGCGCTCGGGGGCTGGTGCCTCCTGCGGTCTTCAAAACCGTTGTTCGGTCGAGGATGCTCGGTCGAGGGTGGGTTCGAT
>JBHHWO010000140.1:0-11068 GCA_046756565.1 Thermoanaerobaculia bacterium | reverse complement strand
GCCCCATGGCGCTCGCAACGCGACCGTCTCGACTTCTGCCACGGGCTGCTAGACCGGCTCGGGAAGCTTGAAGGCGTTGGCAACCGGTTTGACCGGGCGCACCAGCCAGCTCGGGCGTCGGGTTCCATCCGGGGAATGGTCCATCGCCGAGCGTGTCTTCTGGAGCCAGTCCTCGAAGACCCGGTGCGATTTCGCGATGTCGACCGAAATGTCGCCATAGACGTCGCCCGGCTCGGCTCTCTTGACCCTCACCGCCTGGTGCCAGCAGTGCATCCCCGAGATCGGATCCGGGTGCACCGGGAAGGTCAGGTTCTGATGGACGCCGACGTCGGTCCACCAGATGCGCGAGGTGTCCGGATCGCTGGATTGGTACGGCCCGGCGCCTTTCTTGCGCTGGATCTTCCATTCGGAGCCCTGGGTGTCCAAAGACACCGTCGCCATCAACTGGCGCTGAGCGCGCGCCAGGTTTCCGTCAGGTGTCGCGGTGGGCTCGTGCAGCTTCCACCGGCCCATGTGATGACTGCAGGCAACGACCTCGGGCTTGATGCCTTCGGTAACCCATGCCTTGACCACGAAATAGCCGGTATGGGTCTCGACGCGGACGAGGTCGCCGGTGCGCACACCGAGCTCGGCGGCCTTCTTCGTGTGAATCCAGAGGGGGTTCGTGTGGGCGATCTCGTTCAGCCACTTGGCGTTGGCCGAACGTGTGTGGATCTGCACCGGCAAGCGGAACGTCGAGATGAGACACATCTCGTCGGGATCCATGTTGTCGGGATGGACGTGGCTCTTGATGTAGGCCGGGATCGCGTACTCTCCCCAGCCCCACGCGGCCAGGGTCGGCGAGTAGAACTCGAGCTTGCCCGATGGGGTCGGAAATCCCTTCAGGACCTTGCCGTCGATCTTGACGCCCGCGAAGCGGCGGCCCTCGCCGTCTCCGGGCGGTGCCCCGGTGGGCGCGAGATTGACCGATGCCGGGGCCGGGGCTCGCGTAAAGACTCGGCCATGTTCGTCCTCGACCGTGTCTTCGAGCTCGTCGGCCGGAACCTCCCGCTCGTAGACCGTCCCGACATCACGCTCGACCTCGAAGGCCCCGTAGCGACGCATGTAGGCGAGCGGCTCGAGGCCCTCGGCAGCCGCCTTCTCGGGCAGGCCGGGCACCGAGTTCTCGAACATGAACCGGTAGTACTCCTCGACCGTGAGCCGTTCTCCCGGACGCTCTCTCGATTCGACGAAAGGCCGTACGCCGAGATCGCCTTCGGGATCGATCCGCCAAGAAAGCTCGAGCCAGAACTCGTTCTCTTCCCAGACTTCGCCGGGATTGGCGTCCCGGGTGTCCGACACCCCTTCTCCCAGGCGCTCGCGCGCCGCGCGCATCACCGGTTGGCGAAACCCGATCCACTGGGCATCGTGGGTCTCGTACGAATGGGTGTCGTGACGCTCCGAGGAATGGCCCATGGGCAGGATGTAGTCGGCGAAGTACGCGGTCTCGTTCCAGGTCGGCGTCAGAGCGACGTGGAGACCCGTCTTCTCCTCGTCGGTCAGCATCTCGATCCACGAGAAGCCGTCCGGGTTGGTCCAGACCGGGTTGTAGACACGGCTGAAGTAGGTGTCGAGCCTGCCGCGGCCGTCCTTGACCAGATGCGGCAGCAGATACGAGGTTTCGTACATGGTGAGCGGATACTCGATCGGCCAGGTGAGCTCGCTCCAGTACTCGGGATGGCGCGGCAGGTGGATCGGTCGCGGCACGAACTTGTTCCAGGCGTTGGGATAGGTCCCACCGGGAACCGCGATCGCCCCCATGAGAGCGTTTAGAAAGAACAGCGTCCTGGCGACCTGCCACCCCCCCTCGTTGGCCGAGCTCGCGCTCCTCCAGTTGTGGGTCGAAAGCTGTGTTCCCGACGTGGCCACGGTCTCGGCCACCCGGCGTAGGGTGTCCGCCGCAACGCCCGACTCGTGTTCGGCGAACTCGAAGGTGTAGCCCTCGTACTCTGCTTTCAGCATCCGCTCGAAGTTCTCGAAAGAGACCTCCAGGCCGGGGTGCACGGCTTCGAGATACTCCCTCCAATTCCACCAACGCTCGACGTAGGCCCGGTTGTAGAGATCGTTCTGGATCAGGTAGTTCGCGATCGCCAGCATTACCGCGGCCTCCGAGCCGGGCTGGGTCGCGAGCCAGTGATCGGCGTGAGTCGCCGTGTTGGAGAGCCGCGTGTCAAGCACGATCAGCTTGGCACCGTTGTTTTTCGCTTCGATGATCCGCTGCGCGTGAGGGTTGAAATAGTGGCCGGTCTCGAGATGCGAGCTGACCAGAAGGATGACCCTGGCCCGGCCGTGGTCCGGGCTGGGCCGGTCGATACCGCACCAGAACTGATAGCCGGCCCGCGCTCCCGAGGAGCAGATGTTGGTGTGGGAGTTGTGACCGTCGACGCCCCAGGCGGCCATGACCCGCTCGGTGAACCCGTCTTCCCCGGGTCTTCCGACGTGGTACATGATCTCGCGCTGCCGGCCTTCGCGCATGGCCTTGGCGATCCTCGCCGAGATGTCGTCGAGTGCCGCGTCCCAGGAAACCCGTTCCCACTTGCCTTCGCCCCGCTCGCCCGCTCGCTTGAGCGGGTGGAGGATCCGGTCTGGATCGGTGATCTGGTTGAGAGTCGCTGGACCCTTGGCGCAGTTGCGCCCGCGCGAGCCCGGATGCTCGGGGTTGCCCTCGAACTTGCGCACCTGGAGCGTGTCCTTGTCGACATAGGCCAGCAGGCCGCAGGCGGACTCGCAGTTGAAGCAGGTCGTGGGTACCAGCATGTAGCGCTTCTCGACCCGCTCCGGCCAGGACTTCGAATCCAGTTCGACCCAGTCGTCCCAGCGCTCCTTGGGTGGGAAGGATGCCAAGTGAATCCGGCTGGCGCCGGGATAGAAGGTCTCGCCGCGGGCTTCGGTGTGGCGGCGGGCGGCGCTCACACGCTCATTCAACCTCTTCAGGTCTGTCATCTCGATTCCTTTTTCGGCGGGACTTCGACAACCGGCTTGAGGCCGCACGCTCTCGCAGGTACTTCGACTCGAATGCGCCAAGAGTGCGCCGAATCGGTTCGCCCGAAGTGCCGAGCGACGCAGACGTACTCGGAGTACGTCGAGGATGCGAGGCACGAGGCCGGACCGAGACGGTGTGCTATCGGCGCATTCATGCCAAGGGCACCGATTGGCCAGCCTGCACGTATGCGTGTTCGAAGGCAAGAAGTCCGATCAAAGCCACCGGAGCCAACGCGGCGCCGAGCCATGGCGACAGGAGCACCATGACGGTTAGCGCGATCCCGACCGAGAAGAAGTTCCGGTACCGACCCTTGACCATCTCGTGCGTGGCCAGATGGGCATGGGCGGTCGAATGGGTCAGGGTCACCTCGCCCAGCACCATCGCCAGGTGGATCAGGGCCGAGACGACGACCGCGATCAGAAGGGACTCGACGGCGGTGCGGTCCACGAACCAGGCGACCGGGATCAGCGCAGCGGAGCCTGCCAGGAGAGCCTGAACCAGGAGATGCGGCGGCAAGAGCGGGCTCTGCCAAAGGTCCCTCGCCTTGGCCTGCGCAAAGAGGTACGCGGTATAGACCGCGGTCATCACGGCCAGCGGGAATCCGGGCGCCGCTAGAAGCGCGCGACCGGGTCGATCGAGTACCGAGCACAGAAAATGGAGCGCCAGGATGACTGAATAGCCTCCTATGATGAAGGCCCCTTTGACCAGCCAGCTTCGCCAGTGTGCCTTTGTGAAGATCATGTAGAAGCGCTTGGGGTGCTCGAGATCAGCGATCAGCACCAGCCCGGTCAGCCCGAGAAAGGCGCCACCCACGATCGGCGCAGCCCAGCGCCAGATCGGGCTCTCCGCGTCGAGCAGACCGAACACGATCAGGAGTAGCGGCGCGAGATACGCGCCGGCGGCGATTCCCTTGGTCAAGGTGTAGAGGCTGACGCGCCAGTCCCACGGCGTCTTGTGCGAGACGTCGTACGACACCAGCGCGGCCGCAGAGGAGTTGGAGACAGGGTGGCCGCCGGAGCTCGGCTGCGTGCCGTTGTCCGCCGAGCTCGCTGCGCCGGCGGCCATGCCGACGAGGCTGGGATACCCGGCGACCACGTGGTGCGGGCCCTGCGTCTGCTCGCTCCACATGAATAGACCGCCGTCCGGCCGGCGCGCCGCCAACGGATCCAGTGTCGTCTGGTGCGCTCCTCGATAAAAGAGCTTGGGATGCGTCTCTTTTTCGGGCCGGCGCACGGCCACCGGCTGGCGGTTGACCGTCTGGGCCACCCGCGAATCCGTATCGTTCAGATCCCCGACCATGATCGCCTCGGTCGGACAGACCACCACGCAGGCCGGCTCCAGGTTCATGTCGATCCGGTGCGCGCAAAGGTTGCATTTCTCGGCCGAGTGGTCCTCGGGATTGATGAAGATGGCGTCGTAGGGACACGCGGCAATGCAGGCCTTGCAGCCGATGCAGATCGACTTGTCGAAATCGACGATGCCGTCGGGGCGCGCATGCATCGCTCGGGTCGGGCAGGCATGCGTACACGGCGGGTCCGCGCACTGGTTGCAGCGAGTGACCTGGAACGCCCGGCGCGCCTGCGGAAACACGCCGACGTCGACGTACTTCACATACGTTCGATTGACCGAGAGCGGTACTTCGTTCTCGGACTTACACGCTGTCGAGCACGCGTGGCAACCGATGCAGCTCTCGTGGTCGATGACCTTCGCCCAGCGGGGCGTCTCGGCCCGGCTCGCTATCGCTTCCGACATACCTGCTCTTCCTCCGGCTCTCCGGCTCCGCGGGCGATGGTCACGCCCCGTCCTCGTCTCGTCCGCCCATTATCGGGTATTTGCCGACGTCTCCCGCTGCGGAGCCCCAGAATCGATGGAGGCCGGTACTTCGAGCATCAACGCCCGAGTCGCGAACCGAGAGTCCCCACGTGAACCCGATCTCCGGGTTCCACTGGTCCATCGCAAGCTCCGATCGTCCGGGCGCCTGATGCCTCGAGCGGATTGGGGCCACTGACGCTCACCGACGGAGCGTGCATCAACGAGACGCTCAGAGCCCGATTCGAGCCGAACTCACGCGTGAAATCCGCGGAGATGTGATCTTCGACCACCCCAAAGTCGATACCGAGATCCTCGACAGCGCCGAGTCTTGCGCCGCTGATGAGCTTCCTGGAAGGAGTACGACCGCCTACTCCCTCCGGGATCCGCGCATGGATGACCCTACCCTGTGGCTACCCGGCCGACGCGTCGTAGGCTTGGGCGAGCGCGCAGATGTTCTTGCCGAGCTCGAGCTCGGAGGCCTTGCTCTCGCCGACTTCGAGCAGGCCCGCGTTGACTCGCTTGATGTCGACGTACTCTTTGGGGAACCTGGGCAGGCTCCCGAGAATGTAGGCCACGAATTCCTCTTCGCTCTTCTGGACCTTCTGAAGGCCCTCGTTGGCGGCCATCAACTCTCCCAGAATCCCGGCAAAGACCCCGTCCCCCCTGGCCTCCTCGAGAGAGCTGAAGTGAGCAGGCAGCACCATCGTCGCTTCTGGAAGCTCCAACAACCGGCTCAAGGAGGCGTAGTGGAGAGGAGCCCAGGTGTCGCCGTGACCGCCCAGATCCGGCCTGGCAATCGACTCGATGAAGATGCTGTCTCCGGTGAACAGGTACTTGCCGTCCCAGAGGAACGCCACGTTGCCCAATGTATGACCGGGAATGTGGATCGTCTCGAGCGTCGTGTCTCCAATCTCGAAGGTCTCGCCGTCCTCCAGGTAGTGGTATCCGATCTTGGCGGGCAGGACGTCGATTGGGTGGATTCCGTCGTATGGGTGCAGGTGATAGCGAACGCCGAGCTTGGCGGCGAGCTCCGGGCCGCCGCTGATGTGATCGGCGTGCCCGTGGGTATCGAGAACCAGAACGATCTCGAAGTCCTGGGCCTCGGCAAGGGAAAGATAGTGATCGACGTGCCGCAACGGGTCGATGACGATTCCCTTGCCGTCAGTTACCACGACGTAGCTCAGACAACCACGAGCTGGACGGCTCAGCTGATAGATGGTGTTCTCGCCTTGGGCCACGGTCTTGACGTCGTAGTGATCTCCCCAGGCCTGAGTCCCTCCGCAGAGGTTGAAGGCCTCGAAGTCCATTCGCCGTAGAGCCTCCGCCACATACTCGGAGGTGTCGCCCTTGGCACAGACCACCAGAACCGGGACGTCTCGAGGCAGCTTGTCGGCAGTCCCTGTCTCCAGATAGGCCTTGAAGGAATCCGCGACATCGTCGAACTCGTCGAACTCCAGCATTTCGTAGTAGGGAACGTTGAGGGTCGGCAACGCCTTCTTGCCCTCGATCTTCCAGGCCTCGAACTCGCTCTCTTCGCGGACGTCAAAGACAAAGAAGTCTTCAGCACCGGCCAGTTTCCGGTGCAGCTTTTCGACGGACCACTCGCTACCGACGGCAGTTCTTGTGCTCATTGCGACCCCTTTCCTCGCGCGATGCGGTTTCTCGGAATGTGCGGCTCAGGCGTAGCGGGCCAGCAGGCTGGCCATGTCGGTGAGGCGGTCTTGCACCTCGGGCGGGGCGTCATTGCCGAGCCTGTTCTTGAAGGCGCAGGCGATCATCTCGAAGAACGCTTTGTTGAGCGCGCCCCTGGCGGCGGCGAGCTGTTGTGCCACCAGCTCGCATTCCTCGCCCGACTCGATCATCCTCTGCACGCCACGGAGCTGCCCTTCGACTCGAGCGAGCCGGCTCATGAGCTTCTTGCGGTCGGCTTCGGTCGCGAAGACGTGAGGCTCGGCCACGGTGAGTGTCGGCATGTGTCCCTCCCGGTTTTTGGTTAGCGGCGGCCACCCGGCCCCGGCTAGATGAAAAGGCTCGCTTTCGAGGTAAGCGAATCTCCGAGGAAGCTTCCGACGCCGCCCGACTCGAGGCCATCGACCAGCTCTTCGTCGCTGATCCCCATGACGTCCCGCGACATCTCGCAAGCCACCATCTTGACGTCCAGCTCGCGGGCGAGATCCATCATCTCCTCGAGCGAGGCCACATTCTTGTCTTTCATCATCTTGCGCAGCATCTTGGCGCCGATTCCGAAGTAGTTCATCGTCGAGACCGGCAGTTGCTCGGTCCCGACGGGCGACATGACCCCCATCATCTTTTCGAAGAAGTTCTTGCCCGCGAGCTTCGAATCCCTCTTGAGAGCGTTGAGGCCCCAGAAGGTGAAGAACATGCTGACCTGCTGGCCCACGGCCGCTGCGCCGGTGGCGATCACGAACGCGGCCAGAACCTTGTCGAGCTCGCCCGAGAAGACCACCAGCGATACACGATCCTCGGGCTGGTTCTCTTCCACTTCGGCCAGCCGCGACTCCAGCAGGGCGACACGCTCGGCCATGCTCTCCAGGCTGACGGGCGCTTCGTTGGCAGTGACTTTGGACTCCGACATCTGTTGTCTCCTCTCTAGTTGAGCAGCTGCAGGTAATGAATGAATGTCTCGGAGCCGTCGAACTCCTCGGTGTCTTGGCCCAGCAGGTCGACCTTCTTGTCGACCTTGGCCCAGCCCTGAAAGTCCTTGATCGATCCCCGGTCGGTGCTCACGACCTTGAGAATCTGGCCCGGATCCAGCTGCCGGACCTCCTTGCGGGCCTTGACTACTGGCAGCGGGCAGTTGAGCCCACGCGTGTCGAGCTCTTTGTCGAAGTGGATGTCGCTCATGGTCGGTGCTCCTTTGGCTGTTTCGGCCGATTTATACCATACCCAGTATAGTACTGCAACGCTTTGCTCCTTTGAATCTGTCGCGGCCTCAGATGCAGCCCTGGGGCTTCGGAAGACCCGACACTCTGGCCGCGAGCTTGCCCGGTCCTTTGGGGAAGAGCCGATAGAGCTCTTTCATGTTGACGCCCGAGAGCTTGGAGATGCGGCGAAGACCTGGAGGAGTACCCTGCTCTTCGGCATCCTCGCGGCAGAACTCGATGACCTCCCAGTGCTTTTCGGTCAGCGGACCGATTCCGACTTCACCCGCTATGGCTTCGGCGATCTCTCTGTTCCATTGATCGCTGTTGACCAGGAATCCCTCGTCGTTGATCTCGATCTCGTATCCTGCGTAGGTTGTGGCTGGCATGTTTCTTACCTCCTTGCGTGATCCGGTTCACGCGGCTTTCTCTCGGGTTTTATCATCCGTCTTCGACGCGTCGACCGGCTCGATCGCCCGCTTGCCGACCAGCGTCATGCGGTTCGAGATCGGAATCGGCCGCGCCGGCAGTAGCGCGTTCCAATAGACCCACCGGAATGCGAGCTTGCCGAGGTGGTTCATCCGGCTCTCACCCAGCAACTTGAACGGTCCGACCGCCGGCAGCGGATAGTGCCCTGGCAGCGGCTCGGTGTGGTAGTTGAAGTCGATCAGGAGCGCCTTGCCGTCGCCGCTTTCGATAAAGCAATTGGCATGACCGTCGGAGCCCTTATGCAACTCCTGTCCCCGAATCGAACGAAGCAGGTTCTCGGCGACGACTTCGCTCTGGAAATGTGCGACCGACCCGGCCTTCGATGTCGGGACATTGGCGGCGTCACCGAGGACGAAGATGTCATCATGGGCCGTCGCCTGGAGCGTCTGGTTGTCGGTGGGCACGAATCCGAGCTCGTCGCCCAGGCCGGAGATCTCGATCACTTCGGCGCCCATGTGGGTCGGCACCGAGACCAGAAGGTCATAGTCGACCTCGCGCTCGTCGTATGAGCGCACGATCCGGGAGTCGCCGTCGACCTCGCCGGTGTTGAACTCGGTCTCGAGGACGATTCCCTTCTCGTCCAGCAGGTAGCTCAGCACGTCCGAGCAGGCTGGTTTGGTGAAGGCTCCGTCGAGCGGGGTGGCGTAGACGAGCTCGACCCGATCGCGTATTCCGCGCTTCTTGAAGAAGTCGTCGGCCAGGAACAGAAACTCGAGCGGCGCCACCGGGCACTTGATCGGCATCTCGACGACGTTGACGACCAGCCGCCCGCCCTCGAAAGTGGCGAGAGCGTCGCGCAGCTTCTGAGCGCCTTCGAGGGTGTAGAAATCGTGAATCGACCTGCGCCAGTGCTCGCCGAGCAAACCCGGAGTCTCGTCGGGACGGATCCGCGAACCGGTCGCGATCACCAGGCGGTCATAGCGCTGGCTCTCATCGTTCGCGAGCGCGACCGTCTTCGTCCCGACATCGACGCCCTCGACACGGCTCTCGAGCCAATGAACTCCGCGTGCAAGCGTCTTCTCGCGGGGCTTGAGCATCTTGGCTTCGTCCCTGGCGCCAAAAGGCAGGAAGAGGAGTCCCGGCTGGTACAGATGCTCGGCCACTGGGTCGATGACCGTGGTCTGCCAATCGTGAGGGAGCTTTCGATGGAGATGATTGGCCACCATCGTGCCCGCGGTTCCCGCTCCAAGTATCACCAGATCTTTCATCGCGTTCTCCTCTGTCGGCTTGCGCTCGGCTTCGACTTCAGTTGTAACAAAGGGCGTATGCTCGCGGCACACCCGGGTGGGTGGTTGGCTTCGTTTTTCTCCGGTAGTCGAGCCGGCCACCCTAGGAGGCGGCAGCCATCGATACCCCCATAGGTATCAAGTCGCCAACTGCGACGGGCGCTCAGGCGCCAGTTGTGGTTTCGGTCCTTCGGGGCCGACTACCCGGCGAGGTGGGTGGTCCAGCCACCCTGCAGCGGCTGGTTGACGCCGCCGCCCAGCACTCACAATTGGATGAAGGAGTCGATCATGAAAAGACGAAGAAAACGGCCGCCCAAGCTCTCCGGGATGCGGCCAGAATCTCTGATGATGAGCTTCGGCTACCGACCCGAAGACTCCGAAGGCGCGGTCAAGCCACCGATCTTCCAGACCTCGACGTTCGTCTTTCGCTCGGCCGAAGAGGGCAAGGAGTTCTTCTCATGGGCCTATGGGCTCGAGGAGCGCGATCCCAGAAAGCCGATGGGCCTGATCTACAGCCGCCTCAACAACCCGGATCTCGAGATCCTCGAGGACCGGCTCAACCTCTGGGACGGAGCGGAGGAGAGCGCCGTGTTCGCCTCAGGCATGGCCGCGATCTCGACCACTCTGCTGGCTCTGGTTCCGGTCCGACGATCAGTGGTTTTCTCGCCGCCGGTCTACGGCGGCACCGATTACCTGATGGAGCACATCCTGCCGGACTTCGGCATTCCGACGCGGGAGTTTCCCGCCGGGGGCGACCCCGCGGAGGTCGAGCGAATCTGCCGCGAGCTCGAGCAAGAGGGCACGCCCTGCGCCCTGGTGTTTCTTGAGACCCCGGCCAATCCCACCATCACTCTCACGGACATCGAGGGCTGCGCGGAAGTGGCTCATCAGTTCGGTGCCCTGTGCGCCGTGGACAACACCTTCCTTGGACCCCTCTATCAGAGCCCGCTCCGGCACGGGGCCGATCTTGTCCTCTATTCGGCCACCAAGTATCTCGGCGGCCACTGTGACCTCTTGGCCGGTGCGGTTCTGGGCTCGGTCGAGCTGGTGGAGAAGATCAAGGCGACGCGCACCATCCTGGGCACCATGCTGGACCCCGAACTCGGCATGGCTGATGATGCGCTCTCTCGAGACCGCAAAGCTCCGCATGACCTGCGCGCGCAAGAACGCCGAGCGCGTAGGCACGTGGCTGAGGCGGCAACCCCGAGTCAGCCGCGTGCACTTCGCCGGCTTCCCGGAGAACCAAGCTCAGAGGCGAATCTACGAGCGACAGTGCACCGGGCCGGGAGGCATCATCTCGTTCGAGCTCGCGAACGCGGGCGAAAAGGAAGCCTTCCGGTTTCTCAACGCCGTGCGAATGATCAAACTGGCGGTCAGCCTGGGGGGAACCGAGTCACTCATCGAGCACCCGGCGTCGATGACCCACTCCGACGTTCCGGTCGACGAACAGCTCGCGGTCGGCATCACGCCTGGGTTGGTGCGACTGTCGGTAGGCATCGAGCATCACGACGACATCATCGCGGACCTTGCCTACGCCCTCGATCAGGTAGACGCAAGCGAGCCAGTGGCATCGGCAGAGGCGACTAGTGTCCTGTCCCAGTGGTTCGGTGCATAAGGCTCGAGGTCATGGTGTGCGC
>JBHHWO010000139.1:0-11075 GCA_046756565.1 Thermoanaerobaculia bacterium | reverse complement strand
GCACGCTTCACCGCTCTCGGTGTGGCAACGAACTTACCGCACGGGACACTAGGCCGGCGCCGGTGCGGCAGTCAGCGACGCCTCGGTGGCCTCGAGATCAGCCGCGGTCATCAGACGCACCAGCTCGGCGAATGTGACCCGGGGCTCCCAGCCGAGCTGCGCTCTCGCCTTGCTCGAGTCTCCTAGCAACAGATCGACTTCGGAGGGCCTGAAGAACGAGGGGTCGATTCGGACCAGTGCGTTACCGTCCGGACCCACACCTTCCTCTTCGAGTCCTTCGCCGCGCCAGGTCAGCGGAATTCCGGCGTGGGCGAACGCGTGATCGCAGAACTCTCGGACCGTGTGGGTCTCACCGGTTGCGATGACGAAGTCCTCCGGCTCGTCGGCCTGGAGCATCAGCCACATCGCCTCGACGTAGTCTTCGGCGTAGCCCCAATCGCGCTGGGCGTCGAGGTTGCCCAGCAGGAGCGTGTCCTGGAGGCCGTGACGTATGCGAGCCGCCGCCAGGGTGATCTTGCGGGTCACGAAAGATTCGCCCCGGCGGGGCGACTCGTGATTGAACAGTATGCCGCTGACCGCGAACATGCGATAGGACTGTCGGTAGTTGCGGATGATGTGATGTCCGAAGACCTTGGCGGCAGCGTAGGGACTCTGCGGCCGCAGAGGGGTTGTCTCCGTCTGAGGCGTTTCGAGGACCTCGCCGAACATCTCGGATGAGGACGCCTGGTAGACGCGGGTTTCCAGGCGGAGCTCGCGGACGGCCTCGAGCAGGCGGACAACACCGAGACCGGTCACGTCGCCGGTGTACTCGGGAACCTCGAAGGACACTTTGACGTGTGATTGGGCCGCCAGGTTGTAGATCTCGTCGGGCCGGGTGTCCTTGAGAATCCGATAGAGCGACGAGCCGTCCCCCAGGTCACCGCCCACGAGGTGAAAGCGGCCTCCGGAGAGATCGGCGTCCGCCACGATGTGGTCGATGCGCGATGTTGTGGGCACCGAAGCCCGGCGGGTAACGCCCCAGACCTCGTATCCCTTCCGTAGCAGCAGCTCGGCCAGGTACGAACCGTCCTGCCCGGTGATGCCCGTTATCAGTGCCGTCTTGCCGTTTGGTGTGGTCGTCATGGTTCAGGACCTCGTCCGTCGAGGAAGCGCAGATTCTACTGTATGGCCGGTAGGTATTCGACTCTTGTCGGCGTTTCCGGAAGCGCTCAGACGTGGGCCGGGGCCGGGAGGCAGTGGGGCAGCAAGGCCGCTTCGCTGAGCGCCGCCTCGGCGTAGCGCTCGACCATCAGACCGCGCCACTGGGTCTTGAAATCGGTGTTGTCCATCGGCGTCGCCACGCGCCGGGCGGCGCGCGCTACTTTCCGGATCGCCTCGGGGTCGGGCTTGGCGCCGATCAGAAGCTCCCCAGCTGCGACTACCTCCACCGGCTGTGAGGCCACTGACCCCAGGAAGAGGTTGACGTTCTCGATCTTCCCCGAGCCGTCGAGCCACAGAGCCGCGGCCACCGAAAGAACGGCGAAGTCGATCGATCCGCGCCGTCGCAGCTTCCAGAACGCGGATCGACAGGCCTGGCTTGAGCTCGAAGCCGGCAGGCTGACGCGGGTCAGGATCTCACCTGGCCGGAGTGTCAGGTAGCGAATGCCGTCGTTGCTGAACAGGCCGGCGACCGGAATCTCGCGCTCGCCGCCGCTGGTCCTCAGAACCACCGTCGCCTCCAGCGCCGCCAGCATCGGAGCGGTATCGGAGGCCGAGTGCGCCCAGCAGGTCGGGGAACCGGGAGCCACCCAGCAGACCGTGCCTTCTTCCTTCAGGCAGTAGTCGATCGAGCGGCGCCACTCCTCGGTCTGGTTGTAGTATGTGCAGCGGGTATCGAGGCACAGGTTGCCGCCGAGAGTCGCCATGTTGCGCAGCGGAGGCGAGGAGATCGAGCCTGTGGCCCGCGCCAGCGCCGGATACCGTCTGGCGATCTCGGGAGAGCGGACGACGTCGTCGAGCAGCGTCGTCGCGCCGATCGAAACGCTGCCGCCGTTGCCGTCGACGATGCCTCTGAGTTCGTCGATCCTCATCAGCGACACCAGGCTGGCGGCCTGCTGGTGGCGGCGCTTCATGTTCGGCCACAGATCGGTGCCGCCGGCTACGAGGCGGACCGAGGGACCCTCGGACGCGATCAGCCCGAGCGCCTCGTCGAGGCTCACGGGCTGATGAAGGTGAAAGGGCGGAAGTCGGAGCATGGGCTCGAGGATCTGATCAGTTGGTGGTCAGCTTGCCGTGTCCTTCGAGGGCTTCCTCGCGGGTGGACATGGTGCCGGTGGCGCCGCGCATGCCTTTGCGGAGCTTGTGCCGGTAGTCGTCGATGGCCCGGCCATCGCCGCCCAGCCCGGGGGGCGGAACGTGAAGCGTCGGGCCGAAGTCGACCTCAGGAAACCGTGTCGGCCCGAACCGCGCGGACTTGCCACTCTCCTTGGCCGCTAGTGCCCGCAAGATCATGTGTGGCTGGATCGGAACCTGGTCGACTCGCGCGCCAACGGCGTCGAAGATCGCGTTCGAGAGCGCCGGCATCACCGGTAGAAGCGGACCCTGGCCGACTTCCTTGGCGCCGTACGGCCCCTCGGGGTCCGGGTCCTCGATCAGGTAGGTCGTCACCGGTGGCATTTCCAGAAACGTCGGACTCTTATACTCGAGCATCGACGGATGCTTGTGGACGAGGGCCGAGGAGTACTTCGCGGGCAGGCGCCGGTACGCCTGCTCTTCCATCATCGCCTCGCCGAGGCCCATATAGACCGAGCCTTCGACCTGGCCTAGCACCAGAACCGGGTTGATTGAGCGCCCGATGTCGTGGGCGATCCAGACGTGCACCGGACGGTAGAGGCCGGTGGCGGCGTCGACTTCGACTTCGATGACGCACGCGGAATACGAGTAGGTGGGCGACGGGCCGACTCCGGCGCCGCGATACTTGCCGGGCGACCGCGGCGGGATGTATGAGCCGACCGTGGACAGGGTTCCGAACTTGGCTTCGGCGGCGACGCAGGCCTCCTGGAAGCTCACTCCCTTGTCGGGGTCTGAGGCGTCGAACACCCGATTGCCGGAAAACACCAACCGATCCCGGTCGATCTCGAGGTGCTCACCCACCGCTTCGGCGAGCAGGCACTGTGCCCGCTCGGCCGCTTCGAAAGCGGCGTTGCCGACCATGAGCGTCACCCGCGACGAGTAGCTGCCGAGATCCACGGGCGTGAAGCCGGTATCGCCGACGCACAGCCTGACGTCGGCGAGGTCGACGCCCAGCACCTCGGCGGTGATCGCCGCAAGCACCGAGTCCGAGCCCTGGCCGATCTCGGCTTGACCGCAGTAGACGGCGACGCTTCCGGAGCGGTCGAGGAGCAACTGAACGCCTGACTGCGGCATGTGGTTCCAGTAGATCGGCAGACCCGCGCCACACAGGTAGGAGCCGCAGGCAAGTCCCAGTCCGCGGCCTTCGGGCAGCTCGCCACGCCGGTTGTTCCAGTCGCTGCCCTCGACGACGGCGTGGATGCAGCGCTCGAGGCCGATCGTGCCGAGCTTGAGCCAGTTGGCAGTGGTGTTGCCCGACTCTTCGAGGTTCTTCAAACGCAGCTCGACGGGGTCGAGTCCGAGGCGCTCGGCTGCCTTGTCGAGCTGGATCTCCCATCCAAACCGCGGCTGAGGCGTACCGTGACCGCGCTTAGGCCCGCACGGTGATTTGTTTGTGAAGGCGCGCACGCCGTCGAAGCGGTAGGTCGGGAGCTTGTAGGTCACCGTCTGGAGCGCGCCCGTGTAGTAGGTCGAGGCGACTCCGTAGCTGCCGTAGGCACCGCCGTCGAGCGCGGTCTTGAGATGCTGTCCGAGAAGCCTGCCGTCTTTGGAGAACCCCGTTTTGAGTGACATCAGGACGGGGTGCCGGCCGCGGTGACAATAGAAGACCTCCTCGCGGGTGAGCGTGATCTTGACCGGCCGGCCGAGAACGAACGCCATCTTGGCGGCGACGATCTCGTGGTTGAACGGATCGCTCTTGCCGCCGAAGCCGCCGCCATTCGAGCAGGCGACGACCCGGATGCGCGAGGCCGGCAGCTCGAGCACTCGGGTGAGGGCTCGATGCACGTAGTGCGGCGTCTGGGTGGACGAGAAGAGCGTGATCCGGTCGGTGTCCTCGGGCACTGCGACCGCCGCGTGTTGCTCCATCGCCAGATGCGTGTTGCCCTCATAGAAGAACAGGTCCTCGAGGACGAGGTCGGCCTCGGCGAGCGCCTCTTCGACCGGTCCGAACTCCATCGAGACCGCCTTGTGGACGTTGCCGCCCTCTTTGGGATAGTCGTGAATGCGGGGCTCGGGGGTGGCGAGGGCCTCCTCGACCGAGCCGATCGTCGCCAGCTCCTCGTACTCCGCTTCGACCGCCAGTGCCGCTTCGATCGCGGCGTCCTCGGTGGCCGCCGCAACCGCCGCGATCGGATCTCCGACCATTCGCACCTTGTCGGGACAAAGAGCGTGCTCGTCTTGGGAGACCGGCAAGATGCCGAAGGTCTCGGGCATGTCTGCGCCGGTCAGCGAACCCAGGAAACCTCGGACCGCGCGGGATTTCGAGAAATCGATGCTCTTGATGATGCCGTGCGGAATCGTCGAGCGGACCAGTTTGACGAACGCCATTCGCGGGAACGACAGATCGTCCGCGAACACGGTGGCTCCGGTGACCTTGGCACGGCCATCCACTCTCCGGAAAGGTTTGCCGATGTAGCTCGAATCGCGTTCGGATCCCGGCGAGCGTTCCGGGCTCTCCGGTCGCTTGCGCGTGGGCTCAGCCATCCGCCTTGCCTCCGCGATCGAGGGTGGCAGCCGGCGACGGCGGCACTGCCGGCGAACCTGGCTCCGCTGCCCCATACAGAATCTCTGGCGCCGGAGACGCGTCCTCGCCGCGCATCCTGGCGGCGGCCCACTCGATGCCTTCGACGATCTTGTGGTACCCCGTGCATCGGCACAGGTTGCCGGCGAGCTCCTGCTCGATGTCGGCTCGCTCGGCGTTCGGATTTCGGTCGAGGAGTGCCTTGGCGGCCATCAGGATGCCCGGTGTGCAGTACCCGCACTGAGCCGCGCCGAGGTCGGCCAACGCCGCCTGCAGCGGGTGGAGCTCGCTGCCGTCGGTGAGACCCTCGACCGTCTCGATCGACTTGCCGTCCATTTCGGCGGCCAGAGCCAGGCACGACAGCACGGATTTGCCGCCGACCAGCACCGCGCAGGTGCCGCACTCGCCGAGCTCGCAACCATGTTTGGTCCCGGTCAGCCCGCACTCCTCGCGCAGGACCTCGAGCAGGGTGTGATGCGTCGGAAACGAGACTGCTCGGCGCTCGCCGTTGATTTCGAGCTCGAGGGAGGTGATCGTCGACTGTGGCATCAGTCTGTACTCGCGGTACTTGTCAGGCCGCCCACGAGAAGGTCGGCGAACTCCGAGCCGATCTCGGAAGCGCTCTTCTTGCCGTCTTGGCGGAACCACTTGACGGTCCAGTTCAACGCTCCGAGGATCGCCAATGTCGCCGAACCGGGATCCACACTCTTGAACACACCCTCAGCGATGCCATCTTCGATCAGCTCGCGGACCGAGCCTTCGTAATCATCCCGGAGCTGGACGATCCGCTCGTGCCAGGCTGCGGATAGGGCCTCGACCTCGAGGTGAGCGAGCGAACCCGGCGTGGTCTCATTGAGCAGCCGGATATGCCCGACGATGAGATGCCGGAGCTTGTCGGCCACTCCGCCGTCGAGCTGGCGGGTCTCTTCGACCAGCGCTTGAAGGCCTGCGAGCGACTCCTCCTGGCAGAACGCCAGTATCTCTTCTTTGTTCTTGAAGTAGTAGTAGAGATTGCCGACGTGCATTCGGAGCTCGGCGGCGATATCGCGCATGCCGGTCGCGTGGAGCCCCTTGCGCCGGAACACCCGCGACGCCGCGGCGAGGATCTCTCGCTTGCGGTCGGCGGCTCGGTCGGTGGCCTGAGTGCTTTGGGGAGCGGTTTGAACCATCGTTCAAATTGTATCGGGCGCAGCCCGCTTGTCAACCGCCGCACGGTCCGAGCGGTGGATCAAGCTGAGCCGTCTGCGGTGAGTGGCGCCAAGCGTTAGGCTCTCGGGAGCCGCTACGCCCGAGAGCGACGACAGGACTACGGTCGGACTAGGAGCCCAGAAGCTCTCGAATCGCCGGCCCCAGTTCGCCGAGATCCAGCTCCGGGTCGAGCGCCTTGTGCAGCGCGAGACCTTGGAGAAGCGCCACGATCAGCCGACCGCTGCCCTCGGGCCGAGCTCTGGGTAGGCTCTTTTCCACCGTGCGCACGGTCTCTGCGAGTCCCGGACCCAAAGACTCGGCGACGTCCTCGGATTTCAGCGCTCGGCTCCAGAGGGCTAGGTCGAGGCGAAGCCCATCCGCCGCCGCTTCATCGTCGAGGCCACCGGCGAGAGCGGTCACGGCCTCGCTCAGTTGTGCGGATGTGGTCGCGGTTCCCAGCCGACCGAAGAACTCGCGGATCTGAGCCTGCCGCTGCTCTGCGAGGGCGCCGAGGATCTGTTCCTTGCCGTCGAAATAGCGGTAGATCGCGCCGGGGCTCAAGTTCGCTGACCGGCAGATGTCCCGCATCGTAGTCCCTTGAACGCCGTTCCTGCTGATGCAGCGCTGGGCCGCGGCCAGGATGCCTCGCCGCCGGGCTTCCAGATACTGGGCGGAGACTTTCGGCATTCTGGGTCGCTGTCGTCCGGTCGTCAGGCAGAGAGATGGATCACCAGGTGCCGGCGCTTGGGAGCCGTCCGATGCTCCCAGAGGAAGATGCCCTGCCAGGTTCCGAGCATCAGGCTGCCGTCCGCGACCGGCACCGCCAGGGACGAGGCAGTCAGGATGCCCTTGATGTGCGACGGCATGTCGTCCGGACCCTCCTGGGTGTGGGTGTAGAGCGGATCGTTCTCGGGCACCGTGCGCTCGAGCCAGGCCTGGAGATCCCGGGCGACGGCCGGATCCGCGTTCTCCTGGATGATCAGGCTGGCAGAGGTGTGCTGGACGAACACGGTACACAGACCCTTGTCGAGGCCGGCTTCCCTGACGGCCTCCTGTACCAGGGAGGTGATCTCGACCAGACCCTTCCCCGAGGTGCCGATCTTGCGCCGGATGAGCATGGCAGAGGTTTACGTATCTCGTGGTTAGATGCAAGCAGGCCCGTGCGCGGCCAGGCGCGAACCGGGCGCCAAGCTATCGACGCTTGGGCATTTGTCAAAACCGCCGGTTTGTGGGACTTTTGGCCGACTCGTTCCAGGTCTGAGAACAGGTCGGCGCTCAACAGAGCGCCAGGACAATGAAGCGCTTCCTCCGATTCGCGCCCCGATCCCGCCGGGCGGTTTTCTCCTTCCGCACCCGGTGACTGGGCCGCGGATTCTCCTCATCGACGAGGACCCCCAGGATCGCTCCCTGGCGGTGCTCGTGCTGTCGCGCGATCTCGACAAGCCCCGGATCTCCGAAATCGGATCCGCGAACGAATTCACGGTGGCACTGTCGAGGGGCGCCTTCGACGTCGTCGTGACCGAGCAGAGTCTGAGTTGGTCGGACGGAATCGACGCGGTCGAGACGATCCGCGAAAGTCGTTCGGACGTTCCAATCGTCGTGTTCACGAAGACCGCCGACGTCGAGACCTCGGTCAAGGCCATGCGATCCGGCGTGTTCGAGTACATAGTCAAGTCCTCCAAGGGCTTTCTTCGACTCGGGGGTGCGGTCCGCGAGGCGCTCGAGCGCTCTGAGCAGGAGCATCAGGTCGCGCGCAGTGAGCCATGGCTCCAGACTCTGCTGGATCGCGCCAACGTCGGAGTCTTCCGGTCGACGCTCGACGAGCGCCTGATCGAAGCCAACCCCGCGGTGCTACGTCTGCTGGGCGTCGGATCCATCCAGGAAGCGCTCGAGGTCGATCTGCCGACCCACTTTCTAGGAACCGAAGGCGGCCGGGCCGACCTTCTGCAGCGTCTCAACAGCGAAGGCGAGCTGCAGGCTCGGGTGGTCGAGCTCGAGCGGCCGGACGGCACGACGGTCTGGCTCAATCTGACCGAGGTGCTGCTGCTCGACGTCGATGGGGACATCGTGGTCGACGTGCTGATCCACGACATCTCCCACCTGCGGCAGGGTGAGGGCGGGATCCAGGATCGGTTGGAGGAGCTCGAGCGCTCCAACGAGGATCTGAAGAGCTTCGCTTCGGTGGCCTCCCACGAGCTCAAGGAGCCGCTTCGCGCGATCGGCAAGTACAGCGAGCTCTTGAGCGGCGATCTGGAGGGCGAGCTGCCCGAGGCGGCAGCCGAGTCTCTGGGTTTCATCCAGGATGGCGTCGAACGAATGCAACGCCTGGTCGACGGTTTGCTCCAGTTTTCGCGCATCAGCGCCGATTGGAGAGGCTTCGAGGCCTGCGACTGCAACACACTGGTCGATCGAGCCATCTCGGATCTGCAACCGATGATCGAGGAGACCGGAGCGACCTTGCACCGACGGGGTCTGCCAACCATTCTCGGCGATGCCGACGAGCTCGAGCACGTGTTTCAGAACCTGCTCTCGAATGCTCTCAAGTTCCGCCGCGAGGGGCCGCCGCGAGTTTCGATATCGGTGAGCCGCGACCAGGGTTTTTTTGTCTTTTCGGTGCGCGACAACGGCATCGGAATCGAGCCGCGCGATGCGGACAGGATCTTCAAGATCTTCACCCGGCTTCATCCCGAGCGTCCGGGCTCGGGAATCGGCCTGGCGCTCTGCCGGCGGATCGTGGAGAGACACGGAGGCCGAATCTGGGTAGAATCGAATCCCGGCGGAGGAGCGATTTTTTCTTTTACCATCCCAATTAACGGTGGTCGGGAGTCCGACCGGCCTGAGAAGGCCTCCGTAGCTCGGCCGAGAGTCAAGAATCTATGACAGCGGATCCGATCCGGATTCTCCTTATCGAAGACAACCCGGCCGATGCCACCCTGGTCGGGCGCTATCTCGGGCAGGGCACCGGCGAGTCGGGATTCGAGATCGACTGGGCCAACCGCGTCGCGGAGGGACGCGAGCGCCTGAAACGAGGGAAGCACGACCTGGTCCTGCTCGACCTGTCGCTTCCCGACAGTGACGGACAGGAGACCTACGAGACCGTGCTCTCGGACGCCGGGCAGGTCCCGGTGGTGGTGATGACCGGCCAGGACGACGGCGATCAGGCTTTGGCCGCCGTCCGGGAAGGCGCCCAGGATTATCTGGTGAAGGACCGGGTGGACGCCGACATTCTGGTTCGCTCCATTCGCTACGCAATCGAGCGCAAGCGCATCGAGGAAGAGCTACGGGTGAGCGAGGAGCGCTACTCATTGGCGGTCACCGGAGCCAACGACGGCGTTTGGGACTGGGACCTTCAGACCGGAGTGGTGTACTTCTCGGACCGTTGGAAGAGGATGCTGGGCTGGAGCGCGGAAGAGATCGATGGTGACATCGAGGCGTGGTTCAGCCGGGTCCATCCGAGCGATCTGCCGGCCTTGAAGCAGGCGGTGGCGGACCATCTCGGCGGGCGCACGCCGCACTTCGAGCATGAGCATCGCCTGCTCGAAAAGAGCGGAACCTATCGCTGGGTCCTGGCGCGCGGGCTCGCGGTCTCGGACGAAGCCGGCAAGGCCTCGCGGATGGCCGGCTCCTTGACAGACATCCACGTGCGCAAGCTGACCGAGGAACAACTGCTGCACGATGCGATGCACGACGGCTTGACTCAGCTGCCGAACTCGGCCCTGTTTCGGGACCGGCTGAGAGTGGCGATCGCCCAGGCAGAGCGCCGCAGCAACTATCTGTTCGCGGTTCTGTTCTTCGACCTCGATCGCTTCAAAGTGATCAACGACAGCCTCGGCCACTCGGTGGGGGACCGCTTGCTGGTCGCGATCGCGCGTCGGCTGTTGTCGTTCCTGCGCCCGGGTGACACGGTCGCCCGGCTGGGTGGCGACGAGTTCGCGATTCTGGCCAACGACATCGACCACGCGAGTGACGCCACGCGAATCGCCGAGCGCATCCAGGATGAGCTCAGCCGGCCGTTCGACCTAGGAGGTCACGAGGTGTTCACCGGCGCCAGCATCGGAATCGCGCTGAGCTCGACGGGCTACGCCAGCCCGCAGGAGGTGCTCAGGGACGCCGACATAGCGATGTACCGGGCCAAGTCGCAAGGCGGCGCACATCACGCGGTCTTCGATCTGACAATGCATCAGCGGGCGGTCGAGCTGCTGCAGCTCGAAACCGATCTGCGGAGGGCCGTGGACGGCAACGAGTTCGTGACCTACTACCAGCCGATTGTGGATCTGGAGGGCGGCTGGATTCAGGGATTCGAGGCGCTGGTGCGCTGGCAGCACCCGCAACGCGGGCTGGTCTACCCGAAGCATTTCATCGGCGTCGCCGAAGAGACCGGGATGATCGTTCCGCTCGGGTGGTCGGTGATGCGCCAGGCGTGCGCCCAGATGTCCGAGTGGAACCGCGGAGCCGATCGCGATCTTTCGTTGAGCGTCAATCTGTCGCCTCGCCAGTTCGCGCAACCCGACCTGATCGACCGGTTGCTCGAGGTTCTGGAAGAGACCGGCATGGACCCGTGCTTACTTCGACTCGAGATCATCGAGAGCCTGATCATGGACGACGCCAAGAGTGCGATCGGCAGGCTGCGCAAGCTGAGAGACCTTGGTCTGCAGCTACACCTGGACGACTTCGGCACCGGTTATTCGTCGCTGAGCTACCTGCACAAGCTCCCGACGCAGACAGTCAAGATCGACCGCTCCTTCGTGACCCGGATGAAGCCGGGGGAGTCGAGCGACGAGATCGTCGAGACCATCGTGTCGCTCGCACGAGGCCTCGGCATGCACGTCGCCGCCGAGGGCCTGGAGACGTCCGATCAGTTCCTCAAGCTTCGCGAGCTCGAGTGCGAGTACGGCCAGGGCTACTACTTCTCCAGGCCGATCGACTGCCAGCAGGCGGGGACTCTGATCGAAGAGAATCCACGTTGGCGCCCGCCGACGCCCTAGCAGCCCGTGGCAGAAGTCCAGATGGTCGCGCGACAAGGTCTTACGGTACG
>JBHHWO010000138.1:0-11221 GCA_046756565.1 Thermoanaerobaculia bacterium | reverse complement strand
ATGGCTTGGGATGCAGCAGGGAGAAGGTCAGTTTTGAGTATAATCTTCTCGTCAACCATTCGGACTGGGGGATCTTGGAGTTCGACCACTTTCGTCGAGACCGGACTGGCCTGTGGCCGATCCGGCGAGCACCGCGGTGTGGGGCAGACCCGAAACTGATGTCTGGTAGGAGGCTCAATGAAGCATCAGTCGACTCTGGGAAGGACGAAGATGGTGGTTGCCGCCTTGATGGGGGTGCTGGCCTTCACTGGTACTTCCGTTGCACAGCAAAGCCGCGTTTTTGTAACCAGCTCGACTCACGACGGCGATCTCGGAGGCCTGGAGGGTGCCGACGCGATCTGCCAGGGACTGGGCGCCACAGTGGATCCCGCCGCCACCTGGGTCGCGTGGATCTCGACGGCATCGGTCGACGCGATCGATCGCGTGCTCTCGACCGGGCCCTTCGTGAGGGCGAGCGATACCTCTACGGTGATCGCAGACGATGTACCCGACCTCACGGACGGGTCTCTGGATGCCGCGATCATGTTTGCGAGTCTGGAAACGCGCCGCCCCCCAGCGGCACGGCGATTGTCTGGACGGGAATGAACCTCAGACTGACAATCGCAATCTCGCTTCTGAGCCTCTCGACGGCAGCCGGTGCTCTCGAGATTCGAGTGGCACCGGCGGAGAGGGTCTTCCTCAACGAGAACGCTCGCCGAATTGGTGTCTTCGATTTGATGCTCCAGAACATTGCCGTGATCAATGACGGCGAGCAGGAGGTCGAGCTTCAATTGATGGAGATCACCGCCTCTCGTTCCGGGCAACCGGTGCTGATCGACCGAGTCGCTTTCAATCAATACCAATCCCGGTGGCAAGGCCTGCACAAGTACTTCAAGCGCCCGGGAACGTTGGAGAGCCAGGACTCGATCTACCTCTTCTCCGAGCTGTTGCGGGGCGGAATCAAGCTCCCCCCGACGATGGAGCTGGCTCCGGGAACCGGCGTGATCGTGTCGAAGCGCTTGCTGGCCTTCTCCGATTATCAGCGGCCCGATGAGCTGAAGATCTGGGCGTCCGCGGTCTCTTCCGACGGGCAGTCCCATACGGCGCAGGCGAATCTCGACGTTGTCCGCTACGCCGCCGAGAATGAGTACACCCTTCCGGTCAGGGGGCGCTGGTACATTGCCGCTTCATCCTCGTCGAGAAGCCATCATCGGATTCGTCCGGCGCATGAGTTCGCGATGGATCTCATCAAGATCGGCGACGACGGGAGCAGCTTCGGTACCGACGGAACCCGACCGGAGGACTACTTTGCCTTTGGGGAAGAGGTCTACGCTGCCGCCGCTGGAATCGTGGTCCGCGCCGTCAGCGACATCCCAGAGACTGAGATGCCGAGAAAGGGCGAGTCGAGGAGGGACTTTGCCATTCGGGTGCTCGATGCCATGTGGGAGAAGGATCCTTCGGGCCGCATTGCCGAGGGCAATCTGGTCGTCATCCAGCACGCTGGCGGCGAGCATTCGGTCTATGTCCACCTGAAGCAGGGGAGCGTTCGCGTCGAGCCGGGAGACCGGGTCGAACAGGGCCAGGTGATCGGTCAGGTCGGAATCAGCGGTGACGGTTTTCAACCGCACCTCCACTTCCAGGTGAACGACGGACCGAGGCCGCAGTTCTCACGGGGGTTACCGGTTCACTTCAAGAACGTACGACCCGTTCCTTTCTCGAGCACGATCGATATGAAAGCGGACCGTTTATATATGGCGGGCGAGTTCATCGAGACAGTTGAAGAGGAGGGATGACTCAGTTCTCAAGACCGGAAGCCGGGTCATTAGCACCGTACGGCGGTCCACCCCTCCTCATTCCAACTCTCGGCCATGATAGCTAGGGAGGGCTATTCCGTGTTCGCTGATAGCATAGGACAAGGTTTGTGCCGGAGCGACAAGACAATTCTGTTCTCTTCGAGGAGTCGAACCTCCGGATCATCGACCTGCGCTGCCGCATCCGGGGCTGCACCTACCGCGAGGTCGTAAACGGTGCCAATGTCATCGCGCTCGTAAGGGCTGGCTGCTACGTTTGCAAGCACGCGGCCGACGAACTGATAGCGGACACAAATCACGTCCATTTCTACAATCGATGTGAGGTGTACCCCACGAGCCACCCCGTTTCCGGGGGCGATAACACCACTGTGATTGAGTTGTCCGATGACCTGATCACGGAGGTGCTTCGGGAATCTGACCCATGGGTGCAAGACCACCCATACGCACCGTTCGGAGTACTCCACAGTCGGGTCGATCGCAGCAGCTTCCGACTTCACATGGCGTTACTTCGCCGAGCGCGCCGTCGGGACAAGCCCCTGATCGTTCATGAGTCTGCGTTCGAGCTCGTCGAGGCCCTCTGCATTGGAGTCTGCGAACCACCTGAGCCCACTCGCAGACCCTATGCCGCCGCGAAACACAAAGAACTCGCCCGAGATGTGGTCCTGCTGTTGAATGAGACCTGGGCCGACCCTCCCAAGCTCGCGGATCTGGCTGCCTCACTCTACACGTCGCCGTATCACCTATCGAGAGTGTTCCGCCGCCAGACCGGATTGTCGATTCATCAGTACTTGCTGCAGCTGAGAGTGCGGACAGCGGCGGAATGGCTAGTCGAAGGAAACAGTGACCTAGCAGAGCTGGCTCAGAGCCTGGGCTTTGCAGATCACAGCCACTTCACCAACACCTTCAGGCGAATTCACGGCATGACCCCGTCGGCCTTCCGCGATGCCATGGCATCAAGCGCGAGATCAATTGATCTAACCCTAGATCCTTTCCCGCGCGCCTACCCGGGGAGTACCTGAGTCAAGACTGGTTCCGGGCCCGCAGTCTTGGTCGATCGTTCAGATCACCAATCGGACTCTGGACCGCATGCTGCTTCGATCTGGTGCTGGTAGGCGGTGTTTGGGGGGTCACCGGTACGAAGCAGGGACGTTCATCTGGCGATGGTGTCATGCGGAACAACGCCAAAGCCCGAGCTACCATGCTTGCCACGCCTCCTAAGGATTGATCAAGCCCGCCGCGACAAAATCGGCCCGAGACGCTCCTGGATTGAGCGATGACGCGTACACTGCCTGGGCGGCTTGGATATCGAGCTCGGTTAACTGCAGGGCGATGTCCCCGGAAAACACGCTCGGGCCACCGCTCATCAGGGAGCGGCCTGGCCCGCCGTTGCGAAAGCCGTCGATGTGGCACATGCCCATGACCCCATGCCCGATAGCGTCGTGGGCGTAGGCGTTGGGGGTCTGGTTCGCCGGCTGAACGGCACGGCTCCAGAAGAGAACGCCGGGGCTCCGAAACCTAAACATCGTGCACCCGTTGTTCGATGGGCAACCTTCCGTCACCGGCGAGGGATGTGTGGTCGACGTTACCTCGTCGTTCCCGGGGAAGGGATTGTCCTCGTCGACGATCTCCACCGTGGCGGTTATCTCATCGTTCGTTGCCGTTGCCACCTGCGCGGCAGCGTTGCGGATCGCTCGGAGCTTGTCTGCCGAAACCGTCGTGGAAACGAGAACCCGGATGGGTGTCCCCCGTGGGAATCCGCTCCAGACCCCAGGCTCGAAGGGGCAGGTGATCTGGTCGTCCCGTTGCTCCAGCGGTCCCGAACCGAGAAACAAGGCCTCGATGACGTCTCTGAGGGTGTCCGGAACCGGCTCCGGAGGCGCCGGCTCCCTGGTGAGAAACAGGCTCGCGGTGACGACCTCGCCGGTGAGCAGGAAGAGATCGGTCTGTGGGCGGAAGGTCAGACGAACGCAGTCACCGGCCTCTAGATAGACTTTGATTCTCCGCGCTCCACCAGCGATTGGGCGGGTCCCTCTGCGCGTGACCCGGTATTCCGCGGTCTTTCTGAGTGTCGGCTGGGTGCCGCTGCGCGTCAGGGTCATGGTGAACTCGAACCCGATGAACGTGTTCGTGATCACCATCTCGTTTTCGCCCTCGACCCGGAGATTGGGTGTGAACCTATGCCTCCCTCTCCGGTTCGGGCACATCTGCTTCGTCTGCAGCTTCGCCGGCACCTCTTCCTGGTCCCTCGTCGCCCTGAACTCGACGAAGAGCCCCGACGTCTCCGTCCCGGCCTCGACAGGAGCGGCAACGACGGCGAGGAGGCTGATGCCCGCGAGGGCGGGCTGCAGTAAGGAACCGGGGCTTTTCACCAAGGGCGACCCTCGCCACCCTCTTTGCGCGAAGCAGATTCCCTTTGGCGCGCCTGCTGCAGCATCGTTTTGTCGCGACTCGACTCCGCCACCGGTTCCTTGAGCCGACGATTCTCGTTTCGAAGCTGCCGAAGCTCTGGGGCCCGGCTTCGAGTGTCGGTGCTCGATCGCCGCGTGGTCCACCAGCGTGCGAGAGACGGTCGCGCCTCAATCTCACGGAGATGATTCATACTCATCAAGGAGAAAGCTCCCTTCGATCGCACCAGCCGAGCCAGCTGGGAGGCCTATCCGTACCGAGCCAACAAAGAGTCGTCCGTTCTGAAGGTCCGGCGCTCGGACTCGAATCCGGTTCTTTTTGCTGAGCGTAACTTCACCGTCCGAACCACCGGCGGTCCGAGCCGCGAGGAAATTGACCTCCAGAAGCACCGCGCGGTTCGAAGGCACCCGGGTGCGCCCGAAAGAGCGAAAGCCCCCCTGGTTCTCGCGAACAAACAAGCCGACGAAGTACCTCTTCCCCTGCTGCTCGAGCGTGAGTCGCACGTGGTCCCTCCGACCCTTGCGGAGTCTTAGGATTTCGACCGATCCGCCGCCAAGGTCGACACGATTGGCTCGCAGCAGGAAAGCGGCACGGAATGTGCGCTCTTTCTGAGGCTCGCTTGACTGGAGGAAGAGTGCCTGGTCTGTTCCATCGACGACCAGCTCAAGCGCTTGATTCGTTCCGCCAAGGCCGGGTTCTGTGATAGCCAGTACGCCCCGTTGGCGCGACCAGTCGGCAGTGCTACCGCTCTCAAAGTCGGATGCGAAGATTGGTCGCCCGACGAGCCGAAAGACCGAGCCGCGATAGTCGACGACGTAGAGGTTGCCCGACGCATCCTCTCCAAAGGAGCTGATTGCCAAGTCGCTCGTCAGGAACTGGCGCAAACGCCACCGACCCCTGCGGTCTGCACGTGCGCCCCAGATCCGCCCCGAGCAGAAGTCGCCCAGGAGGTAGAATCCGTCTAAAGTCGGTGACTTGGGCCCCCGGTAGCGGAAGCCTCCGGTCACTGAGCAGCCCTGGCTGTGGTTGTACTCCGCGATTGGCAAAACGAGGCCCGCGGCATTGCAGCCAGAGGGGGGCTCGAAGCACTGGCTTCCTTCCATCACCCGCCAACCGTAGTTCTCACCGCCAGAGCTCCGGGCGGGCTGAAAATCGATCTCCTCAATCGCGTCCTGCCCGACATCCCCAATGAAGAGGTCGCCGGTCCGACGATCGAAGGTAAACCGCCACGGATTACGGAGGCCGTAGGCCCAGATTTCCTCGCGAGCTTCGGGGTCACCGACGAATGGATTGTCGTCAGGAATGGCAAACGGTTCGCCGCGATCGACGTCGATTCGAAGCATCTTGCCCAATAGCGAGCCCAGGTTCTGGGCCCTATTGCCGGGGTCCCCCCCGCTGCCGCCGTCTCCGGTGCCAATGTAAAGGAATCCGTCCGGTCCGAACGCAAGATGGCCGCCGTTGTGATTCGAGAACGGCTGGGAAATAGTCAAGAGTTGCAGCTCCGAGGATGAGTCGGCCACATTGGGATCCGAGGAGACCTCGAAGCTCGAAACAACGGTCTGACCCAAGCTACGACCAGTGTAGTTGACGAAGAAACGTCCGTTCTCTGAGTAGCGGGGGTGAAAGGCAAGACCGAGGAGCCCCCGCTCGTCGCAGCACGAGACCTGGCTCGAGAGATCCAGGAACGGTTGCTCCAGAACTCTCGATCCATCGTGGATCAGGATTTCGCCACCCTGTTGCACGATGAAAAGGCGCCCCGAACTGTCTGCCGGGTCAACAACGTTCAGGGGAGCAGTGAGCCCTTCAGCCACCGGTTCCAAGGCGAGCAACGGAGTTGCCCGCTGCGCCAAGTCTACCTGCCCCTGCTTCTCTGATGGCCGGCTAGGCTCCGACCGACCGACCGCGAGCGGCACCAGCGCAAGAGCGGCTACCAGCAGCGTGGCCCGGCTGCGGTGCGGGCGCTTACGAGTAGCGGGAATTGTCTTCCTCATGCTGCACTAGCTCCTGGCTCGGCTGCCGGTTCTGATTGGGTTGTTGGCGTCTTCGAGGTCGGATTCTTGCCTTGCCGAAGTACCGCACTCATTGGAAGATCTTCGATCCTCTGGTCTCCAAGAGGTACGCTAGCAAGCAACGCCGAATCCAGGCTTGAAGAAACGTGCTCGTCTTCACGTGCTCGTAGGGCTGACCGGAGCGGAGGCCGGCCGACTCGGCAGAGATTCCGACCGAGAAGTCGATGAGCTCGACGGGAAGTCCGTCTGCCATGCTGTTGGTGCAAGTCTGATTGAAGCCGACCCTCCCAAAACGCACGGCGGCCAGCGCGAAGTTGGCCTCCGTTGACCAACTGATCGCAATATAGAGAGTCGACCTCGGCGCGGATAGGAAAAATCCGTCAGTCCAGCTCAAGAAAGGACAGGTTCGCCGTTTCGAGGAACTGCTGTGGAGTCATGCCAGAGAATGCCTTGAACTCGGCGATGAAGTGCGACTGGTCGTAGTAGCCGCAGGCCAGACCTACTTCGGTGAGGGTGGAAAGGTGCCCACTGCGCAGGAGGCTGCAGGCATGGAGGAACCGCGCGAGCCTGGCGAACCGCTTCGGCGTCGTCCCCAGGGCGGTGGCAAACGTTCTTTGAAGCCGCCTTTCGCCGATACCGAGGTCCCGGCAGAGCTGAGACACCGCGACGCGGCCCTTGCGGTTCCAGATGGCTCGGATGAGGGGCTCGACATCAGCCTTGTGATGGCGCCGGAGCTGAGTCAGGAGGAATTGCTCCACCAGGCCGACTCGCTCCCTATCTCCGAACGCTCCCGCCAGCTGCTCCTCAAGCTCGAGAGCCGCGCGTCCCCAAAGGACCTCGGTACGGGTTTGCCGATCGGCGAGTTCGGAAACCGGGAGACCAAAAAAATGATAGGCCCCCCAGGGATGGAAGCGGACGGAGACCAAGCCGCTCGCTCCGTCCGGCCGGATCTCCAGAAAGCGGCGGGTCTGGGATACCGCGACGCTCCGGGGTTGCCGCTCGAAGCCTTCGCCGTCGTAGCGGCAGGCCAGTGGGGTACTGTAGTGGAACACCAGCTCCAGAAGACCGTCGGGACTGATCCTCTCGGGCGGACCGAAATCGGCCGGCTCGTCGAGCTCCAACACCCAGATCAGTCGCACGAAGGGCCTCAGCTGTTCGCAGGGGATGAGTTCTCGGGAACGCATGGTCGTCCGGGACAGTTGGAAGCAAATCCTATCGTTCCCGAGGCTCCGCGGTGTTTGCATCGCGCAGTGAAACGAGAATCAGCATAGCGCGGTTGTCGAGACGGCACTGGACTGGGTTCACGGGACGTAACTGCCTCTATTACAGCGCCTTGATGAGGGCTGTCTTGGCCACTTCAACGGTGAGCCGGGTCGAGCTGAAAGTCGCCCAGCGCGTTTCCCAACGGCGTTCGGGCGAAAGATCTCGTCGTCCACAGGCTCAGCGTCCTTCAGGTTCGCCTTCGCGATGCGACTCGCCGCCTGAAGCTCGCGCAGTTCCCGGCGAGTGATTGTCAAGAGTTGTGGATCAGAACTTGGCGTCTCCCGCCCCGGAAGGCGTTAATCTGTCGCCTTCCTTCCGGTGAAGGAGGCCGTGGGATAGGGATCTCAGGCCGCTCGAGATCTCAGCGTGGCGCCTCTTGTGGTGGAAGGTGACAGCTGGCGGACACCTGCCCGGGTAGTTCAGCGACCGGCCATCAGGCGCTTGGCGGCGATCGTCTCTGTTGCGAAACTTCCTTCGCGCCAGCCGCGTAGGTTGGGTCGGTGGCATGGCCGCCTCCGTCGAGGCGGAACTGAAACGCGACCCTCGAACGAAGGGAAGTCGACAATTGCGCCTCGAGACCGTAACCCTCGGCGAGAGCCTACAGGCAGGCGACTTTGGCTGGTTCACGATCACCGAGGCAATTCACCGCCCACACCTGGTGCTGAAGCCCCACTGCCATCGGTACCCGGCCATCACCATCGTCCGGGGAGGAAGTTTTCGGCTTCACATGGGCCGTAGCAGATTCGAATGCAACAGCACAGGCGTGTTCTTCAAACACGGTGACCAGTGGCATGTCAACGAGTTCGGCTCGCAGGGAGCGCGCTCGCTGATCGTCGAGCTCAGGACTGATCGAACTCGCGCTTTGGACGGGGGACTCCGGCTGCCGCGGCAGAGCTTTCTCGACTGTCGCCCACGAAGCGTCCGCCTCGCCGCTGAGATCGAGCACGAGTTTGCGGCGCTGGACTGGGCAGCAGCAGTCAATTCACTCGAGGCGCTGACACTCGAGCTTCTGGCGTCGATGCGGCGCTCGTCGACGTTCGCCGCCCCAAGGGAGCCACCCCAGTGGCTCCGCACCGCGCACGGATTGATCCACGCTCGCTTCAACCGAAGTCTCAGGATGGTGAGGCTGGCTCGAGAAGCGAAGGTTCACCCGATCCACCTGGCGCGGGTCTTCCGCCGATTCTACGGCTGCACCGTGGGCGAGTACATTCGCCGCCTGCGCGTGAATTACGCTGCATCGGAGCTGCGGAATACCGAGGCCTCCCTGGCGGCCATTGCCCTCGCTGCCGGCTTCTACGATCAGTCCCATTTCTCGCGCTGGTTCAAGCGGCAGATGGGCGTGACACCCGGGCGCTATCGGGCGGCCGTTTGCAGCCGCTGCGAGAACCAGGTACGGGCCGGAGTACCGACGTTCGAGAAGAGTCAGGTAGTGGGTGTTTGCTCCGTACAAGACTACTGAGCGGCACTCAGCTACCCTGTCTCAGATGTCTGGGCAGCTGGTGCGGTACGTACTCCCTCTACTCGGCGCGATGTCTCTAGGACTCTTGCAGTCGTTGGCCGCCGAAGAAGAGCGGACCGCACAGGAACTCATGGACTCGTTCATCGCCGCCGCCGAAGCCGAGGACTGGGATAAGGCGATAGCCTTCGGGCACAAACTGGCAGACTCCTCACGGGATCACCCTATTCCTGCCTATTTGTTGGCCGCCGCATACGTCAAGACGGGTCGGGCTGACGACGCGGCCCACTGGCTCGTAGAGGCGGCGAGTCGGGGATACGAATCCTATGAAGAAATCGAGGGAGATCCTGACTTTGCCCGCCTACGGGGTCATGCTGACTTCTTGAGGGCCCTCGAGATGATGCGGTCTAACGCGGTGGCCTCCCGCAGCCGGTTCGAGAACGAGGCGCTAGAGAGCGAGCCGATCATCCTTTGGCAGAACGGGAACGGCGGTGAGAACGAGCAAGGGACTCGGCCTGCTCCGGAAGCCGTTATCGTAGCTCTTCACGCTTACGGCGGCCGCGCCGAGTCGACCGCCGAGCGCTGGCGGAACGTCGCCTTGGCGCGCTCGGCCCTGTTGGTCGTTCCGCGTGCGATTCGTCCGGCTGGATCCGGCTACGCTTGGATCGATGCGGGTGAGACGCAGTTTCTCGTCAAGCGGGCGCTCGAAGTCGCCGCGAGGATCCACGATGTCGAGGCCCTGCCGGTGATTCTCGCGGGATTCTCGGAAGGCGGTGACATGGTGCAGACGCTGGCCTTCGACATGGACTTTCCCCTCGCCGGCTATATCGCCCTTGGCAGTTCCTACAGACTGGAGCCGCAGCGCAGCCTGCCAACGGAGCCTACGTTCGCGAGCTACTTCATCGTGGGCGAGGCGGACCCCAGCCGCCACGATACAAGGTCCACGCACGAGCGTCTGGTTCAGGCTGGTTGGCCGTCGGCCGTAAGTGTGGTTCCGGATCTGGGACATGCTTTCCCCGAGAACAACGGCGAGTTCCTGGCAGAGGCCGTTGACTTCATTCTCCAGTCGTCCGCAGAGTTGACCGGAGTTCGCGATTCGGGGGGCAATAGAGACGGCTGCACTACGCCGCCGAACTGTCCGACGATTGGCCTCCACCTCTCCGCCTCTAAGAGCTCGCCGGCCTCATCAAGTCCGGACTGACCAGCGTGATCCAGCCGAACCGTGCCGGAGCGGTCTCCGGCCGGGGCGAGCTGAGCCCTGTCACTTTTTGGGGCGAAAGGCGCCACGTTGCGATCAGCCGGACTTCGGTCTGCTCAGGCGGCCTCCTTCTGGTCGCGGTCGTTCCGCTCCACCGGGCTCCCGTCCTTGAACTGAACTCCCGCACGAACCAGAGGTAGCAGGTGGGCACCGTCCAGCTTGCGCCAGCGCTGCTGAGCCATCGCCAGAAGCTTGAACGCCATCATCAACCCCTTGGTCCGGTTGCCGGGTCCCTTGGTTACCCGCTGGCGTAGTCGCACCGTCGAAGATGCCGACTCGATCGGGTTCGTCGTGCGCAGGTGCTTCCAGTGCTCCGCCGGGAACTTGAAGAAGCTCAGGAGTCGCTCACGGTCCTTCGCGAGGCACTCCACCGCCTTCTCGTACTTGGGCGAGAACGCGTCGACGAAGGCATCGAAGGACTCCTGCGCATCGCTGATCATCGACGCATAGAGGATCTCGCGCAGTGCTCGCTTCGCTTTTGGCTGCAGCCGTTTCGGCAGCTTGTCGAGCACGTTCGCCATCTTGTGGCACCAGTCCAACTGCTCCTCGGTCTCGGACCACACATCGCAAAGCGCCCGCCAGAAACCCAGAGCCCCGTCCCCGATCGCTAGAACCGGAGCCTGCATGCCCCGGCGCTTGAGATCCCGCAGCACCGACTGCCAGCTCTCCGTGCTCTCGCGGTAGCCATCGACCACTGCCAGCAGCTTCTTGGTCCTCCTGCCGGGCTCCCAGCAGCACCAGCGTGCACAGCCGATCGTCCTCGAGACAGACGTTGAAGCACCACACCATCGGCCCACACGTACACGTAGTCCCGATCGTCGAATCGACTCTGCTGGAACTGCCGATACTCTTCCTCCCACTCGCTCCTCAGCCGGCTGATGTTGGTCGCCGACAGCCCCCCGGAAATCCCCGGTGGACAGGCCCCGAAGGTAGAGCACCGGCAGCACCTCAGACACCTTGGGCGAGCGACGCATGTAAGGCGGAAGGATAGAGCTTGTGAACCGCTGACGACGACCACCCTCATCCGTCCGCCGGTCAT
>JBHHWO010000137.1:0-11567 GCA_046756565.1 Thermoanaerobaculia bacterium | reverse complement strand
CACCGAGAGCGAGTTCGGGCTGATCTCCGACGAGTTCCTGGGCTACAACTTCGAGGTCGCCTACAACCCCGGCGCCAGCCTCAACTGCTACTTCTTCGGGCATATCGCCGATCGCGAGAGCTTCCAGAGGGCGCGGCAGTCCGGAGGCACTCTGTCCACCAATCCGCTCGACGACTGGGAGCTGCTACTCGACGAAGACAACACGACGTGGGGCTTCGGAGTTACTTCCGACAACGGCGGGCCCTGGAGGTACGACGTCTCTGCCTATTACTCCGAGTCCGACGGCAACGCCGACTTCACTACGCCTCCCGGCGGCCGGGACGCCGTGGACTTCAACAACTACGAGGACATCGAGCTCCTCGGCGTCGACCTCCAAGTCGACTACAGCCTTGGCGACAACAGCGCATTGGGTTTCCGGTACCTCTACGAGGACTACACGATTAACAGCTTCAATCTGCAGGGCCTACAGAACTTCCTGCCTTCCACCCTCCTCTTGGTTCCCAGCTTCGGCGACTACCAGGCGAACGTCTTCGGTCTGTCGCTGAAGATCAAGATCTAGGACTGCTTCTTCCTAGATCTCGGGCCTCCTCGGCGCCGCCCTTCGGGGCGGCGCCATCTTTTTGTCTTCACCGACCCCATCCCTCCGCGCGTTCCCCGGCCCAACGGACGGGCCGGCCACGAGACATCGTCCTACGCTCTAGTGGAAGTTTGTCCTACACGACAGGCGGTCCCGCAGCCAGAGCGTCGGTCGAGGCGGGCACGGCCACCTGGCGGAGGGTCAAGCGACACCGTGGTCGGATTCCTGGCCGAGTCTTGGCGGGTTCGTGGCCCGATGTTCCATCGCGCTCTCGCCGGAAACGGAGAGAGTGCTCAGTTGGTCGTCGCGCGAAGTCGCCATCGAAGACCGAGGCTGACGATGTCCGCGTCGAGCGCGTACGTGCCCCTGAGACTCCCGCGCAGAAAGTCTTCCGTATTGGGGAAGGCGAGCTTCTCGATCGGTGCTCCGTCGGAGCGGATCCGGGCGAAAGCCAGATACGGCTCGAGGGAACCGAAGCCCGAGTAGGTGGCGCCGGCTGTCGCCCAGACCCGATCGGCGTCTGGCAGGCGTACGGTCTGAAGCCGAGCGCTACGGCTCGCGGTCTCGTCGCTCGCGACGCCAACCGAGAGCGTCCAGCGCGTGACCGGAGTCCAGGTGATTCCGATCGATTTGCGGACACTGTCTCGGAGCTCGAGGGTGATTGACGAATCCCGAGCGCCGCTCTGATCGACGATGCGCAGCTCACGGATTCCGCTCCAGTCGGTTCGGGTCCAGTCGCCGCTGAACTCCCAGCGCTTCGCGAAGCGCCAGGCGAGATGGAAGGACGCCGAGTCCGGAAGCTCGAGTTCGGCTCGAACCCGGGAGTCGGTCGCGCCGATCGTCGATGCGATCGTGGCGGCGGCAGCGCCGGGCGTAGCCACCGAGGAGCCACCTTCCAGGCTCAACGAGATCGCCGAGCGGTAGCCGAGGCCGACGCGGAAGAAGCGAGCCGGCTCCCACAGCAGCCCGGCGGAGAAACCGATGCCATCGCCGTCGGCCTCGACGGTGGCGACCCCGTCGCTGCGCTGGGGAAGGATGCCGGTAGCTCCGCAGCTCCCTGCGGCTCGAACTTCCGAGAGCTCGAGAACAAGGCAGGCGCTACCGAGATCGAGCGCCTGCGACAGCTCGGCGTCCACCGAGACAAAGCCGGCGGAGAGGCCGACCGAGACCTTGTCGGTCAGACGGTAGCCCAGCCCGGTCTGGAAGTTGATCGTCCGGAGCTCGGACCGGAGCGCGTGATAGCGCCCCACCCAGCCGGGCTCGTACTCGGTGGCCAGGCCGAACGGGGAATTAACTCCCAAGCCGATTGCCAGCCGCGGACCGACACGCCGGCCATAGTATGCGTTCGGCACCAGGGCGGTTTCGCCCGCGTCGCCACCCGGGCCGCCCTCGAGCCGCGCTGCCGTGAAGATTCGAGAGGCCCCGTTTTCGAATCGCACGCTCGGCGCGATCGAGTGAAGGCCAAAGACCACCTCTTCTCCCTCCAGCCTCACCAGTGCCGCCGGGTTGAGCCACACCGCGCAGGCGCTGTCGCCGATGGCGCCGACTCCGGAATAGGCCGCGCCGAGACCCAGAGGACAGGTCTCGGATACCTGAAAGAACGCCCCCTCGGCGGCGGTCGCGGAAATCCAGGCTGCCAGGACCGCCAGGGCCATCGGACGGAGCCGGAGCTTTCGCGTGCGATACGAGCCTGGCATGCTGACACCACGCTATCTCACTGGATATTCTTCTTCTCGTGAAGCTGTCGACATACTCGAGGCGGGCTCTCGCGGCTCTCGCGGCTCTCGCGTTGCCACTGGCGGTCAGCCAGGGCCTCACCGCGCAGTGCGACGCAACGATCGACGCGGGACGGGGTCCCGTCACCCTGGTCGTGCCGGATTCCTATGACCCCGATCGGCCGAGCCCTCTGGTCGTCCATCTGCACGGCTACGCGTCCACAGCTGACGCCATCGAGCACTGGCTGAGACTCGAGCCGCTCGCCCAAGAGCTCGGTTTTCTGTACCTGCTTCCGCAAGGCTCCATCGACGAGGCTGGGCAGCCCTTCTGGAATGCCGGGCCGGTGTGCTGCAACTGGTACAACTCGGCGGTCGACGACATCGAGTACCTGAGGCGCCTGGTGGACGAGGTCGGCAACCGCTGCCGCGTCGACCCCGGCCGGATCTACTGGATCGGCCATTCGAACGGCGCCTACATGGCATATCGCATCGCCTGCGAGCACGCCGAGCTGGTCACCGGACTCACCGCCATTGCCGGCGTGACCGAGAACGAGCCGACGAACTGCAATCCCTTCAAGCCGGTGCACGTGCTCCACGTGCACGGCACCGCCGACGACTTCTGGGAGTTCGAAGGCGGAGTCTGGAGCGCCAACGGCGAGCCCTACCCGGGCGCCCTGCGAACCGCCGAGATCTGGGCCGAATACGACGGCTGCGGCCCCAAGACCGACGTGCTGGCCGGAAAGACCGACATCGAGAGCGGGATCGAGGGCGCCGAGACCACGGTCACGAGGTTCGCCGGACCCTGCCGGCCAGGGGGCTCGGTGGAGATGTGGGAAGTCGCCGGGGCGGGCCACGTTCCCGAGTTCAGTCCCGAGTTCTCTCGCAAGGCGATCGAATGGCTGCTCGCCAACAGGAACGAGTGCCGGGGTCGCGAGAGGATTCGCCGAGCGCGCTGCAGGAGCCGCAAGAGCCGGCTGACACTGACCCTGACCGGTGGGCTGCCCGGGGATTCCGTCGGGCTCGTTCTCTCGACCGGCGAGACCGCTCGGGGTCGGCTCGACACCAGGGGCCGGATCAGGCTCCGTCTTGCCAGCCCTGCGGAATCGCACGGCACCGTCGATGTTAGGTGGGGCTGCGGGGCGACGACATCGATGACCTTTGCCTGCCGGTAGCAGCCTCCGGTCACCGGTCTTTGCGCCGGATGCCTGAGTAGCGCTTGGGAAGCGGGAGCTCGAGCCCGCTCACGTCATAGCCGTTCTCCCGGAGGTGGTCGACGAGCATTTCCTCGACGTCGTCCGCGTTCGGAAGATCCCTCGGGCCACACGGCGCGGTGTGGCCTTCGACCTCGGCAACGCGCATCCGTAAGTTGTCAAGATCCAGGCGAAACGCTCTTCCGCAGATGACCGCGGTCGCCGATCCGAGCGAGTAGAACGGCGGGCCGACGCTGCCTGGGTCGAGACGCCAGCCCGCGTGGGTCTGTTCGCCGCCCGTCTTGGTCTTCTTCGAGCTCAAGACCGGACGCAGGCGACCCGGGTCGGCGCGCAGGAGCGACACACCACTCATCCACTCCGGAGCCGGAGCGCCCAGATAGTCCAAGATCGTCGGCGCAATGTCGAGATTGCTGGTGGTGTCGGAGATCCTCCGTGCGTGCGCGTCTCCCGGAAATCGGATCAGGAGCGGTGTCCGGACTTCGGTGAAGAACCGCTGGCCGTGATCGGAGAACACGACCGTCAGGGTCTCGTCCCAGATACCGAGTCGCCGCAGGCCGTCCCACACGCGCAAGAAATAGCCGTCGATCGTGAGAATCGCGTCATCGTAGAACGCCGGCTCCCATCCGCCCTGCGTGCCGAGTCCCTGGGAGAACTCCACGACTTCGTTGGCGAACTGCGGCCCGTGGGTCGCCAGAAGATGAATATGAACGAAGAACGGTCGGGGCGCTCGGTTCAGGAAGTCGATCAGACCGGCGATCCGAGCCGAGTCGTTGTTGCGCTCCGGCCCGGCCAGCGCCACCTCGGTAAACGCCTCGTCCATCCGGCGGCCACCGGCGAGATGCACCGCCCGCGCGGCCAGCCGGTCGATCATGATCTCGGTCAAGTAGGTCGTCTCTTGCCCCAGGCGGCCGCTGAGCATCCACGCTAACCGGTAGGTGCCTCGGTCGCGGAAGTTAGATTCGTCAAAGCCTCCCCGCAGATTGAGGTTGAAGGCGTCTCCGTAGTGCCTGACGGTGATGCTCGCCGTCGAGTAGCCTTGATTCTTCAGAAGACCCGGAAGGTGCCGGTGGGCGTCCGCTCCCCGGAGGATGTCCGGCGGGTAGATCAGGCCGGTCTCGGTCGGTAGACGGCCGGTCAGAACCGACGCGATGGAAGCGCCGGTGTGAGCGGCGTTCGGGAAGTTGTTCTCGGCGAATAGCGATCCCGGTGCCAGTCGGTCAATCGTCGGAGTTGTCGACCGAGAATAGCCGTACGCGGAAACGTGAGCGACGTCGATGCCGTCGGCCGAGAACAGCACGATGTTCGGGCGTCGCGCTAGCTCGCCGAAAACCCCATTCGGCCTGGCCTCGGTGTCAAGCGACCCGCTCGCCAGGATGACAGCACCGAAGGCACAAAGGGGCGGCAGCCATTGCCCTGCGCTACTCCAACTCGACCCGGCGACTCGATCGGTGGCCGTCCACCGCTTGACCAGGGCGTAGGCCCACAAGGTGATCCCGAGCCACAAGAGAATGTACAGGCTCCTTTGCGGCAAGCCCGCGGACCTCGGGATGCCCCAGCCCCAGACCGTGTAGGTGAAGTTGTCGACCAGGAGGAGTCCCAGCGCACCGAGAGCCAGCGCCGCCGGCACGCGAGCCACATCCAGTACCAGGGCATGGACTCTCTCGGCTCTGGCCCAACGAGACAGCAGCTGGGCCGGCAGCACCAACGCGCCGCCGAACAGTACTCCCGCCAGGATCGTACCCGCGAGTATCCCGGCCCGCTGGCCCGGGCTCATGGCGGTCATGAATGACGTCTTTGTGGACACGAACAACCACTCCATCAAGACGTAGAGCGCGACACTGGCAAGCGTCACTAGCGAAATCGAGGAGATCTGTGTCTTGCCCGACTTCACGATTCGCGACTTCCGACCCAAGGGCTGTGCCGGCGGTGGCCGACTTGTCAGTATAGTCGGACGGTCGAAAAGGATTGGGGGGTGGCTAGCCGCAGACACCGGCCGAGCCGGCAACGAACTCGGAGCGCTCGCCCGCGACCCGGGCTGAATGGGCAATCACCCGTCCGCATTTGAGAGCCACGAAATCGCTGGCCTCGAGCTGGTAAAGCGTTCCATCCAGATCGGTCTCGAAGGTCCGATTCAGGGACCGGTTGACCACCACCTCGAAGCCCGAGTCGTATCGCACGCGCAAGATCCCGAGCCTCTCGGCCAGTCGCCGATCGACCTTCTTGGCGGCGATCGTGGGCAGCACCGAGCGCAATGCCCCGGACAACCCGAGCCACCGGCCGTTGACGCGATACGCAATCTCGGTGGCTTCGCTTCCGAGATACTCGGGCTGTAGAAGAGTCATGAAGGCGTACTTGCGCTCCAGCTCGGGCACGTTCAGCGGATCGAAATAGGTCCGACCGATGAAGCCCGCGTTGCCGAACGCGATCTCGGACGCGAGGTAGCGCCTGAATTGCTCGGTCGAGTAGCTCGATTTCTTGCGGAAGAAGCGCGAGAAATAGCCCACGCCATGAGGCACGTAGAGGTGATGCAGCACGCGCAACTTGTAGTCGACGATGGCTGGCGTCCTGGTGGCATTGACGTTTTCGATCTCTTGGTGCAGTGACCGCGGATCCGCCTCCACTGCGTCGATGTATCCCGCCCACACGGCGCTCGACCCGCCCTTTCCCTCCCCGGCCACCGGCCCCTGGTGCTCGCGACGCAAGTAGGCCATCAGCTCCCGATAGTGCTCGAATGTCGCGGACTGCCGGCCGGCATTCCGGACGCTCGCGTCGAAGTCGACCTTCATCGACGGAATGATCGCGGAGTGGACGTCCAGGTAGCCAGCGCTGGTCTTGTACTTCTCGTGCAGGATGGGCTCGAAACGGCGAGCGTAGCGCTGCGCCTTGGAGGGCTTCATCAGGAAGCTCTGCCCGCCCCGAGGGGAGTTCCAGGCTTCGATCGGCTGCCCCTCGGAGCTCAACGCCAGGTGCCGCGGCGTCCAAGACCGCGAGTTGGGATAGAAGTCCACATAGTTGGTGTGCAGGCTGAACAGGTAACCGTTGTCCCGAGCCAGCTGCGAAATCTCCTTCATCCCGGCCTTGCCGCCCATCTCCCGTGAAGGCGGAGTCGTCGTCGGCAGGCCGTTGTCGTACCCGAACCTTTGCCAGATATGGACGATGGCGAAGAGGTTCTGGAACCCGCGCGCGGCCAGCTGCTCGAGATCGGCCAGATAGGCGGCGAAGGACCGGCGCCAAAGATCCACGATCACGTACTTGGAGAGCTTTTCCCGGTAGGGCGAAACCGGGTTGTCCGGCAGGAAGAACGTGTCTTGGATTCGCGGCGAGGTCACGATGCGAACCGACTCGCGCAGCGGGTTCCTCTCGCCGTCGGTCAGCCTGCGGTAGAAGGCCCAGGGAGCGAACGACGCCGAGGTCGGTGAGACATAGTGCTTCGTCGGCCAGATCTCGGAGGCGTTGGAACGCCGCGGATCGATCAGCGCCGAGGTGAACAGGCCCTCCGAGAAGAGCACCTTGTGACCGTAGGGCAGATCGACGATCCTCGGCTGGGGCGTGCCCTCGGAGCGCACCAGATCGAAGAGAATCACCGCGGACGAATCGGACCGGTACTCGAGCTCCAGGGCACGGCCGTTCAGGCGGATCTCGACGGTGAAATCAAACCGCTCCCGGTTGAAGCGCCAACGGAACTTCGCCTTATACGAGCTCGCGGACGCCTTCTCCTTGAGCAGAACGACGCGATGCCTGGCGTCCGCTACCTCGACGATCTCCCCGGCCAAAGAGAACTGCGTGATCCCACCGCCGAATGCCGGATGAAACGACAGCTCGCCGCCGGCTCCGCGCCGAAGCACCTGAAGATCGCTCAGGGTCCCGGTGTCCGGCGTGTAGCGGTAGGCGATCTCGTCCGCACCGTCGCGGTAGGAGAAGTCCACGGCCGCCAACGGTGCGGCCCACGCGCAGACGAGGGCCAGGCCGAGAACCAGACGCCGGAGCGGCCCGCGCCACACGCCGTTGGACTCCGCTGCGCTGGTTTGTGTCACTACCGCGCTCCGGCTAGGGCCGAATGACTTTCTTCGTGCGCCGGCCGTCCAGGTTCTTGACTCGGATCGTGATCTTCGTGAAGTCGAAGTCCGGGCGCCACTCCCGATCCAGGTTCGGCAAGACGGTAATGCCGTCGAGCTCGAGATAGTCCAGGTTCGCGGTCACGCCGTCGCTCACGACCTTGATCCGGACCCCAGCCAGGACGTCGGCATTCCGGAAGACGATCGCACCGTCCTCACTCCGCTCGATCCGGGGCCCCTTGTAGCGATGGTCGGGGTAGAGGGCCCTCTGAATGACCTCGAGCTTGGCGAAGTGGTAGGGCTCCACCCGTCTCGGTTCACCCCTGATCCAGAACTCTCTCCTGCCCTTCTCGGTCGGGTAGATCGTCGTCGCTTCGGCCCAACCGTTGAGCGTCCCCACCCAGATGTAGCGGGAACCGTCGATCGGCCTCGAGTAGCGGTCGGCGAGCTCGAGCCAGTCCCTCAGGTCGCCGCGGCCCTCGGCGAGAATCTTGATCGCGGTGCCTCCGGTGCCGATCCGGGTCCGGAATACCTCATCGTCGTACTGAAAAGAAAACGCCGGTATCAGGTCCTTGTCGTCGCCGCTTTGGAAGTAGCGTTCGAAATCCGGAAGCACCTGCTGGACTCGTTGAAAGCGATTCCTGGAGACGATCTCGGGGGTCGCGGCGGTGAACCCGGTACGACAGTCCAGCGGTGGCTCGGCGCCCCGCTGGCCGAAGACGTCACCACAGATGTAGATTCCTCCGCTGCGAGCGGCCGCGAACAGATCGTCCGCGTTCCTGACCAGCTCGCGGGCGGCCCAGACGTGAAGCACCGGCTTGCCGTTGATGCGCCAGTAGTTGGGATGCTCGAAGTAGTTCTTCCGCAGGTAGACCATATCGTTCTGGAACATCTTCCGGGTCTCGGGGCGTGAGAAATCGACCGGCCCGGGGCCGAGCCCCCGCCACACCGAAGCCAGAACCGGGTCGTAGAAGATGTTCCAGCGGGCCTCCGTCTGTTCGAGCAACGGCAAGAAACTCCTGCGCAGGTTCCGGTCGATGAGGTCCCTCGGAGCGAACCACTCGACGCTGAAAATCGCGTTCCGGCTGGTCTGGCCCGTATACCGGAAGAACCACTGCATCTCCTGAGCCTTGGCTAGCTCGTTGTTGCTGGCGGTCAATCCCAGCAACGGCTCGAAGGGCAGGATCGGCACTCCGTCGATCAGATAGTTGACGCCTCCCAGACGGACATCCCCGAACCAGAGATTCTCCTGGCCGATGACAACCGGCAGCCCCCCGCCTTCGTCAGGACAGGCGACCGAGCTTGGACAATCCACTCCGCCCGGCTGCGCCGTTCCCACCTCCGGCAGCGCACAGACCAACGCCAGGACGGCAAACACCGTCCGAGCCAGCACCCAACCCTTCCGGATTCTGTCGAGTTTCCTCATACGGCTTTCGCGTTTCCCAGATGATTCGCGGTCAGGACCGGGAGGGGCCCGCCGTTACTAACTCCCCTCGAGTGCGCCGCATTCTAGCTCCCAAATACCGGCCGACTCAAGAGCGCCAGGAATCCTGTAGCGCGCGCCCGCTCTCCTGCTGTGCACTCCGTCAGGTCGCGCCCGGGCAGCCGTCGGGCGGCAGGACCACCTCCAGATAGCCCTTCCGGATGGCGTGCCGCGCAAATCTTCTGGAGATCTCGTCGTTGGGATGCCAGATATCCCCGGGCGTTTCGTGGAGATCGAGACCACGCTCGGCCGCCTCCGTCAGCGGATGGATCAGATCGAAGACGGGGACCCCCAGCTCGCCGAAGATCTCCAGGCTCGCGCTGCGGCTTCTCGATTCGTATTCGGTCCATTCGGCCAGAGGCTTGAGCACCGGCACCAGAATCACGTTGAAGCCAACGCCCTCCGCGTCGAGCGCGGCCTTGAGCTTCGCCAGCGCCTCCCGGGTCTCGGCGACGCTGGTGATCGGATCTTCTTCGACCGCCCGGGCGGTGCGGATTCTCAAGTAGTGGCGATAGAGATGGCTGCGAGCGGCCCAGTCCACGTCGCGTCGGGAGAGGTAGGCCTGGGGATTCGCGATCGTGAGCTGCCCCTGATCATCGCGAAACGCCACCGGGGTCGCCACGAAGTCGTTGTTGTGAAACAGCAGGGTAACGTGATCGGGCTCGATGCGCCGGTTCCAGCGCAGGTAGTACTCGACCTGTTGCCCGGTGTTGAAGCCCTCGACGCCGGCGTTCCAGAACTCCACGGGTTGACCGGCGCAGCGATTCACGAAGACCCGCTGAATTCGCCAGCGATGCGTCACCGAGTCGCCCAGGAACAGAACCCGGGTCACTCCTGCTGCCTTGTCCACCGGATACTCGTTTCTCACAGTCCCGAACTTCGTGTACTCACCGGACCCCAGCACCGGCCGGTAGCCGATGTCGCTGTCGACCTCGTACTCGCTCCTCCAGTCGGTTGGCAACGCATCCCACTGCCACTGTGGGAACAGCTGAGGGACCGGCGCCAGCCAGCGAATTGCAAGCTCGGCTCCCAGAAGAGCGGCCCCCGCCGACGCCACGGCGACGGCGACTCGGGCCAGAACGATGGTCGAGGGCCTGGACATCCGGCCGCCGAGTATCTCATCCGAGAACGCGCTTCGCCCACCCGTTCGCGCCAGCCCCCTCGCTCCGCGAACCAACCTCGAGAGGCGAACGAGCGGCTGCTAGGCTCCTCGGATGGCGAAGCGCTTGGTGGCCCTGGCGTTGGGTCTAGCGGTCGGGGTTCTGCTTTTCGAAGGCGCCCTGCGGCTGCTGCTCGCGGTCTCCACGCGGCCCGAGCCGCCGGAGATGCGTCCGATCCCGGGGGCACCGCCGATCGTGTCGAGCTGGCCCGCGGACCCTCCGAGCCGGCAGGGCTCTCGGCCGACAAAGATCCTGGTGGTCGGAGATTCCTTCACCCTCGGCCGCGGCGTCGCGCTGGACCAAGTCTACCCGGCCCGGCTGGCGAAAACCCTGCGGAGCGCAGGCCACGACGTCAAGGTGACCAGCTATAGCTTTCCGGGCTGGAACTCGAGAGCCGAGGCGGCGGCCCTGAAGCGCGATCTCGACAAGTACGCCCCCGATCTGCTGATCGTGGGTCACTGCCTCAACGACGCCGAGAAGGTGCCGACCGCGCGCGCCACCTCGAACCGACCTGAGTTGCGCCCGTGGCAGCCCGAAGGGCCACTCGAGAGCTCCCTCGCCCGCCACAGCATCCTCTTCGGCCGGGTACGGCGGGCGGTCGACTCGATCCGGCTGCGTCCGCTTCTTCGCGACTACTACCAGGAGCTCTACCGGGACAATCGCGGCCGCCGGCTCTGGCAAAGTTCTCTGGCCGCCCTGTCAGCCCTCGCCGCCGAGCGATCGATTCCCGCCGCGCTGGTGGTGTTTCCGATCTTCGACTCGGATCCCGACGACGCCTACCCGTATCGCAACCTCCATGAGCTCGTCGAAGACACCGGCACAGATCTGGGCTTTGCGGTCCTCGATCTCTTGCCGGTCTATTCCGGGATCGACGGCCGCGAGCTGGCGCTGGTTCCCTTCACCGATCCGCACCCCAGCGTCCGGGGTCACGACCTCGCCGGCCAGGCGATCGCCCACTTTCTGGTCGAGCGGGGACTCCTCGGGAGCGGAGAGCCGCTCGAGCCGACCGGCCCGGACTCGTAGCAAGCGCGGCCCGTTGTCACGGTCGCCCAGGAGACCGAGGCATCGCGGACCTCGCGCGGCTAGTGGGAGATGAAGTCCACGATGGACTTCCCGAATAGACGAGCGAACCGACCCAGCTCGAGCGGGTCCAGGGCGCGCTTGCCGCGCTCGATCCGCGACACCAGAGACGGAGACAGGCGGACCGCCTTGGCCACCGCCGCCTGCGAAAGTCCGGACTTCTCCCGTAGCGCTGCGAGCTTGCGCGCAACGTCCCGCTGCGCCTTGGCTTTTTGACGCGCGGTGAGCCTGGGCGCGCGGCTCTTGCTCGCAGCCGTCCGCTTCACGGGTCTCTTCGCGGCCTTGC
>JBHHWO010000136.1:0-11723 GCA_046756565.1 Thermoanaerobaculia bacterium | reverse complement strand
GCCGTCTCCATCGCGCCGAGGGCCTCGGCCGAAAGGGCGAGGAGGCCGCGCCCGCGACCGGTCTATAGGAGACGAGAGATGAGCGAAGCACTCAACAAGTCCGGTTCGAAGAGAGCCCTGGCGCCGGTCCAGGCGTTCTTGATCGACGCGGTTCTCATCTGGCTCGGCATCCTGATGATCGAGTTTCTGGTGATCGCTTTTTCCGGGCGGCGCAGTCCGACCGGTTTCCTGCTCCTCGCCGAGGAGATCCTGGATCTCCTGCACTATGGCTGGGCAGCCATCGGTGCGAGCGGAGCGGCGCTGGTCTGGGGACGCGCCCATGGCGCGGTCACTGCCTCGGCGGGTCGCGCGATGATCTTCGGCGTCGACGACGAGGGACCTCCCTGGACACGGACCCTGCGCGGCTGGTTCGCATTCCTGCTCGCCGAGATCACCTTTTTCACCGGCTGGCTGATCACCGAGGTCCAGCTCGTCCAGTTCCTGACCCAGTTCAACAAGGCGCAGGACATCGTCCGGGGGCTTCTCAACCCTTCGGCGACCATCTTGCACCAGGGCATGGTTCTCCTGGTGCAGACCATCTTTCTGGCCTTCATGGCGACGGCGTTCGCGATTCCGGTCGCTTTCGTGCTGGCGTTCTTTGCGGCCCGCAACCTGACTCGCGGTACGTTCTGGTCACGGACTCTCTATACGCTGACCCGGAGTGCGATGAACCTGACGCGGGCGGTCGAGCCGCTGGTGTGGGCGCTGATCTTCATTTCTTGGGTCGGGATCGGGCCGTTTGCTGGCGTTCTGGCTCTGTGGGTGCACTCGGTGGCTGCCCTCACCAAGCTCTACTCCGAGCAGATCGAGAACATCGACACCGGGCCGGTCGATGCGATTACGGCAACCGGGGGCTCGATGCTCCAGGTCATGCGCTACGGGGTGGTTCCGCAGGTCATCCCTCCATTTCTTTCGTTCACGATCTATCGCTGGGACATCAACGTGCGGATGTCGACGATCATCGGCTTCGTGGGCGGCGGCGGCATTGGCTACATCCTCAAGCCGCGGGTAGATCTTGGCCAATGGGGCGAGGTGGGGACACTGGTCCTCTTGATCGCGGTGACGGTGTGGGGCATGGACATCCTTTCCGCCAAGATCCGGGAGCGGATCGTCTAGCGCGTTGGCGTCTGGAGCTGGTGCAAAAGGCCGGCAACGGTCCGCACGACGTCGTCGGCACCTGCAGTCTCATCATTACGCTCGGATCGGCCCCCCGAAAGCGAGAGGAGTCGAGCATGAGATGGCCGGGACCTCAACCGGGTAGCAAGAGCACCTCACACGGGGCCCCGGCTTCGGCCGGTTCTGCGTGCGCTCGGATGCGTATCAGCGCCGAGCCGTGCCCGTAGGCGACGATGTCGTGAGACCCTTGAGGGGGGAGCGGCGTGGCCAGGAGACGCCCGTCACGAGTCTCGATCGAGGCTGTCAGAAAGCGGTCGCGCCCCCGGGCTCCCGGGAGTGGCCCGGCGAGCTGGGCCCCGAGCGCACTGTTCCAGAAACCGTCCGACCGGCCCATGAGCCTGTGCAGGAACGGCTTGACGAACAACCAGAAACAGACGATCGCCGAGGCCGGGTTGCCGGGGAGGCCGAATACCCAACCCCGATCGTGGGCGGCGGCCACCAGCGGCTTGCCGGGCTGAACGGCGACCGCATCGAACAGGGTCCGGCAGCCGTGTTCGGCCAGCACGTCTTCGACCAGATCGAAGATGCCCTTCGAGACTCCTCCCGAGATCAGCAGGACATCGTGATCGAGGCCCTTGGCGATGTGGCTGGAGAGATCCGCTTGCGTGTCGCGGGCGATGCCCAGAGCATGGAAGTCCAAACCCAGGCTGGCCCCCGCCGCGAGCAGGAAGTCCGTGTGCGTGTCCCGCAGCTGACCCGGGCCGGGGCGCACTTCGGGTGCCAGGATCTCGTCGCCGGTGGCAAGCGTTGCCACCCTGGGTGCGCCATGAACCGCGACTTTCGCTACACCGTGAGAGGCCAGGAGACCGAGTACCGCGGGCGTGATCGAGGTACCGGGAGCGAGAATCCGGTCGCCGGCGCGGACCACCTCGCCGGCCCGGCGGATGTGTGCACCACGCGACGAGTCGGCGGTGAACTCGACGAACTCGCTGCCGCCGTCGGTCTGTTCTACCGGAACAACTGAGTCGGCGCCGTCGGGAACGGCCGCGCCGGTCATGATGCGGACGGCTGTGCCCGGCTCGAGGACCCCAACCGGGGCGTCACCTGCGGCGATGGTGCCGGCCACCGGCAGCCGGACTCCGGCCGTGACCGGCTCCGGAACGGCGTAGCCGTCCATCGCCGACATGTCGCAGGGCGGCAAGTCGACGTCGGCGCGGACTGCTCCAGCCAGGACCCTGCCGCGGGCTTGCCGGCGCGGGAGATTCTCCGGCGGCAGCAGCTTCAGTCCACCTGAAAGTCGCTGCCAGGCCTCTTCGGGTGAGATCAAGGGAATCGCCAGTCCTTTCAGGTCGACAGAGTGTGCCAGCTAACAGGTCGGGGGTCTCCGCAAGTGATATATTAAACACTAGGTTTTGCCCCCCCAAAAGGTCTACTCGGCGACATTTCTCCACGACATGAACCGCAAGTTCGAGTATCGCGCGAGGTTGCGCGAGGTAACGCTGCCGGAGATGCTCTATACGGTGCATCGCTTCAAGGTGCCGGGCGTTATCCAAGCCAAACAGGGCGAGATCGTCAAGAAGATCGTTCTTCAGGACGGTCTGATCGTTCACGCCGCCTCCAACGACCTCTCTGACAGCCTGGGCGAGTACTTGAAGCGGGCCGGCAAGCTGACCGGCAGGGAATACGAGCGAGCGGCGAGCGCGCGCTCGTCCGGTGAGAAACGCTTCGGCGTGCTGCTGATCGAGCTCGGGCTTCTCACCCCGCGCGAGGTCTGCGAGGGCATCCAGGCTCACATCGAGGAGATCGTCTGGAGTCTCTTTTACTGGCGCGATGGAGAGATCACGTTCAACGTCGGCGAGAACGAGGGCTCTCAGCGGGTGCGGATTCAGCTGCCCCTGCGAAGGGTGATCTTCGAGGGCATCCGGCGAGCCCCTGAAGCCAAGCCTCTGGTCGAGCGGCTTGGGAAGCGGGCGACGGTGCTCGAAGCGTGTTTTCAGTGGGAGGATCTCATCGAGATCGGCCTCGACAGTGACGCCTACCGGCTCTTGAGCGCGGTCGACGGCACCAAGTCCCTCTACGATCTGTGCTCCCAGGCGCCGCTCAGCGCCGCCGAGAACGCCAAGCTCCTCTACGCATTCCAGGTTCTACACCTCGTGCGGCGCCGGAGTCTAGCCGCCCCGGCCGACAGCGCGCGGCCGCTCAAGGTGCAACTCGGGTCGCAAAACGATATCTTCACCAGCTGAGCGCCCTCAGGGGCGAGTCGAGTCTGGAGCGATGCCGATCTTCGAGTACGAGTGCACCGACTGCGGCGAGCACGTCGAGCATCTGCAACTGAGCTCGGATTCGCCGCTGTCACAGTGCCCCAAATGCGGCGGCGAAGTGCGCAAGCTCATGTCCGCGCCCGCGTTTCAATTCAAGGGCACAGGCTGGTACGTGACCGACTACGCCGGCAAGGGCGAGTCCGGCGGCAGCGACAAGGACAGCGGAGCCGGCACACCGGCCAAAGACGACTCGGGGAGCTCGTCGACATCGAAGGACTCCGGCGCAGGGGACTCGGGCTCGAAGGAATCGTCCAAGAGCTCGTCGGCCGCCAAGACCTCGTCCCCGGCGGACTGAGGCGTGCGAGGTTCGTCCGCGGTTCAGGCGCCTTCGGCGGCCATCGGCTTTTCTTCGCTCGCGGCCTCGCCGCCGGTGAGCCCGACCTTGCGGGCGTAGTAGCGAAATGAACGGAAGCTGATTCCGAGCAGCTCCGCCGCCTTGGTCTGAACGCCGCCGCATCGATCCAGCGCCTCCGACATCAGTGCACGCCGGATCGACTCCAGATGGACTTCGAGGTCCATGCCGTCCGCCGGCAGGTCGATCGAGGAGCGCATCCGGCGCGAGGGGCTGCTGAGATGGTTCGGGATGTCCCGTACGCTGATCGTGTCCCCGGCGGTCAGCGCCAAGGCGCGTTCGATCACGTTCTCGAGCTCGCGGACGTTGCCCGGCCAGCGGTATGACTCCAGGATCTGCATCGCCTCGCGGTCGATGCGCTTGGAGTCGATTTCCATGTCTTCGGCGTACTTCTTGATGAAAAAATCCACCAGCAGCGGGATGTCCTCGCGACGATGCCGGAGAGGAGGAATCTCGATCGGAATCACGTTGATTCGGTAGTAGAGATCTTCACGGAACTCACCGGCCTCGATCAGGGAGTCGAGATTCTGGTTTGTCGCCGTGATGATTCGCACGTCCACCGACTCTTCCTCGTGACCTCCGACTTTCCGGACCCTCTTCTCCTGGAGCGCTCGCAGCAGTTTGACCTGCATGGTGGTGTTCATCTCGCCGATCTCGTCCAGGAAGAGGGTTCCCTTGTCGGCCTCGCGAAACAGTCCCTTCTTCTCCTTGACCGCGCCGGTGAAACTGCCCCGCTCGTGGCCGAAGAGCTCACTTTCGAGCAGGGCCTCCGGTAGGGCGCCGCAGTTTATCGAGAGAAAACGGCCCTGGGAACGGGGACTGGCAAAATGGATCGCCCGCGCGATCAGCTCTTTGCCGGTTCCGCTCTCGCCCTGGATGAGTACCGTCGAGATAGTTCGGCTGACGCGCTCGATGAGGGCGAAGATCTCCTGCATCCGAGCGCTGCGGCCGATCATGTTCGAGTATGCGTACTTCTGCTTGAGCTCGCGGCGCAGGTAGACGTTCTCGGCCAGCAGCTGGTTGCGCTCGACCGCCTTCTGGATGATCACCTTCAGCTCGTCGACATCGAACGGCTTGGGCACGTAGTCGTACGCGCCGAGCTTCATCGCCTCGATGGCGGACTTGGTCGAGCTGTAGGCGGTCATCATGATGACCGCGGTCCCCGAAGCGGGGGACTGCTTGATCTCCTTGAGAAGATCCAGTCCGCTGCCGTCCGGCATCATGATGTCGCAAAGGATCAGGTCGAAGTTCGCTTCGATCAACTCGGCGCGGGCGGAGCTCACCGAGTTGGCTTCGGTAACGCTGTACCCCTCTTCCTCGAGGAGCATGCGCAAGAACTCCAGGAGACTCTTCTCGTCGTCGATGACCAGGATTCGATTGCTCATGAGGCTTCGGCCTCTGCGGAGATGGGTCTGGCGGCGGCGACCGCTTCGGGCAGGTCGATGCGAACTCGAGTGCCCTGTCCGGGCCGGGTGTCGACGTGCAGATGTCCGTTGTGCTCTTCGACGATCCGATAGACGATCGCCATCCCGATGCCGGTGCCGCTGTCGAAGTAGGAGCGAAACGGGTGGAACATTCGAGCCTTTTCTTCCGCGGTCATCCCGCAGCCGGTGTCCAGAAAGTCGAGCTGGTAACGATCGTCGACCAGGACTCCGGAAATTCGCAGCCGGCCGCCGTCGGGCATGGCTCGCAAGCTGTTGCGGGCGAGATTCCAGAAGATCTGGCTGATCTGATCGGTGTCGCCTACGAGGTAGACGCTGTCGGGCTCCAGGTCGAGATCGATCTGATGATCCGGGCGGACCTCATCGCTGTTGCGCAGGAGCTCCACGTTCTCCGCCACCAGAGCCGCGACATCGAAGCGGACGCTGGCGGGCTGCTTGGGGCGAGCGAACTGGAGAAAGGCTTTGATCGTCCGATCCAGGCGCTGGCTCTCTTTGAGCATGATGTCGAGGAGCTTGCGCTTGGGAGAGGACTCTGGAACTCCCGAGGAGAGCATCTGCACGGAACCCGAGATGGCCGCGAGCGGGTTGCCGATCTCGTGGGCCAGGCCGGAGGCCATCTGGCCGACCGCGGCCATGCGCTCCTGCAGCCGGTGCTCTTCCTGTAGTCGCTTCCACTCCGAGAGGTCCTGAAAAATCAAGATGAAGCCGGCGGTGGGGGCGTCGCCGCCGCTCAGAGTGCTGAGGGCGAAGCCGATCGACCGCTCGCGGTCGCCGATTCTGTAATTGGCGTCGAGCCTGCTTCTGTCGGCTCGACTGGCGGCTTCGCGGAGATCCTTCCAGCCCGGGAGGTCGAAAAGGCCGAGCTCATAGACCGGCCGCCCGATGAGCTGCTCGGGCGATCGCTCGAGGATTTCCTGGGCCGCGAGGTTGGCGCTGGTGATGACTCCCGCCGGTGTCGTCGTCATCAGGCCGCTCGGGATCGACTCGATCACGTCCCGGTAAGCGACTCGGAGCTCGGCCAGACGCTCGCCCTTCTGGGCCAGAGCCTCTTCGGCGCGAGCCACGTTCTGGGCCAGGCGAGAGGTCATGAACGCGACCGCGTAGAAGCCGACCAGGTGGATCGCGAGGTAATAGCCCAGCCGGAGTAGAGAGATATCGGCCTCGGGAGCAGCGCCCGGGGGAACGGCCCAGCCCTGCGTGGTCGCCAGCACGATGCCGGCGTAAAGGAGCCATGCCAGGCTGGCGACGTGGACGCCGGCTCGTCGTCGAAGGAAGACCGAGGCTTCGGTGATGACGATCAGGTAGAGAATCGAGAACGAGCTGGTGGTTCCACCGAAGTAGAAGACCAGTCCCGTGATCAGGAGCAGGTCGCCCACAAACTGGATGTAGGCCTGGTGCTTGGCGCTGGGGGTGCGGGCTGCGAGCAGGATCAGATAGACCAGGCTCGCTGCGTAGGTCACGCCCGCGCCCTGGAACAGCAGCCCGAAAGCCAGGCCCTCGCTGTCGTCGGTGAGCTGGAGAAGGAAGTAGGGCAGCACGACGCTGGTGATCGCCACCAGGCGCAGGACGATCATCCAGCGCAGATGCCTGAACAGCTTCTCGTCGGATCGCAGCCAACGCGACTCGAGCGCGGTTTCCGGGCCGGCTACTGACCTATCTCTCACCGGCAAGTCTCTCGAAACAGCGTCTATTGAATCTGACCCAGGATCGTGTAGAGAGGCAGGTACATGGCCGCCACGATGGTTCCGATGATCGCGCCCAGGACGACGATCATGATCGGTTCCAGCAGCTTGACCATGCCCGCTACAGCGGTGTCGACTTCATCCTCGTAGAAGTCGGCAATCTTGGACAGCATCTGGTCCAGGGCGCCGGTCTGCTCGCCGACGTTGATCATCTGCACGACCATCGGAGGAAAGACCTTGGTTTCCCCGAGCGGCCCGCTCAAGGTCTTGCCCTCTTCGACGCTGCGCCGCGTCAACATGATGGCGTCTTCGATGATCGCGTTGCCCGCGGTCTTGGCGGTGATCTCGAGTCCGTCCAGGATCGGTACGCCGGAAGACGTGAGCGTCGAGAGCGTCCGGCAAAAGCGTGCGACTGAGATCTTGCGCAGAATCTCGCCCAGGATCGGAAGGCGCAGCAGGTTTCCATCGATGACCCTGCGCCCCTTGTCGGTACGGTGATAGGCGCGGAGGGCGAAATAGACCGCGACCAACGCGGCCATGATCAGGAGAGAGTAGCTGGCCACGAAGTTACTCAGGGAGACCACCCACTGGGTCAGTGCGGGCAACTCGCCGCCGAGGCCCGCAAACAGCTGGGCGAACACCGGGATGACCTTCCAAAGGATGATCCAGACCACACCGATGGCGATCACGATGACCGTGACCGGGTACATCATCGCGGACTTGACCTGGTTCCTGAGCTTGACCGCCTTCTCGAGATAGATCGACAGTCGCTGCAGGATGACATCCAGGATACCGCCGGCCTCACCCGCGGCCACCATGTTCACGTAGAGGTCGTCAAAGGCCTTCGGCTGCCGGCGCATGGCCTCCGCCAGCGAGGCGCCGCCCTCGACGTCGGAGCGGATCTTGGTGAGCATTTCCGCAAAGCCCGGGTGCTCCTGTTGTTCGCCCAGAATCTCCAGGCACTGAACCAACGGCAGGCCGGCATCCAGCATCACCGAGAACTGCCGGGTGAAGAGCGCGACCTTCTGCTGGTTGATCTTTCGGGGTATGCGCGGGAGGAAGGCGATCTCGCGTCCCTTTTCGCGCAGTGTGCTGACCCGTATCTGCTGTTGGCGCAGCACCGCGGCCGCTGCGTCTTTGGTGTCGGCGAGCAGGACGCCTTCCTTGAAACCGCCCTGGCGATCACGACCTTTCCATACAAAACTCGGCATTTGGAAGACTCCTTACTCTGCGCTCAGCGCGCGGCTCTTGCAGGGCGTCCACCGGCTTCGCTCAGGGCGGCAGCGCGGGAGATGATCTCCTGGAGTTCGTCGGGCTTCGAAGACCGGTTCATCGCGGTCTTGAGGTCGATGATTCTGCGGGCATACAAAGCGGCCAGTGATTGGTTGAAGGTCTGCATGCCGAACTTGGCCTGGCCGGTCTGCATCATGCCGTAGATCTGATGGATCTTGTCCTCGCGGATCAGGTTGCGGATCGCCGAATTCGGGATCAGGACCTCCATCGCCATGCACCGCCCGGTTCCGCTCGCTCGCGGCAAGAGCGACTGACACAGGATGCCTTCGAGTACAAACGAGAGCTGAACCCGAATCTGACCCTGCTGGTGGGCGGGGAAGATGTCGATGATGCGGTTGATGGTCTGTGCCGCCGAGTTGGTGTGCAAGGTGGCGAAGGTGAGGTGGCCGGTCTCCGCGATCCTGAGAGCGGCCTCGACCGTCTCGTGGTCGCGCATCTCACCGATCAGGACGACGTCGGGATCCTGGCGGAGGACAGACTTGAGGGCGTTCGCGAAGCTCAACGTGTCGGCGTTGAGCTCGCGCTGATTGACGATGCACTTCTTGTGCTGATGGAGGTACTCGACCGGATCCTCGATGGTCACAATGTGCTCCGCGCGCTCATGGTTGACCTTGTCGATCATCGCCGCCAGGGTCGTCGATTTGCCGGAGCCGGTCGGGCCGGTGACCAGCACGAGACCGCGCGGCTTCTCGCACAGCTTCTGCACGATCGGCGGTAGCCCGAGCTCGCGGAAGCCCTTTATCTCGTAGGGAATCTGGCGGAAGGACGCGGCGACCGCGCCTCGCTGATGGAAGATGTTGCCGCGGAAGCGCGCCAGCCCCTTGATCCCGAAGGAGAGATCCAACTCGAGGGTTTCCTCGAGCCGCTGCTTCTGCTTGTCGGTGAGAATGGAGTACGAGAGCTTCTTCGTCTCGGTCGGCGTGAGTGCCGGGCTGTTGAGGGGGTGGAGCACACCGTCGATTCGGATCTGCGGCGCCGAGTTGGTCGTGATGTGGAGGTCGGAGGCCCCCTGGTCGACCATCTCCTTGAGCAGAGCGTTCAGTGTTGTCATGCAAAATCCCCCTAAATACCGCTCGAATCAACGGTTATCCAGGATTATAGCAACCCCCGAATAGGATCCTTGCGCAAAATGTCACAACTGACATTTGGCGTCGACGGGTGCCAATAATCGATGCTCTTTCGGCCTGCGCGACTGCTAGCAGCCCGTGGTAGAAGTCGAGAAGGCCGCGTTGCGAGAGCCAAGGGACCGGATGCCAGGCGACGCGACACAGGCGATGCCGGAGCATCGTCGCGGAGCGGCAACGAAGCAGACGGTCTCTTGCCTCCGCAACCCGTAGGGCGACAGGGGGTTACGGTACACCTGCTTCATTACTCGTCGTCCTCGATGTCCCCGCATCGACTCCTCCTCGTGCTTTGCATGTGTACCGAAAGACCCTGTCGCGCGACCATCTGGACTTCTACCACGGGCTGCTAGAGTCCCTCGATCCGGATGAGTGAGCTCGAGCATCTCGAAATCCAGGAGACCCGGGGCTACGACGCCCGGCTGATGCGGCGCCTGCTTGGCTACGTCGGGCCGCACCTCGGCCTCGCCGTCTCGGCGGTTGCGCTGATCATCGTCTCGTCGATTCTGCAGCTCGTCGGCCCCTTGGTCACCGCGGTGGCGCTAGACCTCTTCATCCGACCGGCCGCGGGCGGGGCCGAGCCGTCGGCAGTCAGTCGGACGGTGGCCGAGGCTCTGGCGGTCCGCGGCATCGAGCTGGCACCCCACGAGGGCCTGGCCGCGATCGGCGCGGTCTACCTCCTGTCGCTCGGGCTCACGTTTTGTGTGCTCTATCTCCAGGGACTCATCATGCAGTTCATGGGTCAGTACATCATGTACGACCTGCGCATCGAGATTTTCGCCAAGCTACAGCGCCTGCCGGTCTCGTTCTTCGACCGCACCCCCGTAGGCAGGCTGGTGACGCGCGTGACCAACGACATCGATGCCTTGAACGAGCTTTTCACCGCCGGTCTCGTCTCGATCTTCGGCGACGTCTTCCTGCTCGGTGGCATCGTGTGCGTCCTGTTCTGGTTCAACTGGAAACTGGCGCTCGTGACCTTCGCCATTCTCCCTCTGCTGTTTCTGTTGACGTTCTGGTTCAAGTTGCGCGCGCGGCAGTCCTACCGCGACGTGCGGGTCAGGCTGGCGGCGATCAACTCGTTTCTGCAAGAGAACATCACCGGCATGTCGATCGTGCAGCTGTTCAATCGTGAACGAGCCGCGCTCGCGGAATTCAAGGAGATCAACGCGGACCACCGGGACGCGAACGTGCGGGCGATCTTCTACTACGCGGTCTACTTTCCGTCGGTCGAGCTGATCACCGCTCTCGGTATCGCACTGGTCCTCTGGTACGGCGGCGGACAGGTGATCGCCGGGGCCTTGTCGCTGGGAGCCCTGGTGGCGTTTCTGCAATACGCCCAGCGCTTTTATCAGCCCCTGGCGGATCTTTCCGAGAAGTACAACATCCTGCAGGCGGCGATGGCCGCCTCCGAGAGAGTCTTCGAGCTGGTCGATCACGATCCCGAGATCCAGTCACCGACAGGCGCTCACAACCCCGGGTCGGTCGACGGCGAGATCGAGTTCAGGAACGTCGAATTCAGCTACAACCCGGGTGAGCCCGTGCTTCATGACGTGTCCTTTCGGGTTGCGCCCGGCGAGACCGTGGCGGTGGTCGGCCACACCGGCGCGGGCAAGAGCACCCTCGCGAGCCTGGTGCAGCGTTTCTACGACGTCGACTCGGGCGCGGTCCTCGTCGACGGCGCCGACGTGCGGCGGTGGCAACTGCCGCGGCTGCGCACCGCCGTCGGAGTCGTCCTCCAGGACGTCTTCCTGTTTTCAGGAACCGTCGGCGAGAACATCCGCCTGGGCAACCCCGAGATCGACGACCAGCGCCTTCGTTGGGCCGCGCGTGAAGTTCATGCTCTCGAGTTCATCGAGAGCCTGCAGGACGGCTTCGACGCGGTAGTGCGCGAACGGGGCGCGGGCCTGTCGGTCGGTCAGAAGCAGCTGATCGCGTTCGCTCGAGCGCTGGCCTTCGATCCCAGCATTCTCATCCTCGACGAGGCGACGTCTTCCATAGACACCGAGACTGAGCGACTGATCCAGTTGGGACTCGAGACGCTTCTGGCAGATCGCACCTCCCTGGTGATCGCTCACCGCTTGTCCACAATCCGGCGCGCCGACCGCATCCTGGTGCTCCACAAGGGACACCTCTGCGAGCAGGGGAGCCACGACGAGCTGATGGAGCTGGGAGGGATTTATTACCGCCTCCACCTCCTCCAACACGGGGAAGCGGCATAGGTCGCGGGGAGTGCCGCCATCTGCGGCGTTGCGCGCGGTCGGCAGTCCTCGACGTACTTGGGGTACGCTTGCGGCTGCCTCACGCGCGCGCCTTGCAGCTGACGACACTTCCCGCGACCTACTGCCGCTTCGACCTAG
>JBHHWO010000135.1:0-11738 GCA_046756565.1 Thermoanaerobaculia bacterium | reverse complement strand
GGTCCCTTGGCTCTCGCAACGCGGCCTTCTCGACTTCTACCACGGGCTGCTAGGGTTCGATAGAAACAGCGACCATGGCACTCGAGCAAAAGCTTCAGCTCCGTCTGGCCCAGAAACTGGTCATGACGCCGTCGCTGCAACAGGCGATCAAGCTGCTGCAGATGACTCGAATGGAGGTCCAGACCACCGTCACCAACGAGCTGGTCGAGAACCCGGTGCTGGAGGAGGGCGACTTCGAGGAGAGCGCGACCAGCGACGAGGAGGCCGAGACTCCCGAGGAGACAGAGGCCGAGAAGGATCCGATGGAGGACATCGACTTCGAGGCCTACTTCAGCGATTACCTGGACGGTGGGCCGGGGTTGGCCTCTGGCAGCCGCATCGAGCATCGCGAAGCTCCGCCTCTGGAGGCGACGCTCAGCCGCGAGCCCGATCTCTACGACCATCTCCTCTGGCAGCTGCACATGGCCGAGGTTCCCGACCGGCTGCGCGAGATTGCCGAGCTGATCGTCGGGAATCTGGATCCGGACGGCTTCCTCGTGGCGAGCCCCGAAGAGATCCGATCGATGGGGGACGGTATCCCCGGGGAGAGTGGCTATTCCCTCGAGGAGGTGGAGCAGGCCCTCGGTTTGGTGCGGGATCTGGATCCGCCTGGGATTGGGTTCGGCACCCTCAGCGAATGTCTACTACGCCAGTTCGACGCTCAGGGTGAGCCCGACGACTCCCCGGTGCGCCGGGTGGTCGAAGACTACTGGGATCTGTTTCTCAAGCGCCAGTTCCCGACGCTGGCGAAGAAGCTCGGCCTGGAGCTGGCCGACCTCGAGCCGATCGTCGAGAAGATCAAGACCCTCCAGACCCGGCCCGGCCGGCGTTTCAACAGCGATCGGGCCCAGTATGTCGAGCCCGACGTCTACGTGGTCAAGGTCAGCGGCGACTACGTCATCCAGATCAACGACGACGGTCTGCCGAAGCTGCGCATCAACCGCGCCTACCGAAGGATGCTCCAGGCGGTCAAGTCCGACGCCGGCGAGGTCGATGCCAAGAACTTCATCCGCGAGAAGCTTCGCTCGGCGCTGTGGCTGATTAAGAGCCTGGACCAGCGGCAGAGGACGATCTACAAGGTCGCGGACTCCATCGTCCGCCAGCAGCGCGACTTCCTCGATCACGGGATCGACCGGCTGCGGCCGATGGTGCTGCGTGACGTCGCCGACGACATAGGCATGCACGAGTCGACCGTGAGTCGTGTGGTTTCGAACAAGTACATGCACACTCCCCGCGGCGTCTACCCGATGAAGTTCTTCTTCCACAGCGGCATCGAGCGCGACTACGGCGGCGACATCTCGTCGTTGACCGTCAAGGGCAAGATCAGACAGCTGATCGAGAAGGAGGACGAGAAGCGCCCGCTGTCCGACAGCGAGCTGACTCGAATTCTCAAGCGAGAGGGAATCAACATAGCCCGCCGAACGGTTGCAAAATACAGGGATGAGTTGTCGATTCCGTCGTCGACCCATCGCAAGAAGGTTTTCTAGTCTGTCGACAGGAGAGAGAGATCGGCCATGAACATCGACTACGTGGCGCGCCACTTCAGTTTGGACGACTCAGTTCGAGACTACGCCGAGAGAAAGCTCGCCAAGGCCCTGAAGTACCTCGAAGAACCGATCGAGATCCGCCTCATCCTCGGTGAGAACAAGCACCGTAGGACCGCCGAGATCCACGCCGCTCACCGCTTCGGCTCGCTGCAGGCGACCGAAGAGACGGCGGACATGCGCGACGCCATCAACCTGGCGGTCGACAAGATCGAGAAGCAGGCGCGCCGTTCCCGGCAAAAGGCCAAGGGCAAGAAGCGCCGGCTGCGCAAGAACTCGGTAGAGCAATGGCCGATGGAGATTCTCGCGCCCGAGACCGTCGGGCGGGGAGGGTCGCCCAAGATCGTCGAATCGACGCAGGTTTCGATCAAGCCGATGAATCTGGAAGAGGCGGCTTTCGCGCTCGAGAGCTCCGACAATCAGTTCGTGGTGTTTCGGGATGCCGAGAGCGACCGGGTCAACGTGCTGTATCGGCGCCGCGACGACAACTACGGCCTGATCACCCCGGAGTTCTAGGTCATGGAGCTCGAAGGTCTCACTCGGCCGGAGCTGATCTTCCCGAGCCTCGCCGGCTCGGACCAGGCGTCGGCGCTGTGGGCGCTTGCCGAGTCGATGGCGAAGGCAGGAGTCATCGCCGACGCCCACCGGGTCTACGAGAAGCTCCTCGAGCGCGAAGAGCTGGGGTCGACAGGAATCGGAGACGGTGTCGCCATCCCGCACTGCAAGGTCAAGCGCCTCGAGGAGGTGGTGGTCGCGGTCGGAATCCTCGGTGAGGCTGTTGACTTCGGCGCCAGCGATGGCCTGCCGGTGCGGCTCCTGTTTCTGGTGCTGTCGCCGGAGAAGTCGCCGGCGGCTCATCTGAAGTCGCTCGCGGCGATTTCCCGGTTTGTTCAAGCCGATTCGCATGTCCAGCGGATCCTGGAGCGGCCCGAGCGCGATTTCATTCTCGAGCTCCTGCGGCAGGACGCCACCGAAGGAACCGGTGTGACGTGACCGCGGAGGACACCGGCTCGGTTCGAGTAAAGGAGCTCCTCGGCGAGGAGCTTCATCACCTCGAGCTGACTCCGTTGTGCGGTCAAGAGCGACTCGACGTAGAGATCACCAATCCGCGGGTTCAAAAGCCGGGCCTCGCGTTCGCCGGGTACTACGAGTACATCCGCGAGGGCAGGGTGCAGATCATCGGTGAGAGCGAGATAAAGTTCCTCGACACCCTCGACTCCGGGCTGCGCCGCGAGCGCTTCACGGCGATCACCGCACTCGAGGTTCCGGTCTTCATCATCACCAAAGGCCTCGAGCCATTCCCGGATTTTCTCGAGCTCTGTGGCGAGCGCGAGCGCTCGGTGTTCTCCTCGAAAGCGCTCTCCTCGACCGTCATCAAGGATGTCAGCAACTTCCTCGAAGAGCATCTGGTGCCGTCCGAGAACGTCCATGGAGTGCTTCTGGACGTCTATGGACTGGGCGTCCTCTTGATCGGCCAGAGCGGAGTGGGCAAGAGCGAGTGCGCGCTCGACCTCATCACGCGGGGCCACTCTCTGGTGGCCGACGACCGCGTGACCGCGAAGCGCTATCCCAACGGCGATCTGGTGGGTTCCTCGGAGGGGCCGCTGCTACATCACATGGAGCTTCGGGGTCTCGGTATCGTGAACGTGCAGGATCTCTTCGGGCTGGCGGCCGTTCGAGAGCGCAAATCGATCGACCTGGTCGTGGAGCTCGAATCCTGGGACGAAAGTAGGGCGTATGACCGTCTCGGTCTGGACGAGTCCGTCTATCGCGTCCTGGACGTTCCGGTTCCGTACATCAAGATGCCGGTCGCCCTCGGCCGAAATCTCTCGATCCTCGTCGAGGTGGCGGCAAGGAACCACGTCCTCAAGCTCCAAGGTCACCACTCGGCGCGCGAGTTCGCCCGCCGGCTGGAGCATGAGCTCAAGAACTCGAAAAACGAGCGCCTCGAGGCTCTCGATCGGGCGTTCTCCGGAGGCGGAGACGGCCCGGGTGACAAGGCGGAATGAGCCAGCGAACGGTTGTCATCACCGGCCTCTCGGGGTCCGGGAAGAGCACCGCCGCGAAGTGCTTCGAGGACGCCGGCTATTACTGCGTGGACAATTTGCCGCTCGAGCTGTTGGAGCGGCTCTTGGCCGAGTCCGAGACCCTGGTTCCGGAGTTCGACCGGATAGCGGTGGTCGCCGACGTGCGCTCGCCGGGCTTTGTCGAGAAGTTCCCCGAGATTCTGGATCGATCGGCGGGCGCGGTTCTGATGTTCTTCGAGGCGCCCGACGACATTCTGGTGCGGCGATTCTCGGAGACTCGGCGACCCCATCCCCTGGCGGAAGACCGCACGGTGGTGGAGGGTATTCGCTCCGAGCGAGCGATCCTGAGTCCCCTGCGCGCCCGCGCCGATCTGGTGATGGACACCGGCGAATGGTCCGTCCACGATCTGAGGCAGCACATCTTCCGCGCCTACGGCGGTCCGGTCGCGGACCGCCTGGTGGTCTCGGTAACCAGCTTCGGCTTCAAGTTCGGTGCACCCAAGGGCGCCGATCTGCTCTTCGACGTCCGCTTCCTACCCAACCCGTACTTCGTCGACGGCTTGCGCGAGAAGCCCGGCACTCATCCCGACGTGCGCGAGTTCCTGGAGTCGCACGAGGAGTTCGAGGAGGTTCGGGCCAAGCTGACCGAATTCGTGAGCTTCCTGTTGCCGCGCTACCAGCGTGAGAACCGCAGCTACCTGACCATGGCGATCGGGTGCACGGGTGGCCGCCACCGTTCGGTCGCGATGGCCGAGGCGCTGGCCGCGAGCCTGAGAACGCCCGATCGTTCGGTACAGATCAACCACCGCGACCTCAGCCGGGGGAGCTCTCCGCAATGGCCCGAGTCCTGATTCTCACCCAGGGTGACCTGGCCGAGCTGCTGGTAGAGGCCGCCGAGACCATTGCCGGCACGCCCGGCCGGCTGAGCGCCCTGTGCCTGACCTGGGACGACGATCTCGAGACCGGCGGGCGCAAGCTCGCGGCCAAGCTCGCCGAACTGGACGGCACCGAGGGCTCCGGCGAGGGAGTGCTGGTCTTGACCGACATGCCCGGCGGCACGCCCTACAACGTCGCGACGCGGTTCGTCGAACCCGGCCGGCTGGCGGTGGTCTCGGGCGTCAACCTGCCGATGGTGGTCAGGGTGTGCTGCCCGGGATGCAACGATTCGTCGGTCGAGTCACTGGCCGCCTGGCTGGTGGAGAAGGGAAGGCAGAGCATCTGTGAAGGGGCTCCGAATGGCTCCACCGGGGACCCGGCCGGTGATTGAGCGAGAGCTCGAGGTTGTCAACCGTCTCGGCCTTCACGCCCGGGCGGCGGCCAAGTTCGTCCACTTGGCCGGAAGCTTCGAGAGCCGGATCACGGTCTCCAGCAACGGCCAGTCCGTCGACGGCAAGAGCATTCTCGGCATCCTCCTCCTGGCCGCGGCGCAGGGCGTCATCCTCAAGATCACCTGCGAGGGACCGGACGAGAACGAGGCGCTGGCGGCCATCGAGAAGCTGATTCGAGACCGGTTCGGCGAGGACTCCTGATGGCCACCGGCCTTCCGCAGGAGATCGTCGAAGGGCTGGCCGTCTCGCCCGGGGCGGCGATGGGGACGGCGGTCTGCATCGCCTCCCAGGAGCTCGAAATATACAGGCTACCGCTTGCCGAGCGCGAGGTCGAGGGCGAGCTCGAACGATTGGCCGAGGCGGTGGCGCTCGCCCACCGGGATCTCGAGACCGCTCGCCAACGCGCCACCCAGGAGATCGCCGCGGAGCTAGGGGGCATCTTCGAGGCGCACGCCCTGCTGCTGTCGGACCCGGGCTTTCTCGGCCGTATCGAGGAACACATCCGCGCCGAGCTGGTCAACGCGGAATGGGCGGTGCACGAGACCGCGACCGAGCTGGTGGAGCGCTTCCGCGAGCTCGAGGTCGAGCACCTCCGGTCCCGGGGGGAAGATCTCATCGATGTCGCGCGGCACCTGCAGCGAGCGCTGGGCGGCCTCTCCCACCACGACCTGGCGGACATCGAGGGCACATTCATCGTGGTCGCTCACGATCTGACGCCTTCGGAGGCAGTCCGCCTGGGCCGACACCGGGTCGCCGGTTTCGCGATCGAGACCGGCAGTCGCACGTCTCACACGACGATCATCGCGCGCTCTCTGCACATTCCGATGGTCGCCGGTCTGGCGGGGCTGACCGAGCAGGTCACAGACGACGATCCGCTGATCGTCGACGGCAACCGAGGGCGGGTGATCCTCCATCCCACGGAGGCCTCGCGCGAGGACTACCGGGCCGCCGAAACCCGCCGCCGGGCGCGGTGGGATCGCGGCGTGCGTGGACGGAGCCTCCCGGCGTGCACCGTCGACGGCGTCGAGGTGAAGCTCCTGGCCAATATCGATCTACCCGAAGAGATCGAGGAGGCCTTCGATTTCGGCGCCGCCGGCGTCGGCCTCTACCGGAGCGAGTTCATCTACATCGAGCACAGCCCGGATCTGCCGACCGAGGACCAGCATCTCGAGATCTACACCAAGATGCTCGAGACCATGGCGCCGCACTCCGTGGTGGTGCGCACGTTCGATCTGGGCGGGCGCAAGCTGGCCCGGGAAATGATGCATACCGACGAGGAGAATCCCGTTCTGGGTATGCGCGGCATCCGCCTGACCCTGGCGGATGCCCGAGATCTTCGGAAACCAGATCCGAGCTCTCCTGCGAGCGGCCGCTCGCGGCCCGCTACGGGTCATGCTGCCGCTGGTGACGACTCTGGACGAGGTTCACGCCTTCAAGCAAATGGTGACGAGCGAGGCCGCGGAGCTCTCGGCGCGTGGTCTCGAGCACTCGACCGACTTCGAGCTCGGGGTCATGATCGAGGTTCCGGCGGCAGTCTGGATCGCTCCCGAACTGGCCTCGGAGGTGAGCTTCTTTTCGATCGGCACCAATGACCTGATCCAGTACTCGATGGCCGTCGACCGGAACAACGAGCACGTTTCCTACCTCTACCAGCCCTACCATCCGGCCGTATTGCGCATGATACGATCGGTCGCCGAAGTGGGAGAGACGGCCGGGATCGACGTGTCCGTGTGCGGCGAAATGGCAGCCGATCCCAGCGCCGCGACGCTTCTCGTCGCCTTGGGGCTTCGCAGTCTTTCTCTCAGTCCGACGACGATTCCAGAGGTCAAAGAAGCCATCCGTGCCGTTTCCCTGGCTGACGTTCGCTCACCGGTCGAGCAGGCGCTCGAGCTCTCGTCTGCCAAGGAAGTCGTGAGATGCCTCAAAAACCCCCTATCGATTCCGTCTTCCGAGGCCTAGCACTGCCGGCCGGGCTGCTGGCCGTGCTTCTGGCCCTGCTCCCGATAGGCGCGGGCTGTGGATCCACGCCCAAGACCCAGCGGCTGCCGCCCCAGACGATGTCGCCGACGCCGGCTCCCGAGACCCAGTCTTTGGCCGAGCCCGAGACGGCGCCGCCGACCGAATCGGCGGCCCTGGACCCGCGCGAGCCGATTGCCGCCCCGGCGGAAGCGGCCCCCAGCCGGCCAGTCCGGGACACATCCGCCCTGACCGTGGTGATCGAGGACGTGTCGGGCGAGAGCCAGCGCCGACGCACCCTGGTCGAAGCCGCGGCTGCCGAGCGCGAGCGGCGCAAGACGTCCGGAAAGCAGATCGCGGTCATCACCAACGAGAACCTGAAGGACTATGCCCAGGGTCAGCTTACCGAAATAGGACCCGAGCCGGCGGGCAGCGCCACGACCGCCGGTCCGGAGGCCGAGGGGCCGCCGGCGATCGAGACCGAGGAGTCCGAGGATCCGGAGACCTACTGGCGCAACCGGGTGCGCCGTGCCCGCACTGAGTGGGCCGCGGCCGTCGACGAGATCGATCACCTGCAGAATCGGATCGCGGAGCTGAGGCAGAGGTTCTACGCCGAGGAAGATCCCTACTATCGGGACTCGCGGATCAAGCCGTCCTGGGACCGCGCGCTGGACCGGCTGGAAGAGGCCCGAGCCGCGGCGGAGCGGCACCGCATGGAAGTCCAGACCATCCTGGAAGAGGGGCGCCGCGCGGCGGCGTTGCCGGGATGGCTTCGCGAGGGTCTCGATCTGGAGCCGGACCTCGAAGACAGCCCCGAGGGTGAGGGAGTGATTCGACCCGGGGAGTACGAACCCGGCGAGCCCCAGCTCGCGCCGGATCCCGACGGAAGCCGGCCATGAGCGTGCGCAGTGAGAACGGGGCGCGTAGCACGCGTCCGAGGCGGTTCTTCGTGGAGACCTGGGGCTGCCAGATGAACGAGCTGGACAGCCAGCGGCTTTCGGGGCGCCTCATGGAGGAAGGCATGCTCCCGACGCGGGAGGCCTCCGAGGCCGACGTCATCTTGTTGAACTCCTGCAGCGTGCGAGAGAAGGCCGAGCAGAAGGTCTATTCGCGGCTCGGCGTCTATCGCCAGCTCAAGGAGTCAAGACCGGAGGTAGTCATCGGCCTGTGCGGGTGCGTGGCTCAAGAAGCGGGGGAGAGGGCGCTCAAGAGGGTGCCCGACCTCGATTTCGTCCTCGGCCCGGCCCGGGTCGGAGACATCTCGGAGGTGCTGGCCGAGAGGCGCGCAGGCCGCCGCGTGGTGGCCACCGGTTTCCCGGACGAGCTCGCTCACGACTTCGACACGATCTCTCGCGACGGCTCCTACAAGGGGATGGTGACCATCGTCGAGGGCTGCAACAAGAACTGCACGTTCTGCATCGTGCCGATGACGAGGGGACCCGAGCGCAGCCGGATGCTGCGAGAGATTCTCGCCGAGGTCCGCCACCTCGTCGACTACGGGTTTCGCGAGATCGAGCTTCTGGGCCAGACGGTGAACCACTGGCGGGAGCCCGATGGGGGAGAGGCGGACTTCGCCGATCTTCTCGATGCCGTGGCCAGAGTGCCGGGTGTCGAGCGCCTCCGGTTCGTGACCTCGTATCCGAGGGACTTCACACCGCGAATGGTCGAGCAGTTCGCTCGGCATCCGAACATCAGCCCGTATCTGCATCTCCCCGTGCAATCGGGCTCGAACGAGGTCCTGCAGCGAATGGGTCGCGGGTACACGATCGAGAGCTACTACGAGCTGGTCGGCGAGCTTCGGGCGGCCCGCCCGGACATCGCGCTGTCGACCGACTTGATCGTCGGCTTCCCGGGCGAAACGAACGAGGATTTCCGGAGGACGATCCGTCTGGTGACCGATGTCGAGTTCGCGAGCCTCTTCGCGTTCAAGTACTCACCACGGCCCGGGACCGCCGCGCCGCGGCTCGGGCCGCCGGTAGCCCAGAAGGTCGCCGATGCGAGGCTCCAGCAGATCTTCGCGGCGCAGGAGCCGATTCAGCGGCGCCTGAACGAGGCGCTCGTCGGCAGGGAGGTCGAGGTGCTGGTCACGGGCTGGGACAAGCGACCGGGCACGCAGACCGGAAGGACTCCCTGTCACCGTCTAGTGCACTTTCCGCTGGACGGCCTCGAGGCGGTCGACACCGGGGGAATGGCGCGAGTCAAGGTCGAAGAAGCGCTGTCGCACAGCCTGATCGGCCGTCGCCTGGCCGGGCGTTCCAAGCCCCTTCGGGTCGTGGTCTGAGGCCGCACCGGCAGTCCTCCAATCGGTCTTCCGGGTTGCCCTTGACCGTGCCCCTCGCGAGGCACACAATAGCTCGCATGACGGAGCCCCCGATCGACACGGTGAGCGTCGAGATCAAAGGGCTGCTCCTCGACCCGACCTCCAACCTACCGATCGTCGTCCTGCGCGACATCGCGAGCGATCGCTTGTTGCCGATCTGGATCGGTCTCTTCGAGGCGCAGGCGATCGCCCTCCGTCTCGAGGGCGTGACGACGCCGCGCCCGATGACACACGATCTTCTGCTGAACCTGGTGGAGGGGAGTCACGCTACCGTGAGCCGCATCATCGTCAGCGATCTCATCGACAGCACCTTCTTCGCCGAGATCCACGTCCAGCGCGGCGGCAACGAAGAGATCATCGACTCGCGACCGAGTGACGCGATCGCGCTGGCCCTGCGAGCCGAAGCGCCGCTATTCGTTCACCAGCAGGTCTTCGAGAAGGCCGAGAGCAGCGGGTTGACCGACAAGCTCGGAGACGACGAGCGTCTCAAGAAGTGGCTCGAAGAAGCCGACCCTGAAGACTTCGGCAAGTACGAGATGTAGACCGATTGTCGGCGCGCCGACATTGGGCCCTCTCGATCCGCGGCTCGCTTTTGGTTCTTTCGGCCGCGATGTCGGCCGGCCGACATTCGTCGAATCGCTTCATCTATCGCTTGAAAGGTCCCGGTTCGGTCACATACACTTCACGCGTTCCATGAGCACTGCATGATCATCGCGATCACGAACCAGAAAGGCGGGGTGGGGAAGACGACCACCGCCATCAACTTGGCGGCCGCCCTGGCCTCGAAGGGTTTGTCGACGCTGCTGATCGACCTCGATCCCCAGGCAAACAGCTCGATGTCCTATCTCGACCTGGAGGCTCCCGGGCCGGGGGTGTATGAGGCCTTGACCGAGCCAGGCATCGGTATCACCGACGTGGCTCGGAAGGCGGAGAAGCTGCCGCAACTGGACGTGGCCCCGTCTTCGATTCACCTCGCGAAGATCGAGGCGAAGCTACTCGGCGAGATCGACAGCTACTATCGGCTCAAGGACGAGATCGAGCTGGTTCAGAACCGGTACGACTACATCGTGATCGACACGCCGCCCACCCTCGGAATCATCACGGTGAACGCGCTGGCGGCGGCCACGCACGTGCTGATTCCCATTCAGTCTTCGTACTTCGCGCTCGAAGGTACCGACGATCTCCTCGAGACCATCGACAAGATCAAGATGCGCACCAACCCCGAGCTCCAGATTCTGGGCGCGGTGCTGACTCTCTACGACAAACGGACCCTCCTTTCGAGAGACATTCACGAACAGGTAGCACAGGTCTTCGGAGAGAAGCTCTTCGAGACCGTGATCTCGAAGAGCGTCCGGCTGGAAGAGAGCCCCGCTTACCGGGAATCGATCTTCACGTTCTCGCCGAGGTCCACCGGGGCCTACGAGTACTACAAATTGTCCGAGGAGATTCTGAGTCGTGTCTAGAGCCAGCGCCCGTCGTGGCCTTCCCATGCGCGTCAAGATGCGCCACGACCAGCACTTCGTCGAAGAGTTGACGACGCGCAGTGCCGACGAAGCCATCGGGAGAATGCTCCCGATGAGCCAGATAGAGCCCGATCCCAACCAGCCCAGAAGCACGATGGGAAAGCTGGCCGAGCTCATCGAGTCGATTCGCGCCAAGGGCGTGCTCGAGCCGATTCTGGTCAGAACCGCGGATACCGAGGAGGCTGCCACCCGTCGCGTCTTCCGGATCATCTCGGGCGAGCGCCGCTATCAGGCGGTCAAGGCCCTCGGCCATGAAGACATCCCAGCGATCGTGATGGACGTCGAGGAAGACGAGGCGCTGGAGATCGCCCTGGTGGAGAATCTCCAGCGAAAGGACCTGACGCCGTTCGAGGAGGCCGAAGGCTACCGGGCGCTGGGAGAGATCCACGGCTACACCCAGGAGCAGATCGCCAAGGCCGTCAGCCAGGCACGCACGTCGGTTACCGAGAGTCTTCAACTTCTCAAGGTCTCGGGGCGTGTGAGGGCAGCCGCCGACGCACTCGGAGTCCATTCGAAGTCGCTGCTTCTGGGCGTCTTGAAGGCCGGTGAGAGCGAGACCGAGCAGATCAGCCTGCTGGAGCGGATCGCGGCTCAGGAGTTGACACGAAGGGATCTGCGCGAGAAGGCCCGCGGCAAGAAGGGCGGCACGAAGCGACCGAGTCGTCCCGCGTCGCAGCGACCGGTCTTCAGCTTCAAGGACCCCGACAAGAAGTTTAGCCTCTCCCTCCGATTTCGGCAGACCGAGGTGGAGAAGGACGACCTGATCTCAGCCTTGGAGACCATCCTGGCGCAGCTCCGCTCAGGGTAGGATACCAAGAACGACCGCTTGTAGTACGCCGCCTGCGGCCTGGGGGAGGCTCCGGCCTAAGCTTTCGCCAAACAGGTCGCGTTTCCGTTGGTTGGTTTACATAACCTATCTTATCGGACGCCCTATCCCCCTGGTCCCTTCGCTCTTCCAGGTGAATGTCGATGTCGCTTGCGTCATAGAGCGAGAGAACCTC
>JBHHWO010000134.1:0-11988 GCA_046756565.1 Thermoanaerobaculia bacterium | reverse complement strand
ATATAGCCCACCGAGTACACGTGGATCCAGAAACCCACGAACGTCACCACGAACAGCATCACCGACGACAACGGATCCAGAAGAAAGCCCATCGCGATCTTGATGTCGGCGAGCCCGGCTACGCTTGCCGCACCGTGCGCAGCGTCGCTCAGCGCCATGTCGCCGGCCGGAATCCAGAGATAGACGATCTTCTCGAACGCCTGCCGGCCACCGGCGAGGAACTCGCCGATGATTCCGAGCGCCAGGAGCAGTGAGGCCCCAACCGATCCACAGGCGATCCAGGTGACGCCGGACTTCGAAACCCGGCTTCGGAGCACCACCCCGTTCAGGAAAGCGCCAACGAAGGGCAGCAGCGGGATGAGCCAGATCCAATCCCTCATCCCTGAAGCTCCGTAGCGCTGTCGAGCTCGGTCGTGTTGCGCATGCGAAAGAGCGACAGCAGAATCCCGAGTCCGACGGCCGCCTCACCCGCCGCCACCGCGATCGTGAACACGACGAAGATCTGGCCGGTCAGGTTGCCGTGCTCGAACGAAAAGGCGATCAGGTTGAGATTCGCCGCGTTCAGCACCAATTCGATCGACATCAGGACCGTGATCATGTTGCGCCGGGTAAGGATCCCGACCACGCCGATCGCGAACAGGAGGAAGCTCAGAACCAGATAGTGCTGGGCGGAGATCTCGAGCATTACTGCTTTCTCCCCAGGACCACCGCCCCGATCATCGCGACCAGCAGGAAGACCGATACGATCTCGAACGGCAGGAGGTAGTCGCGATACAGGCTCCATGCAACGGCTTCCGAGTTGCCCAGCGCTTCTCCCTCGACATCGACGAACGCCGACGGCGCGCCCTCGCTCGGTGCGAAGGCAATACCGCCAAAGAGGGTCAGAAAAATACCCACCAGCAGGAGCCCGATCACGATCGCAATCGGCGCGTTTTGCCCGAACATCCTTAGCTCCCGGAGCCGGTGCAGATTGACGAGCATGATCACGAACAGGAAGAGAACCATGATGCCGCCGCCGTAGACGAACACCTGCACCACCGCCAAAAACTCGGCGTGACGGAGCAGGAACAGCGCCGCCACACTCAGAAAGGTGACCAGAAGCGCGATCGCGCCGTACATCGGATTGCGCATGGTGACAACGAAGCAGGCCGCGACTACCGCCAGCGCGGCAAACAGGTAGAACAGAATCGCCGGCCCGTGGGCGGTCAGAAGCTCCAAAAAACCTCCGCTGCGAGCTGTCGCCTCGTCGTGCACCCTGATGAGCGTGAAGCGTGCCTCAGATCGGCCCACCCGAGCCGCCGAGCCGCCGAGGCGTACACGTGGTACGCCGCAGGCGGGGAGACGGCAAGGCTGGGTCGAGATGAGGTGCGATCCGCGCTCATCACGTGACCTCGTCGTCCGTGTATTCGGGCCGTACTTTCCATTCCTGAAGTTCATCGATGTCGACATACAGGTTCTGCCACCGGTCGTACGACGCCAGCTCGTAGGTCTTCGAGGTCAGCCAGATCGACTTGGGCTCGGTCGGACAAGCTTCTTCGCACAGGCCGCAGAACATGCAGCGCTGGACGTCGATGTCGAATCGGTCGAGTACCTTTTCCTTCTTCTCGGTCGCCGGATTCATCTCCTGATGCCAGTCGATGTAGATGATGTCGATCGGGCAATCGCGGGCACACAGCGTGCACTTGATGCAGCGGTCTTCGTCGAGCCGAAACATGCCGCGAAAGCGGTGGGCCGGCTCCAGGCGCTGCTCGGGATACTGCACGGTGACCTTCTTCTTGAACATGTTCCGAGCGGTGATGCTTAAGCCCCCGAACAGGTCGAGGAGCATAATGCGTTCGAGAAACCTTTTGACTGCGCTCATAGTGGAGTCCTAGACGAGGATCTTGACCAGGCCGGTCACGAAGACGTTGAACAGGGCGAGCGGGATCATCCACTTCCATCCGAGATCCATGAGTTGATCGAACCGATAGCGAGGGAAGGTGCCGCGAAACCAGATATAGATGAAGAGAAAGACCGCAAGCTTGAGTGAAAACCAGATGACGCCGGCCAGGCCCGCCGGCAAGAAGGCCAGGTCTAGGAAGGCCAGAGCTTCGACGTTCGGAAAGGGTGGAAGCCAGCCGCCGAAAAACAGCGTCACCGCAACCGCCGAGACCACGATCATGTTGGCGTACTCGCCCAGAAAAAAGAGCGCGAAACGCATGCCGGTGTACTCGGTGTGAAAGCCCGCCACCAGCTCGGACTCGGCTTCCGGAAGATCGAAAGGATTGCGATTCGACTCCGCGACGCCGGCCACCAGATAGATGAAAAAGGCCAGAATCTGCGGAAAGACGAACCACATTCCCGCATCGCGCTGGGCTTCTACGATTCCGTTGAGAGACATCGTGCCGGCCAGAAGCAGGGGACCTACGACGGCGAAGCCCTGCGGCACTTCGTAGGAGATCATCTGGGCTGCGGAGCGCAGGCCGCCCAGGAGCGAGAACTTGGAGTTCGACGCCCAGCCGCCGATGATCAGGCCGTAGACCCCGATCGTGGCGAGCGCGACGACAAACAGGACGCCCACATTGACGTCGGTGACCATCAGGCTCAGACCACCCTCCGCGGCCGCGGGCGGCCCGAACGGGATCACCGAAAAGATGATGAAGGCGGGACCCACGACCAGGCAGGGCGCCAATACGAACGCCCACTTGACCGCCTTGGTCGGAATCACGTCCTCCTTGACCAGGAGCTTCATGATGTCTGCGATCGGCTGGAAGAGCCCCCACGGTCCGACCCGGTTCGGCCCTAGCCGCACCTGCATGAATCCCAGGATCTTGCGCTCGGCGAGGACCAGATAGCTGATCAGGGGCAGTACACCCACAAAGATGAGCACGGCGATCTTGAGCGCCGGCGAGAGCGCGTAGTAAAAGAGAGTCGGCCCGAGCAGATCGTGCATCGGCTGCAGTGGTCCGAGCATCAGCGATCGATCTCCCCCAGGACGATGTCGGCCGTGCCGATGATCGCCACCAGATCGGCGATCAGCTGGTCCTTGGCGAGCACCGGCACGACTTGAAGATTCATGAAGCAGGGTGGGCGCACTCGGCAGCGATGTGGATTCGGTTTGCCGTTGCCGACGATGTAGAAGCCGATCTCGCCCTTTGGGCCCTCGATCGAGTGGTACGCCTCGCATTCCTTGGGCGCCTTGAGAACCCGGAGCTTCTTGGCCATGATCGGCCCCTCCGGGAGCTTGTCGAGACACTGCTCGATGATGCGCACGCACTCGCGCATCTCGTCCATCCGCTGTAAGTAGCGGTCGTAGGTGTCGCAGTTGTGGTAGACCGGCACCTCGAAATCGACCTCGCCATAGGCCTCGTACGGCCTCACCTTACGCAGGTCCCAGTCGATCCCGCTGGCTCGCAACATGGGCCCGGTGACGCCGTAGTCCAGCGCGACTTCGGGCGGCAGCACACCCACTCCCACCGTGCGCTTCTTCCAGATCCGATTGTTGGTGAGAAGCCCCTCGTACTCGTCGATCTTTTCGGGGAAGGCGCCAATGAACTCTGCGCACCGGTCGGTCCAGCCCATCGGCAGGTCGTAGGGCTGCCCACCGGGTCGCATGCAATTGAGCGTCAGGCGCGCTCCGCAGTACTCCTCGAAGAGGTCGAGAATGATCTCGCGCTCGCGGAACGTGTAGAAAAACGGCGTCATGGCGCCGATATCGATAGCGTGCGTAGCTAGCCAGAGGAGGTGGCTCGAGATCCGCTGGAGCTCGGCCAGGATGGTGCGGATGTACCGGGCCCTCGGCGGCGGGTGCAGACCCATCAGCTTTTCGACCGCGCCCACGTAGGCCAGGTTGTTGGTCGCCGCCGCAACGTAGTCCATCCGGTCCGTGTGCGGCACGTTCTGAAAGAACGGATGGAGCTCGAAGAGCTTTTCGGTTCCACGGTGGAGATAGCCGATGATCGGATAGCAATCGACGATGCGTTCGCCGTCGACCTTGAGCTTCATCCTCAGGACGCCGTGAGTCGAAGGATGCTGGGGCCCGAAGTTGAGCTCCATCTCCTCAAGACCGAAGAGGGTCTCGCGTTCTGGCGTCGTGGCGTCGTGAGGTTCCATGGCTCGTTAAGATCCCGACTCGGGTGAGTCCTCGTCGCCGGATTCGGCTTCAGGCTCGGGCTCGGGTGGCTCGCGCGGCTTCCAGCCCGTGCCGGTGCCGGTCACGGGACCAGCCGCTTCTTCGTAGTACTCGGGATAGATCGCGGCGCCGGTATCGACTCCTTCGATCGGAAAGTCCTTCCGCAACGGATAGCCGTTGAACCCCTCCCACAGAAGGATCCGCGTCATGTCGGGGTGGCCCGAGAAGTGGATGCCGAACATGTCGTAGGCCTCGCGCTCGCACCAATCAGCGCCGCGCCAGACCGAGGTCACCGAGGGGACTTCCTCGCCCTCGGACGCCCGCACTCTCAGCCGCAGCCGGTGGTCCTTCTCGAGGTTGTGCAGGTGGTAGACGACCTCGAAACGCTTCTCCTCTCGGTCCGGATAGTCGACCCCACAGACATCGATCAGCAGCTTGTATCCGCGGTCGCTCTTGAGAGCGCTGCAGACTTCGACAATTCGATCCCGCGCTACGTCGATGCTCAGCTCGTCTCCGCACCGGATCGCCTTCTCAACCGCGCCTTCGTGCGCTTCAGACAGGGCGGACACCAACTTGTCGTCGGCCGCGTCCTCGGAAATAGGCGGCGAAGGGTCGCGGTCCCAGATCGGCTTGGCCGCTTCCTCGGCGGCCTTCTTGGCCTTGGCCTCCGCCGCAGCCTTGGCTCGGGCTTCCGCCGCCGCCTTCCGCTTGGCCTCTGCGTCCAATTCGGCTTCGGATCTGGCGGCGGCTTCGGCTTCCGCCGGTGCTTCTGCTTCGGGCGGCTTGCGGTCGCCGTTCTCGGTCATACGGTCGACTGCCCCACGAGCAGCCGCTCTTTCTTGTTCTCGACGACCGACATGCGGTCGATCTTGCGCTGGAGATGAAGCAGGCCCCAGAGGAGCGCTTCCGGCCGTGGTGGGCAGCCGGGCACATAGACGTCCACCGGAATCACCCGATCGACCCCTTGAGTCACCGCGTAGGTCCGGTAGGGGCCGCCGCAAGTGGCGCAGGCGCCCATGGCGATCGCCCATTTCGGATCGGGCATCTGGTCCCAGAGACGGCGCACGATCGGTGCCATCTTCTCGGTGACGGTTCCGGCGACGATCATGAGATCGCTCTGGCGCGGGCTGGCCCGAAACACCTCGGCTCCGAAGCGCGACATGTCGTGGCGCGGATCGAGCACTGCCATCATCTCGATCGCGCAGCAGGCCAGGCCGAACTGCATCGGCCAGATCGCCGAGCGCCTGGCCCAGTTGAAGATCTTGTCGTAGGTGGTGGTGAGGATGTTCGAGTCGATGGAGTCGCTTACGCCCAATTGAGAGCTCCTCGGTTCCAGACGTACACGTAACCGACGACCAGGATCGCGAGAAACACCATCATTTCTATGAACCCGAACAGCGCCAGCTTGTCGAACATCACGGCCCACGGAAACAGGAAAATCGTCTCGACATCGAAGACGACGAACAACACCGCGATCAGGTAGTAGCGAATCGAAAATCGATGATCGTGGGCGAGCGAATCGGCCTCGTTGCCGCATTCGTAGGGCTCGCGGTTGGTCATGCCTCTCCCTCCGTGCCGGAAAAGGCGAGCGGCGATCAGTGTGGCCGCCAGGAACAGAGTCGCGATGAGTACGAAAACCAGGATCGGTAGGTAGTTGACCATCTAGGATTCAGGAAGGCCGCAAGCGAACTGCGAGGGTGCGAAAACTTGAAAATCCCCTGCCTGGAAGCCGAGCTATTGTACTTAAGGTCCTTGGAGGGTTCAACAGCCGCCCGACGCGAGAATCTCTGCGGCAAAGCCGGCAGATAGTAGGCCGCCGGCAAGCTGTTCTCGTTCGGAGGACCTCGCTTCCTTCGAGGGACTCAGGACAGGCTGCAAGAGGCACGCGGCCGGCCTGTCAGGCACAGTACCGTTGCAGCGGCCGACCTCCGATGCCGGCCGTCGGCTTCAGTCTCGGAAACGCCGCGAGAAGAAAGACCGCCGCCCACCTCGAGGAGCCGTTCTCGGCAGCTAGCGCTGTCGCCCCGGCAGTGCTCGCGGGCTTCTAGAGGAGCGACAGATCAACCAGCCGAGCCGCGTCCACGTCCCGGCCTTGCACCAGCACCCGAATGTCCTCCCCCATACCGTCGAGGTCCAGAAGCGCCATGGCCTCGAGCCGCTCCGCCGGCGGCCGGTCGGCGGTGCCGTCGAGGATCCCGAGAGCCGCCAGCCAGGGCGCCTGCCGGGTCAGAGCGACCGTCTCGAGCCCCTCGCCTTCGCCCGCTTCGATGAGCGCCGTGAAGTCGACATGGGCCGTCAGATCCTGGTCTCCGACGTCGGCGAACGGATCTCGATGGACCCTCTGGCGCCGGTAGCAGGCCAGGGTGCCGTTCATGCGGACCCGCGGGTCGAAGAGTTTCTCGCGTTCGAAGCCGTAGTCGAAGGTCACGACCAGGCCCCGCCCGAGCCGAGCCGTCAGCTCACGGTAGACTCGAGCCCACTTCGCGACGTCGGCGACCTGGCCCCGCTCGAGCCGGTCGGGCACGAGTCCGGCGAGCGAGGGGTCCGAAAGCGCCAGCTCGAGCCACACGAACCGCTCGCCGTCCAGACCGACGTGCAGCTCACGCAGCTCCCGCCGTGAAGCCACCTCCACCTGTTTCAACCGGTGCACGGGCAGAGCGTCGAGCAGCTCATAGGAGAAGATCAGGCCCTCGATCGAACGGGCCGGCCAGGCGCTGAGCGAGTCGGAAGCCTGGATTCCTACCGGGAGATTGCGGAGAACCCGATCGCAGGCCAACCACCGCCGGGAGCCGACCGACGACTCCATCACGGCCTCGAGGTGCGCCCCGGTGCCGAAGCCCACCTCGAGGTAGTCGGCCGGCTTTCCGAGCTCTCGGTCCAGCCCGGTCAGAAGCTCTGCCGTGGTCCGGCCAAAGAGCGGCGAATGCGAAGAGCCGGTCACGAAGTCGCCGTCCTCGCCGATCGCAAGCTCGTCCCCGGCGTAGTATCCGCCTGCCCCGTAGAGCGCCTCCTCCATGAAGGCGGCGAACGGAATCGGGCCATCGGCGCGAATGCGCTCGCGCAGGCGCTCGGCCGGTTCACTCCTCACTTCGAGAGTATGTCCCACACCGTCTATCCGCGCGTCGGAGGCGATCGGCAGGCCGATCCTCCAGGGGACGGCTCGGGCTACGCGGACTGCTCAGGTCAGGCCCTCGCCTGCGCTCCGCTGCGCGCACACCGAAGAGCATGTCGGCCATGGCCACATGGCACTGTGCCTGAAGGGCCGGCCGCGTGCCTCTCGCAGCCTGTCCTGAGTCCCTCGAAGGAAGCGAGGTCCGCCGAGCGAGAAGACGGCACCGGCGGCCCTCAATCGCATCGAGCTACAACAGAGACCCAATCCCGAGAGATTCTTCGCTGCGCTCAGAATGACGGAGCGAGAAACGCTCCTCGCCGCACGCTACAATTCACGCAAATGGGCACCGCGGAACGAGTTCCGACGACAGAACGACTTCGCGAGTTAGTCCGTGCGATGGCCAGCCAGCCCGTGGTGATGGCGGTCGATCTGGTGGCCGATCGCTTCATCACCGGCTCTCCGAAGAGAATCAGCCGGGAAGCTCCGGTTCTCATCCTCCGCCACGAGAGCGACCGATTCGTTCCCGGCGGCGGAGCCAACGCGGTCGCCAACGTCTCGGCCCTCGGTGGCCAGCCGCTTCCGATCGGAGTCGTTGGCGACGACGAGAGCGGCCGGGCAATTCTCGACGCCTTCGGCGAGCGAGACATAGACACCGCTGGAATCGCGGTCAGCTCCGCCTACAGCACTCCCACCAAGGTCCGGGTGATGGGCGGCGCCAAGCATGCAATCAAGCAGCAGATCGTGCGCTACGACATCGAGGACGAGGTGGATGCGGACACTGCGATCTCGCGTGTCCACTCGGCCGCGCTCGCCGCTTGGGGCGGCCGGGCCGCGGTTGCCGTTTTGTCCGACTACGGCTACGGTGCGGTGACCCCGTCGCTCATCCGGCCGGTCCGAGCCGCGCTTTCGGAGAGCGGCCGCGTACTCTGCGACAGCCGATATCGCCTGGCCGATTTTTCCGGCATCGACGGCGCCACGCCAAACGAGGAAGAAGCCGAAGCACTCCACAACACGAGCTTCAACGACGACGCAGCGCTGCTCACAGAGGCCGGGCAGGCGATACGGGCTCAACTCGAAGCCGATTTCGTGCTCGTGACACGTGGCAGCCTCGGCATGTCGTTGTTCCTCAGCGACGGAGCCGCCCACATACCGATCCACGGGTCCGATCAGGTCGCCGACGTCACCGGCGCCGGTGACACGGTCATCGGAACGTTCGCACTTGCCCTCGCCGCCGGGTCGACCCCACTCGAGGCGGCTCTCCTCGCCAATTTCTCCGGCGGAATCGTTGTGCAGAAGTCGGGAACCGCGACGGCCTCCCCGTCCGAGCTCGACCGCGCTCTCGACACCGGTGACGAGACCTTGCGGGAGGTGCGATGGGAGTCGTTCTAGACCTCGTGCAGCTCGAGCGAGAGATCGGCCGGCTTCGAGAAGCGGGACGCACTGTCGCCTTCGCGAACGGACATTTCGATCTGCTCCACGTCGGCCATCTCCGCTACCTCACCGCGGCGGCCGAAGAGGCCGATCGTCTGATCGTGGCGATCAACGACGATGACTCGGTCGAGCGACTCAAAGGCGAGGGACGGCCGGTGATCCCGGCGGCCGAGAGAGCGGAGCTACTAGCCGCGCTCGAACCGGTCGATTACGTGACCGTGTTCGCGGGCGATTCTCCCGCTCCGGTGCTCGAGCGCCTGAAGCCCGACGTCCACTGCAAGGGCACCGACTACGTCGCGCCGGATCGAGTTCCCGAGCGCGCGGTTGTCGCCGCCTACGGCGGCCGCACCGCGATCGTCGGCGACCCGAAGGACCACAACACCTCCGACCTCATCGGTCGGGTCAAGAACCTACCGACCTGACGCCGAACCGGCCGAATCGATCTTCCGGCCCTCCCGAGATCCCGAGCCCATGCCCGACGGCGAACGCATTCTCATCATTCGCACGAGCGCGATGGGCGACATCGTCCACGCGCTGCCGGTGCTGACTCGGCTGCGCGCGGCTCTACCCGACGCCCGCATCGGCTGGGTCGTCGAGCGCGTTTTCGCACCCCTTCTGGAGGGCCGTCCAGACCTGGACGAGGTGATCACGGTCGGCCTTCGGACATGGCGGCACCGCACTCTCTCGCCGAACACTTGGCGCGAGATCGCCGCCTTCTCGAAAGCCATCCTGGCATTCTCACCGGACGTCGTTCTGGACCTAATGGGCACCCACAAGTCTGGCATCATCGCGGCCTTCACGCTCGCCGATCGGCGCTTCGGCCTAGCCTGGGGTGACCGCCGAGAGCCTTCGAGCGCGGTGTGGCTGTCGGGAACCGCCCGCGCGCAAGGAGACCATGCGGTCGATCGCATGCTCTCGACACTCGACTGCTTGGAGCTCGAGGCAGGCGAATCTGAAGTCGACTTCGGCGGCGAGGGTCTGAGCGAGGCCGCCTGGGGGGGCGGACCACAGCGAGGGGAGACGTTCGCACTTCTGCACCCGCGAACCGCCTGGGCCAACAAGGACTACCCGAAGTTCTCGTGGGCCCAAGTCGTCGATCTTCTGAAGGAGCGAACCGGGATCGAGACCTGGGTTGGCTGGGGCCCCGGCGAGCAGGACTCGGCACAGGAGGTCGCTCGAGCAAGCGGCGCGCAAGCTCTCGACGAACTCGCCACCTTTCCCCAGCTGATCGCACTCTCTCGCCGGGCGCGAATCGTCTTGGGCGGAGACACCGGACCGGTGCATCTCGCACACGCGCTCGGGACACCTGTGGTCTGTGTCATGGGTCCCACCGATCCGGCACGGAATGGACCCTACGGATCCCCTCGAAGCGCAGTCGTGCACCGGCTTCCATGCAGCTTCTGCCACCGGCAACTCGACGCGACCAAGGCTTGCCTGCTCAACATCGCGCCGGATCGAGTCGTCGAGCAAGCCGTCGCTCAACTCCCGCATTAGCGCGATTTCTGCTTGTTTGACGCTGTTTTAGCGCCGCTGCTAGACTTCTCCGCGCAGGCGCGTGGGGCGTTTTCCGTCTGACGTGCATCGAGAGGAGGGCCTTTTTGTGAACCGAATCGGCGAGATGCTCGTGACCGCAGGCAAGGTCTCGAGCGACCAGCTCGAGCAGGCCCTGGCAGCGCAGCAGCAGGAGGGGGGCCGGCTCGGCACCCATCTGGTGAAGCTGGGTTTCCTCGAAGACGACGAGCTCGTCGAGTTCCTCTCACAGCGCTACGGCGTGCCGGCGATCAATCTGGCCGAAGTCGAGATCGACGAGACCATCATCAAGATCATCCCGCCCGACGTCTCTCGCAAGTACACCATCCTGCCGGTGTCGAAAGCCGGCGCTCGCCTGACCATCGCCATGGTGGATCCCACCAACGTCTTTGCGATGGACGACATCAAGTTCATGACCGGTTACAACGTCGAGCCGGTGGTGGCCTCCGAGGCCGCTCTGCGAGAGGCGATCGATCGCTACTACGGCTCGACCCACTCGATCGAGCTCAAGAAGGTGATGGAGGACATCTCCGACACCGAGGACACCGATGTCGAGGTACTGGACGAGGACGAGGACATCGACCTCGCCGAGCTCGAGCAGCAGTCCGAGGAAGCGCCGGTGGTCCGCCTGGTCAACATCATCCTCACCGACGCCATCAAGCGCGGCGCCTCGGACATTCACATCGAGCCCTATGAGAAGGAGTACCGGGTTCGGTACCGGATTGACGGCATCTTGTACGAGATGATGCGGCCGCCGATCAAGCTGCGCGAGGCCATCACCAGCCGCGTCAAGATCATGGCCAAGCTCGACATCGCCGAAAAGCGCTTGCCGCAGGACGGCCGCATCAAGATCAAGACCAAGCTCGGCAACAAGTACAAGGACCTCGACTACCGCGTCTCGGTCCTGCCGGCCATTTTCGGCGAGAAGATCGTTCTACGGCTCCTCGACAAAGACAATTTGATGCTCGATATGACCAAGCTCGGCTTCGAGGAGGAGTCGATTCGCCGATTCGAGCAGGCGATTTTCAGACCCTACGGAATGGTCCTGGTCACCGGCCCGACGGGATCGGGCAAGACCAATACGCTCTACTCCGCGCTGCAGAGAATCAACACGCCCGAGGTCAACATCATGACCGCCGAAGATCCGGTCGAGTTCAACCTCACCGGAATCAACCAGGTCCAGATGAAGGAGCAGATCGGGCTCAACTTCGCGGCCACGCTTCGCTCCTTCCTACGCCAGGACCCGAACATCATCCTGGTGGGTGAGATCCGAGACTTCGAGACCGCCGAGGTCGCGATCAAGGCAGCGATGACCGGCCACCTGGTGCTCTCGACTCTTCACACCAACGATGCCCCGTCGTCGATCAATCGCCTGATGAACATGGGCATCGAGCCGTTTCTCGTGGCGAGCTCGGTCCACATGGTGGTCGCTCAGAGGCTGGTACGGAGGATTTGCTCGAGCTGCAAGGAGCCCTACGAGGTTCCCAGTCAGGCGCTCACCAATATCGGTTTCAAGAAAGAAGAGCTCAAGTCGCTGCAGCTGTTTCGCGGGCGCGGCTGCGACCAGTGCAGCGGCACCGGCTACAAGGGCCGTGTCGGCCTCTACGAGGTCATGGACGTGGACGAGCAGGTGCGCGAGATGATTCTCTCGGGCGGCAGCGCCTACGAACTCCGCGAAAAGGCCCTCGAGGTCGGAATGATCAGCCTCAGGATGAGCGGGCTCCAGAAGATCCGCGACGGCGTCACGACTCTCGACGAGGTGATGCGCGAGACCGTCACCTAGCAGCCCGTGGTAGAAGTCCAG
>JBHHWO010000133.1:0-12078 GCA_046756565.1 Thermoanaerobaculia bacterium | reverse complement strand
GGAGCGGACGAGGCAGCGGACCAGCAGAAGGAACACCTGTAATCGGGGACGCCCGCGCACGGGTGTCCCCTCCCGACCGGTTCTCACGGTTTCATCAGGCGCCTCCTCCTCCACGCTGTCCCCGTGGCGTTCTAGGCGCGCACGAGCTCGCTCTCGAGAGCCGTCCTGCGGCGGCTTTCCCGCTGTGTCGATACGGCGATCCGTAGGGCTCGCGGGTCTCCGACCAGAACGACCAGCCGCCGCGCGCGAGTGACCGCCGTGTAGAGGAGATTCCTCTGGAGCATCACGAAGTGCTGGGTGTGCACTGGCATTACCACGCACGGGTACTCGGAGCCCTGGGACTTGTGGACCGTGCACGCGTAGGCGAGAACCAACTCGTCCAGAGTCTGGCCTTCGTAGTCGATCGTCCGTCCGTCGTAGGAAACCGTGAGCCGTGCGCCGCCGTCGCCGGAGCCGACGATCGTGCCGATGTCTCCGTTGAAGACGTCCAGATCGTAGTTGTTGCGGATCTGCATCACCCGGTCGGCGTGCCGGAACCGTGGCCCAGCGGCTTCACCGCTGGCGGCCGGGTTGAGCAGGTCCTGCAGCTCCCGGTTCAGGTTGTCGGTGCCCAGAAGGCCCCTGCGCATCGGGGTCAGCACCTGCACGCTGCGCTTGGGGTCGATCTCGAACTGACGCGGGATCCGCTCGCCGACCAGCTTTTTGACAGTGCGCAATACCTCTTCCGGGGATTCGCGCCGGATGAAGAAGAAGTCGGATTCCGGGCCGGCACGCTCATCGACCGGCGAGCGACCGCGACGGATCCGATGGGCGTTGACGATGATGCGGCTGGCTTCGGCCTGCCGGAAGATCTCCTCGAGCCGCACGACCGGCATCCGGCCGCTGGCGATGATGTCCTGCAGCACCTTGCCGGGTCCCACCGAGGGCAGCTGGTCGACGTCGCCCACCAGCAGCAGTCGAGCCGAGTCGGGGACCGCATCGACCAGGGCATGGGCCAGCGGCACATCCAGCATCGAGGCTTCGTCGACCACTACCAGGTCGGCCTCGAGCGGCGACGAGGCGCCGCGGCGGAAGCGCACGGAGTGGGGATCGAACTCCAGCATCCGGTGAACCGTCTTGACCTCGCTGCCGGTGGTCTCACTCAGTCGGTTGGCCGCCCTGCCGGTGGGCGCGGCGAGAAGCACACGCAGCTTCTTGCGCTCGAAGATGTCGAGGATGCCCTTGAGCAGGGTCGTCTTGCCGGTGCCCGGCCCGCCAGTGAGAACCAGGATCTTCTCGGTCAACGCCTGTCGAAGCGCCTGATCCTGAGCCGGTGCGAGCTCCAGGCGTTGCCGCTCGCGCCACCATTCGAGGGCGCGCTCGACGCTCTTGACCGGCGGCGGCACCGCCGTTGTGTGGATCCTGCGCAGGCGCCTGGCAATCGCGGTTTCCGCGTGCGCCAGCGTGGCCAGCGCCACGGTCTCGTCGCCCTGGATGGGTCTCGTGAGCACAGCTCCCCGGTGGGCGAGGGCGGCGAGGCCCGTTCGCAGTCGCTCGACGCCGAGCTCCAGGAGAGTTCCCGCCCGTTCAAGCAGAGCGTCGGTCTCGAGATAGGTATGACCGTCCCCGGCAGCGCGTCGCAGGGTGTAGAGCAGGCCGGCCGCGGCGCGCTCGTCGGTGTCGTGCCCGAGCCCCAGCTCCTGTGCCAGGCCGTCGGCCAGGGTGAAGCCGATTCCCGAGACCTCCTCGGCGAGCCGGTAGGGGTTGGACTTGGCTACACCGATCGTCGCTTCGCCGTAATGACGCACGATTCGCACGGCCAGGGCGGCCGAGACCTCGTGCTGCTGGAGGAAGATCAGAGCATCGCGCGCGAGTCGCTGCTCCTTCCAGGCCTTAGCTATCCGCGCTCTTTTGACCTTGCCGATGCCTTTGATCTCGATTAGACGGCCCGGTTTCTCGTCGAGAACCTCGAGGGTCTTCTCGCCGAAGCGCTTAACGATGCGTTTGGCCGTGGCCGGGCCGACGCCCGGAAGGCTGCCGCTGCCCAGGAAGCGCTCGAGGCCCTCGAGCGACGTCGGTTCGAGGTTTGTGTAGGACTCGATCTCGAACTGCCGGCCATACTTCGGGTCGCGCTGCCAGCGACCATGAAGCTCGAGCTCCTCGCCGGCGGTGACGCCCGGGAGTTTTCCTACCGCACCGACCAGCCGTCCCTCGGCGTCTTCGAGCTTGAGCACCGTCCAGCCGTTGTCCGGGTTGTGGAAGACGATGCGCTCGACGGTGCCCCGGAGGCTGGTCGCCGGCTTCGAGCTGGCCGGGGAGTTCCTGTGTCTCGCAGCCATGGGAGAGGTCGCCGTCGCAGTCTAATCGAAACGCACGGCTCCGTTTGCAGCCGCTGTGTGCGAAAATCTTCGGGCCTATGGCAAAGACGCCGACCATCGTCGTTATCGACGACGAGACCGGTTCACGCGAATCCATGGCGATCGCTCTGGAGAAGGCGAGCTGGTCGGTCTCTACCTTCGACGACGCCAACAAGGCGCTGGCGTTTGTTGAGGAGACTCCGAGCGTGACGCTCGCGATCTGCGACCTGCGGATGCCGGGCATGGACGGGCTGGGCTTCCTCGCGGCGGTGGCCGACCGTGGTCTGGATCTGCGCGTGATCCTGGTCACCGGATACGGCTCGATCGAATCCGCGGTCGAGGCGATGCGGGTCGGAGCCGACGACTACCTGACCAAGCCCGTCGATCTCTACGAGCTCAGGCAGCGGGTTACCAACCTGCTCGAGAACCGCGAGCTCAAGGAAGAGGTTTCGACTCTCCGGGAGCGTCTGGACAAGCAGTACGGCTTCGAGAGCATCATCGGCAAGACCGAGCCGATGGAGCGGATGTTCGAGCAGATGCGCCTGGTGGCGCCGACCCGTTCGAGCGTGCTGGTAGTCGGTGAGAGCGGTACCGGCAAGGAGCTGGTCGCCAACGCGCTGCACCAGGCCAGTCCGCGCCGGGAGGAGCGCTTTCTCGCGATCAACTGCGGCGCGATTCCGCCCGACATCCTCGAGAGCGAGCTCTTCGGTCACGAGAAAGGCTCGTTCACAGGCGCGGTCTCGCGCAAGATCGGGAAGTTCGAGCTTGCCCACAAGGGCACTTTGTTTCTCGACGAGATCAGCGAGCTCTATCCGGAGCTTCAGGTCAAGCTACTGCGAGTTCTCGAAGAGCGCTCGATCATGCGCGTCGGCAGCGGCGACGTGCTCGACGTCGATTTTCGGCTGATCGCGGCGACCAACCGCGACCTCGAGCGCGAGGTGGCCGAGGAGAAGTTCAGAGAGGATCTCTACTACCGCTTGAAGGTCGTGACGATCGCGGTACCTCCGCTGCGTGCGCGTACCGGCGACCTGGCGCTCCTGTCCGAGGCTTTCTTGGAGCGCCTCTGTGCTGAGCACGGTCGGGATCCCAAGCGGCTGTCGCAGGAAGCTCTGGAGACGATGGCGGCTTATTCGTGGCCCGGCAACGTCCGCGAGCTTCGCAACGTCCTCGAGTCCCTGGTCATCTTCCACGAAGGAGAGGAGCTGGGCCCGGGAGACCTGCCGCCGAACGTGCGCGAGCGCCACGTGGCCCGGAAGTCCGACGGCTCGATTCAGAACGCGGTCGGAACACCACTTACGATGGCGGAGATCGAACGCCGCGCGATCCTCGAGACTCTCGAGCTGACCGGCGGCAAGCGCGCCGAGGCGGCGTCCATCCTCGAGATCGGCTTGCGGACGCTGCAGAGGAAGCTCAAGGAATACCGCGAAGCGGGGAAGGTCTAGACCATGGAATTACCGATCAAAGTGCTTATCCACAACGATCTGTTGGGTCTCAAGGGGTCCAGAGGCGATCTCCTGAACATCAGTCCCCATGGCTACTACGAAGTCAATCTAAAGTTCGGAGAGAACGTGCACCGGGTCCTGCTGCCGATCGAGTCGACGGTGGTGATCGGCCAGGAAGCGGAAGTCGCGGCCGACGAGCGAATCGAAGTCGAGCGCTGATCGGGCTGATCGGGGACACAATTTGTTTGTGTCCCCTTCCCAACCTTGCCTACGCTCGCTCCAGCATGGCCGCGAGCATTTCGCCGACGGCTCGCTCCAGGCCCACCAGGGCCGCGTGTGAGATCAGGGCATGGCCGATGTTGAGCTCCTCGATCTCGGCGATCGCCGACACGGCTCCCACGTTGTCAGTGGTGAGTCCGTGGCCGGCGTAGACCGCCAGACCCGCCTGGGCACCCAGCCGTGCGCACTCGCAGATTCGAGCCAGCTCGCCGTCGGAGTCTTCCATAGAGCGCTTGGTATAGAGGTCCGTGTTGATCTCGAAGCCGTCGACGATGTCGAGAAGGCGAGCCGCTCCGTGAACCTGTTCGGGTTCGGGATCCAAGAACAGCGAAACCGAGATGCCGGCCTCGGCGAGAGCATTCGCGGCCCGCGCCACTTCGGGCTCCTTGCGCGCCAGATCCAGCCCGCCTTCCGTGGTCACCTCTTCGGGCCGTTCGGGCACCAGGGTCACCTGATCGGGACGCGCTTCGAGGGCGATAGCGATCATTTGGGCTTCGACCGACATTTCGAGGTTGAGCTTTCCGGCAACCGACTTCCGGAGCTCGAAAACGTCTCGGTCCTGGATGTGCCGGCGATCGCAGCGGAGATGGACGGTAATCCCGTGGGCCCCAGCCGCCTCGGCGATGACAGCCGCTTCGACCGGGTCCGGGTAGGCGACGCCCCGCGCCTGGCGAAGGGTAGCGATGTGGTCTACGTTGACCGACAACCTGGTCATTCGTTTCGCTCCAGGGTTTCGATTTCGCTGGCGATGGTCATCGCAAGGCCTTCCGCGAGCTCTTCGATCTCGCTCTGATTCTTGCCTTCGATCATGACGCGTGCGAGGGGCTCGGTGCCGCTGTAGCGCAGCACCAGGCGACCGTGGCGGCCCAGGTGGGCTGCGACCCGGCGGGCCTCGTCCACAACACCCGGCAGCGACGCCAGGGCGGGCTTCGAGGGGACCTCGATGTTGCGGAGGATCTGGGGAAAGCGCTGGAAGCCTGAGGTCAGCTCGGCCAATGTCCGACCCGTGGAGGCCACCACACGGGAAAGAAGCGCCGCCGACAGCAATCCGTCGCCGGTAGAGGACAACCCGAGGTGCACCACGTGCCCGGACTGCTCCCCGCCCAGGGCCAAACCGCGCTCGCGCAGGGTCTCGACGACGGCCCGATCTCCGACATCGCAACGCACCAATTCGATTCCTTCCGCGGCCAGAGCTTCTTCCAGTCCCAGGTTGCTCATGCTGGTCGCGACGATTCCCGCCGGCCGGAGTTCGTCCTGCTGGTAGAGCCAGCGGGCGAGGACGTAGAGCATCGCGTCGCCGTCGACGGTCGCACCGGTAGGGTCGATCGCGATCGTCCGGTCGGCGTCACCGTCGAATGCGAATCCCAGATCCGCTCCCGATGTGGACGTCTCGCGGGCTGCCAGCTGCGGATAGGTCGAGCCACAATTCTGATTGATGTTGGTGCCATCGGGTTGGTCTCCGATACTGGCGACCGTGGCGCCGAGTGACTCGAACAGCTCGGTCCCCAGGCCGGTGGCGGCGCCATTCGCGCTGTCGAGGACGATCGAGAGCCCGGCGAGTGGCCGCTCGGCGAACAGCTCGACAAGCTCGCTCAAGTAGCGGTGCCGGAGCTCGGACTCGATCTCGAGGGGCTCGAGGACCTCGAGCCGGCTCATCTCTCCCGAGGTCACGGCCGGCTCGGCTGCGGTCAGACGCTCGAGCGCGACTTCTCGGGCCCGCGGCCATTTGAAGCCGGAGCCGTCGAGGAGCTTGACGCCGTTGTCCGGAAACGGATTGTGACTGGCCGAAACGGCTACGCCGGCCGAGGCTCGCGTCGATGTGGCCAGGCGGGAAACTGCAGGTGTCGGCAAGACACCAGCGTAGCGGGCCGAGCAGCCCGAATCACGGAGGCCGGAGGCCAGCCAACCGCAGATGTCGGGCGTCGAGCTCCGCGTGTCGCCCGCTAGGATCACCTGAGGGTCGGACGCGCCGGTTGCGAGCGACTTGCCCAGGGCTCGGCCGAGCCGGGTCAGCGACGCCGCGTCGAGCGGCGGCTCGCCAGCCGGCCCGCGGATACCGTCGGTGCCGAACAGCACCGGCGGCGGAGTCGGCGCTCCGTCGGCGCTAGCCGCCATCTTCGTCTTGTCCCGGTATCGTGAGCGGTACATGGACGTTGACGATGCTCGGTTGTACCACCTGGACGAGCGGGCTCGGAGAGACGACAACGGCCTGCTCCTCGAAGTCGAGAGCGTGCCCGTCGAGCAGAAGCGGGCGGGTGGTCAGACTCTCGAGAGTCGCCAGGATCGACTCCGGGCCCTGGACCAGCACGCGACGTGGAACGACCTCTGGCGTGCCCACGACCGCGCCCGCGGCGGGCTCGCCGGCGAGCCGCGGCGTCACCGGCCGGAATTCGCTGATCACGCGATCGATCTCGAGAGCCAGGAGGTTGGGCTCGATCGACAGGACTTCGAGTCCCTGTGGCCGGACAACGTTCTGTGGCGCTAGGGGAATCTCGGTTGGGCCCAGCTCGGCCTCACGCAGATCGACGACCACGCTGACCTGCGAGGGATTGAGCGCGCTTATCAGGCTTTCCGGGCCGCGTAGCCGGACCTGGACCCTGAGCACCGGGTCCAGAACGATGAAGTCTTCCGAAGCGGGATTGTTGTACTGCACCGTGGGTTCGATGGTGGTCTCCGAAGTCTCGCTCTCGACTTTTCGCGAGGAGCTGATGAAGACCCACGCGGCGACCGCGAGACCGAGAGCCAGGGCGCGCAGGGCCCAGAGGGTGGTTTGTTTCTTGGTCATGCGTTGCTGTCGCTGGAGCCGAGCTCGGTGATCAAGTAGCGGTACAGGTGGTTGCGCAGAGCCTTCGAGTCGAGGTCTCGGATCAACTCTCCGGCCACGCCCAACGAGATGGCTCCGGTCTCTTCCGAGACCACGACCGCCAGGGCGTCGGATTCGCTCGAGATACCCAGGGCGGCCCGGTGCCGCGTGCCGAACTCGGTCGAAACCTCGGAATCCAGCTTCACCGGCAAGAAGCACGCGGCGGCGGCGATGCGGTTGTCGTAGATGATCACGGCGCCGTCATGAAGGGGAGTGCCGGGGGTGAAGACGTTGACCAGCAGATCGTAGGAGACCCGCGAGTCGATGCGGATTCCGTTCTCGACGTAGTTGCGCAATCCCTCGAGCCGCTGCAGCACGATCAACGCTCCGGTCCTCCGGGTCGACAACGCCGAAGCTGCAAGCACGACCTCGTGGATGGTGGTCTCGGTCAGCTGATGGCTGCCGAAGGTGAGCAGCGGGTTGCGACCGAAGTTCGCCAAGCCCCTTCGGATCTCGTGCTGGAAGAGGACGATCACCGCGAAAGGCAGGAAGAAGAGGAGCTGTCCGAGAATGGTCTCGAGTGTCGCCAGCTCGGCGAGCCCGGCGGCCCAGTAGATGCCGCCGAAGAAGACCAGCCCCAGAAGAACCTGGACCGCGCGGGTTCCTCTGATGAGGAGTAGCAGGTTGTAGAAGACGATGGCGACCAGAGCAATGTCGACGAGATCCCGCAGGGTGAGGAGCTCGAGGAAGGAACTCGCCCCCATCAGCCGCCGACCCCCGGAGCCGCGGGTCTCGAGATCCCACCGCCGAAGCAAGGAACGCGATGTGAGTCGGCCCGGTCGACTGTCAAGGTCGTCATCAACAACGCGAATCCGCCAATCGTCATCCTACTTTAGCAGGGAAGCGCGAGACGTTTGCCGGGCCGCTTCGGCGTGCGGTGCGGTCCGGCGCGCGTGCGGGAAGCCGTGCTCGGGTCAAGAGACCGGATCTGGGGTCGGCTCCACCGGGAGGCCGAGTCCGCTCGAATCGAGCTCGTCGTCCGCGTCACCTGCCGGCTCGCCCGCGTCGTCCACCTGATCGTCCTCCGGCCCGACCGGCTCGTCGACAACCGCAGGCGCCAGATCGCGCCCGGTCATCTCCTGGATCAGCGTGTAGACCTCGCGTCCATCGATGGTCTCGAACTCGAGCAGTCGCTCTGCCAGAGCGTTGAGCACGTTGTGATTCTCGGTCAGGACGTCGCGAGCCCGGTCGGTGCTGTCCTTGACGATCCTCTCCACCTCGCGGTCGATGCGAATCGCCGTGTCCTCGCTGTAATCGGCCCGCTGGGCGTAGTCGCGTCCCAGGAACACCGGTTCGTCCTTGCCGCCGAACGACAGCGGTCCGAGCTCGGACATGCCCCACTCACAGACCATCTTGTGCGCCATGTCGGTGGCGCGCTCGATGTCGTTGCCGGCGCCGGTGGTGATGTCTTCCTGGCTCAGCTCCTCGGCGATCCGGCCACCCATGAGTATGGCGATCTGGTTCTCGACATAGCTCTTGGTATAGCTGTGTTTGTCCTCGGTCGGCAGCTGCATGGTCACACCGAGCGCGCGGCCACGCGGGATGATCGTCACCTTGTGCAACGGGTCGGTGCCTGGGGTGAACGCCGCGACCAGCGCGTGCCCGGCCTCGTGGTACGCGGTGACTCGTTTCTCGTCCTCGGTGAGAATCATGGTCTTGCGCTCGACTCCCATGAGGACCTTGTCCTTGGCGTACTCGAAGTCCTCCATCGTGACCCGCGTACGATTGCGACGGGCGGCGATGAGCGCGGCCTCGTTGACCAGATTCGCCAGGTCGGCTCCGGAGAATCCCGGAGTGCCCCGTGCGATCACGCTCAGTTGAACGTCCTGCTCGAGCGGGATCTCTCGGGTGTGGACTTCGAGAATTCCCTTGCGGCCGAGGATATCGGGCCGGTCGACGACCACTCGGCGATCGAACCGGCCGGGTCGAAGCAAGGCTGGATCCAGGACATCCGGGCGATTGGTCGCGGCAATCAGAATGACCCCCTCGTTGGATTCGAAGCCGTCCATCTCGACCAGCAGCTGATTCAGGGTCTGCTCCCGCTCGTCGTGTCCGCCTCCGAGCCCGGCCCCCCGGTGGCGACCCACCGCATCGATCTCGTCGATGAAGATCAGACAGGGCGCGTTCTTCTTGCCCTGCTCGAAGAGATCCCGCACGCGGCTGGCGCCGACCCCGACGAACATCTCGACGAAGTCGGAGCCGGAGATCGAGAAGAACGGCACGCTGGCCTCTCCGGCGACCGCTCGGGCGAGAAGTGTCTTTCCGGTGCCCGGAGAGCCCATCAAGAGGACGCCCTTGGGTATCTTGCCGCCCAGCTTCTGGAATTTCTGCGGCTCACTCAAGAACTCGACGATCTCGGAAAGCTCTTCCTTGGCTTCCTCGACGCCGGCCACGTCCTTGAAGGTCACCCGCTTGCCGGTGGCGCTGAGCAGTTTGGCGCGGCTCTTTCCGAACGACAGAGCCTTGTTGCCTCCCGATTGCATCTGCCGCATGAAGAAGATCCACAGTCCGATCAACAGCAGAAAGGGCGCCCAGCCGAGCAGGAACTGGACCAGAGGGTTGTCGCGCGGCTCTTCAGCCGAGATCACCACTCCCGCCTCGCTCAGGTCCTTGACCAGATCCGGATACTCGGGGGTGGTGACCACAAACTGGTCGGCCTCGGTGTACTGACCCCCGGGCTTGAACTTACCTGTAACTTCCTTGCCGCGAATCGTGACTTCGGCGATCCGGTTGTCGCGAACCTGCTCCATGAACTCCGTGAAGCTCAGCTCATGGTGATTCGTCCGCCCGGCCTGGAAGGTATTCCAGAGGACGATCACGACCACGAAGATCGCGATCCACAGGATCAGGGTGCGTACGGCCGGATTCACGAGATCGAAGCTCCTTCCTTTAGAAAACCAGCTGCGAAGGCTTCAAATTCCACTAGGCGTCGCCTTCTATCGTGAGTCGGGCCAGGTAAGGGAGGTTTCCGAACATACCGTCGCGCTTGAGGCCGTAGCCGACGAACACGCCCGGCCGGCGGGGCGTGAAGACTCGGTAGTCGACATGGAAGTCCGACTTGCGCTCTTCCGGCAGGTCGATCAGCGCGACGAAGCGCACCTGCCTGGCTCCCAGGCCGGTCAGTTGGGTCGTGAGGTAGTTCTCGATCACGCCGGTCGCGACCACGTCCTTCAAGACCACCAGGGACTGCCCGGTGACGTTCAGACTGATCGGGAAGTGGATCTGCATCACCTCGTCCTCTCCGGCCGAGGCCGTGTACTGGACCTGAACCGCTTCGTACCGAACCGGCTGCTCGATGGCGCGCAGGAGATCGGCGAGAAACACCACCGATCCACCGACGATCGAGATCAGCACCGGTGTCGAGCCGGCGTGATCGGCTTCGAGGCGGCGGCCCAGATCGCGGACGTTACTCGCGATCGTCGCCTCGTCGTAGAGAATCTGTAGTCGCCCTTCACTCATCCGGAATAATCTCCGCTACCCACACCTTGGAATGTTCTTGGATTCTTGCCTCATGATCGATGGTCACCCCCGGAACCCAGAGAATCCGGTCACTATGGCACAGGAGGGGAAGTCGATCACGGTCGTACCTGGGAATTCGGTTGTCGATCAGCAGATCCTTGAGTTTCCGTCGGAAGGAGCTGCCCAGTGGTTGGACCCGATCTCCCGGGCGGCGGTTCCTGACGGTCAAGAGTCCGTTGGCCTCTGACGGCAGAGACAAACCAGCCTGTCGGGGGGCACCCCGAAACATCCATGGCTGGCTGCGTCCGGCTGTCAGCCGGAACGATGAAGAGAGCTCAACGAGGTGAACCTCTCCGGGAACCTCCAGATTATAGGCGAAGGGCTGGATCTCTCTCGGCGTTTCGAGGAAGCGAACGGTGCCCCGGGCGTCGCTCTCGGCGCGCCAGCGGCCCCCCAGATCCACCGCGATCGGCCGATCGGACAGCAGTAGTCGCTCGAGATGAGCCAGCGCCCGCCTGGAGGGCCTGCGATCTGCACCCGCGCGGCGCAGTAGATGGGCCACCGCCCAGCCGATCAGACCTTCACCGCATCCTTTGAGCGCCGCGCGCGACACCTCGGTGTATCGGCCGTCGGCTTCCGGCGCGAGGCGGCTTTCGAGGATCGACGAAAGGCGGGAATTGGCCGATCGTACGGTCCGCGTGAGGCCGGCAAGGCGCGCGCTGAGGTCCCGCTCGTCACGTTCGAGCACGGGGAGCACCCGGTGACGGACTCGGTTCCTCGGCACCCGGCAGTCGGTGTTTGCCGGGTCCTCGATCCATTCGCAGCCGTGGCCGCGAACGAATCGAGTCAACTGGCGCCGGGTAGCGCGAAGCAGGGGCCGGATGATGCGCTCGCGGCGTTCCGGGATTCCGCTCAGGGCGGCCAGGTCGTGTCCATTCGCGACACGTAGCACCACGGTTTCGGCCTGGTCATCTAGGTGGTGCGCGGTTGCGATATAGCGCGCATCAACGGCCCGCCGGATCCTTTCGAGCTCGCGGTAACGGACGCGCCGGGCGGCGACCTCGAGGCTCTCTCCCCGCCGGCGCTCGTCGGGCACCGCGCAACGCCTGACCGTGCAAGCGACGCCGAGCTCCGACGCCCTCCGGCTCGCGATCCCGGCGCGCGCGCGCGAGTCGTGGTCGAGCCCGTGATCGATGTGAGCCGCGCGAATAGTCAGGCTCCGCCCGCGCGCGAACTCGCGTAGAGCCAGGAGCAGCGCCGTCGAGTCACTGCCTCCGGAAAACGCGACCAGGATTGAGTCGCCGGAGGTCAGCGGAGCTACCTCGCGGAAAAAGCGCTCCAGGGTTGCTTCTAGATCCACGCCTCGAGGCTTCCGGGCTGTCAGAGACCGACCGGGTGGCTTCGGCCGGAGGAAAGTGGTGGCGGTGAGAGGACTTGAACCTCCGACCTAGCGGTTATGAGCCGCTCGCTCTAACCAGCTGAGCTACACCGCCGTTCGCTCATCGCGAGCGCGCAAGAGTATACCTTCTGGCGGACTCGGAGGGCGGCACGAAAACAGGAACGGCGATGCCCGGTCGAGGGCGCCGCGGTTCGGCTCCGGAAACCACCCGGCGGGAGGAACTCAGGGAGTCGTCTCTCCCGGAGCTAGTCGCGCGTCAGGAGATCCTGGCAGTCGTCGAAGTGGACGAAGAACTTGCCG
>JBHHWO010000132.1:0-12127 GCA_046756565.1 Thermoanaerobaculia bacterium | reverse complement strand
TGAGTCAGCCCCGCGCTTAAGCTTAGGTCCGAGCCGTCGGCCACCTTTATCGCCCAATTCACGGTCGTCCGGGTGCGAAAATCCTCTGGATCGTCGACGATCGGGAAGATGGCTGAGCTCACATCAAAACTCTGGCGGTTTGGCATTTTCCAATTGAGATCGACGCCCACCAGCCCTTCGGCGAACCAATCGTTGTTTTGAGAGCCGAACTCTTTCTTGGGTCCGATCCCCACCCGAAGGGCGAGATCGAAGTTGTCCTTCGCTATCAGGTGGTAGCCCGGCCCACCTTTGGCATTGATGCGCTGCCCCCACGATTCGAACTGATCGTAATCGTATCGTGCGCTGGTGAAGAGGAACCATGGCGACTCTGGCCTAAGCCAGTCGTGAACGATACCAGAGGTGAACTTATTGTTGTCAACTACGCCTGCACTGGTGCTGACGTAGTACGCGGCATCCAGGCGCAACCGCGTAGCAGGCGTTTCGCGGCGCGACCTACCGCCTATGCGGAACGAGTTCTCCTCAGTATTGCCGGACGCTCCGTTGAAGGTGAGGCTTAGATGTGACGTCCACTTCTTGTCTTTCTTTTTGTCCGCTTTCTCGAGCGGCTCGGCGCCCGCGCCTTCCTCCGCCGGAGGGGTATCGACGACCAGCGACGTGATCTGGTCGCGGGCGATTTGAAGGCGTCCCAGGGCGCTGTGCTCGAGCAGGACATGGGTATCAGTTTGCTCGACCACCGTGCCTCGCAACACGTCGCCGCCGACCAACTCTACCTCATCCGCGCCGGCGACGGACACGGCCAGGACTATCGTCGCGACCGCCGCGAGCCATATGCGGGCGTATCGCTCACCGATAGCCGATCGCATCGATTGAACGGCTGCTGAGATTTCGGTCAGGCTGATGTTTCGACGAGCCATTTGGTTCTCCTCAAGGACTGCGACGCAGATAGACGGCATTGCCCAGAGCATAAGCGGCATGAAGGGCCTCCTTCCTATTCCCACCGACGGTGACGCCTCCTGCTCTAGGTAGCCGAACCCCATGCTCTGACCCGGATGGTACGGTGCGGATGAAGAGCCGGTCAAGGGAAAGGCTGACCGCCGGTGGGCTGCCAGCTGCGAGGGAGGGGATTGCTCCATCAGGAACCGTACGAGGCACATGGTCCACGCCGTGTCCCGGGCGGAGGGCGGTGGAGAACTGCGTGCCGGCTCTGGATACGTCAGGCGTTCGGCGAAGAGATCGGCACCGCCAGGCGGCCGCGCACGTGGCGCTGGGCGTCAGAGAGCGGGGGCGCCGGGCTTCACAGGCGGGTCAGAATCCGACCCCAAAGCTGACTCCAAAGACGTACGTGGGCTCTCCCTCGACGAGATCCACGCTGAAATCCGGCGCGACGGAAAACCGACCGAAGGGGAACTCATAGGACACGCCGAGGCGGAACGCGAACGCCGTCCCGACGGACGAGATCTCGGCCCCAGGGGCCGCCATCGACAAACCACTAACCTCCCAGGAAAATCACCATCACCATCACCGTTGCCACCGGTCTGGTGATGAGCAGGATTCCGAGCAGACCGACCGCGATGCCGCGCAAAAGTACCAGCCACCAGATGTCCGAGCATACTTGTGCCATGAGTTTATCCCTCCGCTATGTAAACAATTTTGAGCACAACACTAATATATCGCGCTGCAGCTATGTCGCGCTTACCTGCTGCTCTTCCTCTTTGATCTCGCGCCCTAGGAAGAAATTCAGAAACGTTCGGATGGCCGCGATGGCTCCGAGCCGGCCCAGTTGGTCCCAGCCGGGTGCCATCGCGGTTCCGAGAATGTCTGCCGCCAGTTGGAATTCGAGAGCCAGAACGAGGAATCGCGAGAAGGTTAGGCGCGTCCGTAAGTAACCGATGTGGCTCGGTGAACGGAGTGTCCGCCCCAAGTAGTAGACGGCTGTCACGATACCGGCGCCGACCAGGAGGGCGCTCACCCCCTCGGCGCCCAGCTTCAACCACAACACCAGGCTCGTGATCGTACCTTCGATGCCTTCCATCCTGGTCGTGACCTCCTGCCGCGCCTACGGTCGTGACTTCGCCGCCCGATCACCGATGCGGGCGTCCGGATACTCTCGGATGAGGTCGGTGGCGTCGCTCATCGTGGGCATCGGCGTTTCACAATCAAACGTCAAGAGTCTCGTCCCCTCTGGTCTGACTCACCTATGGGCGCTGGCATCGTCGGGACCGTGCTGCTCGAACCTGGCCACGGCCTCGTCAAGCGAGTCGAACCGCAGCGGGATCGGCGCACCTGCCGCGTCCAGTGTCGCGACGATGCGCTGCCAGGTGTCTTCTTGCACGTTGACGAGCCAGAGCGCGACCCCAGCCGCGAGAAGGTCATTCCGCGCCGCGATGAACGCGGTGGTCGCCGTGCTGTCAACTCCCGCGGACGCCGTCGCGTCGAGTACGACGACGCGGATGTTATCGCGGCCCAGGGCCAGGGCTCGCAACTTGTTTGAAAGGTTCCGTGCGTTGAGGAAGACGAGCGGCGCATACTGACGCCAAATCAGCATTCCTGGGATTTCCTCGGCGTCCTCGTGGTCCTGGATGTCGACGAACGCCCCCGATGGCAGTCGGCCGACCACGGCCGTGCGTGGGCGGTGAATATGTTCGCCGATGACGAATAGTGCCAGCACCACGCCGATCATGACCCCGGGCAGGACCCCGAACACCAGCACCGCGGCGAAGGCCACGGCGCCAACCGCGAGTTCGAGACGGCGCACTCGCCAGAGTCTGCGAAAGTATCCGAGATCGGAGAGCCCCAACATCACGACGACGACGATGGCGGCAAGGGTGCTGGACGCGAGATCGGCGAAGAGCGGCAAGAGGAAGAGGATGGTGAGGACACCGAGGACGCCGGCGACCAAGTTGCCGACCTGTGTCTTGCCGCCTGACTCAATGGCCACCGCCGTCTTGCTCAGTGTCCCACACACCGCGTATCCGCCGCTCACACCAGCACCGAGGTTCGACAATCCAATCGCCAACAGCTCCCGGTCGGGGTCGGTTCGCTCGCCTGTCTGCTCAGCCGCACGCTTCATGGCGCCGATGCTCGCGGTGAACCCGAGGACGACAATCGCTAGAGCTCCGGGGATCATTCCGGCGATCTGGCCTGTGTCGAGGCCCGTTGGAAGACCAAGCCGCGATGACCCGCTGGTCCGGCCCAACACGGCGACACCTGCATCGTCCAAACCAAACGACCCGACGACGATGATGGAGCCCGCCAGCACCACGAGCGGGCCAGGCATTCGCGGCGCGAGCCTTCGGACCAGCAACAGCGCCACCACGCTAGAGACGCCCACGACGACCGTCATGGGATGGAATTGCGGCAACGCCCGAACGACTTGGGCAAGTGTGGTGAAGAACCTCCCCCCCGGCTCCTGGAGCTCGAGTCCCAGCAGCGTGGGGACCTGCTTCAGAATGGTGACCCAGACCACCCCCTCGATCAGGCCCTTGAGCACGGGGTCTGGAATCAGGTCGGCGATCCATCCCATCCTCAGTAGGAAGAACAACACGTAGATGACACCGACCATCAGGGCCAGGGCAACGGTCAGCCCGAAGTAGTCATCCCCCGCCACGACCGACGCAACGGTGGCCGCTGACAACACCGAGACAGCCGCATCGGGACCGACAACGAGCAGCCGGGACCCTCCGAAGAGCGCATACGCAAGCAGGGCGAGGGGGACGGTGTAGAGACCGACGATCGGATCAACGCCGACGATTCTGGCGTAAGCCAGCGCGGAGGGAATGAGCACGGCCCACACGGTGGCGCCAGCGATCAGGTCCCCACGAAGCCAGGCGCGCTGGTATTGAGGCAACCACTCGGCGATTAGCAGCCAACGCACAGGAAAACGTCCTAGGGTGAATCGCGGCGGAGGGCCGGCCTGACGATGTCAGCCACCGCGCGCGAGCTTTCGCCTGCTCCACACGGCATAGGGCACGCCGAAAGCGAACCCGAGAACCATGTAGGCCAGGATCGTCGGGGCCACCTCCCTCTGCACACCGCTCAAGGTCACGACGAAGATGGCCAGCCCGACATTTCGAGCGATACCGCCGATACCCACGGCGGCGCGCTCACTCTGCTCCGGAGGGCCGATCAGGTGGCCCAGCATCAAGCCTGCCGCGGACATCAGGGCGGCCACCAAGACCGTGACGAGGCCCACCCGATGGATGATGTAGATGCCCGGCGCAATCGCGACGAAGAGAGCCCAATGGCAATCATCAGAAACCCGAAGATCCTCGCCCGATGAGACCGTCTTGCGCAGGGTCCCTCGACTCCTGCAGGTTGAAGAACTTGTGAATCGGGTTCGGTCGAGTGCGAGTGCCGTCGCGTCCGCAGACGGCCTCGGCGGCGCGGACTCCCTATGTGCTGCATGGTACTGTTTCCTTCCATGGGCATCACAAGCGCTTCGCCGTGCGGTTCGGTTACCGGTTCCTTCGGCTGATGCGGGTCACGGGGCCGCGCAGCAGGATGTAGGGGACTAGTGCCAGGACGCACGCCACAAGCAGCGCCTCGCCGGGATAGAACCAGCGGAGCTCGATGAACTGATAGACTGCATCGATGGCGACTGCGAAGATGAACACCCGACCCACCGACTTCCACCCGTCCCGAAGCAGCTCGCGCCGGTGCCTCGGGTCACTCACCATGGACCAGAAGTAGGGCACCTTCCCCAGGCGGGCATCTCGTCGCCCATCGCGTACCGCGAAGAACATCGCCATGATGGGCTGAAGCACCAGCCTGAACGTGAGCGGCCCGTGCACGCGGCCAACCAGGTTCTCGACGACTCGGGAGAGGAACTCTTCCATCAGGCGGTCTCCTCACAGGCACGTTACTCGCGCTGACACGATACGCATGACCTACTCGGCAGACGCGTCATCGTCCTCGCCTGTCGCACTGGCCCCTCGCTTCATGTCTGCATCGACGCGTCGAACACCACCTGGTCGTACCACCAGAGGCGGTCGAAGAAGCTGCGGGCGCGTTCGAGAGGTTCTTGGTTCTTGGATGTCCTGGTATTGGCGACGATCGCGTGGATCGTGCGCGTCCCGTCGATGGCGTGGAGCAATCGTGTCTCCTCGTCATCGATCGGCAGGACGAGATCCGGATCGGTGTGGCTCTGGTTGATCAGCACGGCCGCAGCGCCGGGGGGCACTCGTTGTTCCTCGTCAATGCAGATAGTCCGGGGCAGCCGGATCGGCACATACGCATGCCAGCGATCGCCGTCGAACCGAATCGGTTGACTGTCGCCTGGGTGGTCATCGCGATACGCGACGAGCGTGTGGCGGACCATCGTTCCCCGGAACAGCTCGACCGCGGCATACTCCTCTTCCGGCGCCAGCTGGGCGAGTCGCGACGCGTGGGGGCTCTTCGCCAGCGCGCCGCACCGGGAGCAATACGGCGCCTGCCGTACCCAGCGCCCGAACGTCAGCCCCGCCCCCTTCACCCAATCGAACAGCTGTGACACGGTGTACGCGCGGTCTCGAGGGTGGAGGAGGGCGTCGGCCAGCCCCGCCTGACTCCGGAAGTCCGGGGCTTCTCCCAGCAGATGCGCCAGCGGATGCCCGTGCGGCAACGCCGTGAGCGTGGTGGCGAGGTCCTTGATCTCCTCGACCGAGGTTCCGATCCCGAGTCGCCGGCAGTACTCCTGCAACATGTAGACCCCGGTCCGGCCATACGGCGCATAGACCATCAGGTACATCGCTCCGTCGGTCTTGAGAACGTTGCGCAAGGCGCGGAGTCCCGCATCGGGATCCGGGAGGTGATGCAACACGCCGGTGCAGACGATCTTGTCGAAGCGACGCTCCAGCTCGCCGACCCGCTCGAGCGGGAGCTCGAAGACCTCGAGGTTCGCGAGGTCGTACTTGCGCTGGAGGTCACGGGTGTGGCCAAGGCTCGTCGAGCTGATGTCGATGGCGGTGACGTGCGCACCAGGCTGACGCAGTGCTTGCTTCGCCCCTTGAGAGGTGCCGCAGCCGGCGACGAGGACCTGCTGGTCTTCCCGGTACACCGCCGTCGGCCACAGCAGGTGGTAATCGGCGCGGCGCCGATCGAGGTCCTGCCAGACGGCCCTATGGCGGTCCAGGTCGACGACCGGTGGCGGATACGGATACCGGTCGTAGAAGACCCGCACGTCACGCGCGACATCGGCACGATGCACACGCTGACTCATACGTCGCTGGTTGCCCCTTCCCGGACGGGAAGGTCGCACGGACCGACCGTGCGACCTGCCTCGCGGGTTTCAGTCCCGGTAAGGGGTGATCAGCTCTGGTGGCCCTCCAGGAGCTTGGCCAGGACCTGGTCAACCGTGAAGCTGGCCGCCTTCTGGCGCGGCGGGAACTCTTGGAAGGTCGTCAGGAACTGTCCCACGAAGGCCTGTGCAGGCACCGCGAGGAAGACGTGCCTCATCATCCAGTCCCAGTACGTGTTCGACGTGATGGTTGCCCGCTCGAACGGATCCGTCCGCAGGTTGAACATCAGGGGTAAGCGCAACCGCACGAACGGCTCGGCCCAAATCTGCATCGTACCCTGCAAACGCTGCTCCATGAAGACCAGCTTCCAGTTGTCATATCGCAGCCCCATCAGATCGCCGTCGTCTGAAAAGTAGAAGAATTCGTCGCGTGGACTCTTGGCCTCCCCACCGGTCAAATAGGGCAGCATGTTGTATCCGTCGAGGTGCACCTTGAACGTCCTGTTGCCCGCCTTGTGCCCCTTGAGCAGCTTCTCCTTGATCTCCGGCTCGCCTGCCGCCGCGAGGATGGTCGGGAGCCAGTCCAGGTGGCTGATGATCCCGTTCAAGACCGTTCCGGCCTTGATCTTGCCGGGCCACCGGACCATGGCCGGCACACGGAAGGCCCCTTCCCAGTTGGTGTTCTTCTCGTTGCGAAACGGCGTCATGCCACCGTCCGGCCAGGTGTTCATGTGGACGCCGTTGTCGGTGCTGTAGAAGACGAGGGTGTCGCCGGCGATCCCCAGCTTGTCCAGATGGCCGAGCAGGTCGCCGACGTTCTTGTCGTGGTCGATCATCGTGTCGTGGTATGCCGACTGCCACCGACCGGCCTGGCCGCGGCTCTCCGGCTTGGTATGGGTCCAGCAGTGCATGTGGGTGGTGTTGAACCAGACGAAGAACGGCTTTCCATCGGCGTGCGCCCGACCCATGAAATCCTTGGCGGCCGTGGTGAACTCGTCGTCGCAGGTCTCCATCCGCTTCTTCGTCAGCGGACCGGTGTCCTCGATGCGCCCGTTCGCATAGCTGTGGATCACGCCCCGTGGGCCGAATCTCCTCCTGAACTCGGGGAACTCCTCTGGCGACGGATAGTCAGGGGACTCCGGCTCCTCCTCGGCGTTCAGGTGATACAGGTTGCCGAAGAACTCGTCGAACCCGTGGTTCGAGGGCAGATGCTCGTCCTTGTCGCCGAGATGATTCTTCCCGAACTGCCCGGTGGCGTAGCCCAGCGGCTTGAGGAGCTCTCCGATGGTGGGATCTTCAGCCTTGAGTCCGAGCTCGGCACCCGGCAGCCCGACCTTGCTCAGCCCGGTGCGGAAGGGGCTCTGGCCGGTGATAAACGCCGAACGCCCAGCCGTGCAGCTCTGCTCGCCGTAGGAGTCCGTGAAGCGCGTGCCCTCGGCGGCGATCCGGTCGATGTTGGGCGTCTGGTACCCCATGAGCCCATGCGTGTAGCAGCTCAGGTTCGTGATGCCGATGTCGTCACCCCAGATGACAAGGATGTTAGGCTTCTTCTCCGCCATGGCTCGTTGCCTCCTTCTCGTTGTTGAAGTTTCGGTTGCAGTTCGCCCCGTGGCGAGCACGTGAATCCGAAGGGGGCCCTCTTGTGGGCACGGGGCTCCTCACAGGAAGATCGCCACGAAGGCGAAGACCCCGATCAGCAGCAGCAGGATCGCGGTAATGAGACCGAGGGGCCAGGGGGCGAGGTAGACGTAGTCCTGGTTCTCGAGCCGTCGCAGCAGCCGCATGTGCTGGATCACGGCGGCGAAGAGCGCCAGCACGCCGAGCGCGATGAAGGCCCCGCCGAAGGCGCGCGTGCTCGCGATGGGGTCGAGCTCTGGTCCGACGGACTCGAGGTAGTCGCCCGCCTTGCCGACGCCGAAGCCGAAGCCGATCAAGGAAAGCGACGTGCGGATCCACGCCAGCAGCGTGCGGTCGGCCGCCTCGCGGGTGCGCTCGCGGGCGAGCTCGGTAGTGGCACTGGTGTTAATGAGTCTTCCCTCCTACTTCGGAAACACGAACTGGAACACGAACCGAAACTGCCAGTCGGCTCCCTATGGCGACGAGAGCTTACCAACGGGCAGTCGCGTCTGACAACTCGTAAAGTTACGAGGTTTCCACCTAGTAAATTTACGGGGTTTCCGCGAAAAGGCTACGAGGCCCTGCGAAATCCATCTCTCCGTTGCTTGAGCACCGTGGTGAGGTAAGATGCAGCGGGAGGCCCATGTCCTGATGAGCAGAAAGAAGCGAAAGACCCGGCCGAAAAGCGCGTCTCCCCCGAGCCAGTCCGTCAGCGGTCTAGCGTCGGGCTGCTGCAACACGGAACGCCCGGGCAGGCGGACGACGCTCAATGCAAGCAGCCATCCAGCGGCACATCTGGCTAGAAGACGAATCCCAGTCTCAGTTGGAACACGCCAATGACGTCGTCGTCCGGGTTCAGGGACGGATTGACGATGAGCTGGGCGCCTGGTGACACTTGGAAGACAGGGGTCACCTGGAATCGATAGAAGGCCTCAAAGCCCCATTGATCTCGACCAAGGCCCCCGGATGGTCGGGCCCAGCTTCCCCCCACGCCGAAGCGGTCGTCCTTCCTTCCGAAAGGGCGATCCAGCCCGACGCCCAATGCCACGAGGTGCTCGACGGCAAGGTCGGCGCCGTCGCCGTAACCGTACCGCACGAAGGGAACGACGCCGTCGATGACCTCCTGCTCGATCAGAGCCGAGATGCCGCGTCCCGAGGGTGTGCCTTGGTTCGAGCGGGCGTCGATGTGCCAGAGCGTGACCGAGTATCGACCTTCGCCGAGGCCCTCGAAGGTAGGGGTGTATGCGACGTTGAGCGCCGGGAAGAACTCAGCGTCTCCGAAGAAGGTGTCGAAGCCGCCGACGCTTCTGTCGCCATTTGCATCATTGATTCCGGCGGCGATATGCAGCTCTTTCAGCGGGCTCAACCGGATCACCGCGCCAAGGCCATTCCTGGGAAAGTCGATCGTCGGGCTATCCGAGAGTGGCGTGCTTTGGAAGAAGCGCTTCTGGCTCTTGAACCGGTGAAGGTCGTAGAAGTGCTTCGGGTTGATCGTGCCGAAGCGAATCCTGACCTGGTCGTTGGCGAGCCTTTGATCCCACCACAGTTCGTTGAAGCTGAAGCCGCTGTCGGTGAAGCCGCGCGTGGTCCTCCAGATCGACCCGATGCCGACGTTGAGCTCGGACGGGGGAATACTCGTGTACTTGTGGCGATGCTCGAGGTTGAAACCGAGGATGCCGCGATTCCCGCCCTCCTCTCCAATCAGCTTCCAACGACCGAAGAAGTCGAAGTCACCGGACGCGGCTTCGCGAGGGTCCGGCCCCGGCGTCGTGTACTGAAAGAGGATGTAGTAGGTGAGCCCAAGCCGGAGGCCGATCTCGTCGTCCAGCTTCTCGTTGAGCGCTTGCCACGGTGGATAGAGGAACGAGATCGGACCGTATGGAAAGAGAGCGGCTCGCTCGCCCGCGGATTCGTCGAGCTGTTGGAGGACGTTGTTCGGGTTCGCGACTTTCATCTCGACCGGGCCGACCTCAGTCAGATCCTCCTCCGGAGCCTGCTCGGCGTCCTCGGTCGGCTCCTCGTCGTCGCCCTGCTCTGGCTCCGGGTCCGTGTCCGCTGTTGCCTGCTGGATCTCGGCGGCAGCGTCGGGCGCGACGTCAGCGGGCTCGCCGGTCGAGGATTGGTCCTGTGCGGGCACTGCTGCTGTTGAGACGATCAACAGGAAGACCGCGCAAAGGGACAGCGATCGGGCGGTCAACGTCACGGTCGCCATGGTAAGAAAGAGGGCCTCGGCGCCGTCGAGATCCTGGTAGCGCCGTCCCTGGACGGTTCGAGGGCTACCCTACCGGTGGAGACCTTGGTGATCGTTGAGAGACGCTGGCCTGCGGGACCGAAACCCCGAATCCCAGGGACTCCCAGGCGGCAGCTTGCTTTCTTGTGGAGCTGGGTAACGGAGACAAGTTCATCTTTGACGCCGGCACAGGATCGCACACCCGGATCTCGTCACTGGGCACCCCTACGACTTCTTGAACAAGATTTTCAACGCTCCCGTTTCCCCCTCTTGCGTGTCGCCACAACCACCGTAATCAAGCCAACCACTAACACGGCTGCCAGAAGCTGCGTGCCTCTCCAAAACACACGATCGAGCGCGCCATTCACACGCGACGCCGATGCACCGAGCACCCTCATGGTGATGGCCTCGATTTCCTCCAACGCAGCGACCCGCTCCTTGCTCAGGTCTGCCATGGTCGCGATTCTCTCCTGACCGATCGCCTCCGTGATCGCTACACGTTCAGCACGCAACACATTCATGGTCTCGATTCTCTCCTGCCGGATCGCATCCATAAGCGCGATCCGTTCGTTCCTCACGTCCTTGAATGTGGCGACCCGTTGTTCATCGACCTCATCCACAATCGTGCCCAGTTCAGCATGTAGCGCGTTCAATGTTGCCACGCGCTCCCCCGCGATAATGTCTGGACCCTGCTCCACAATAGCCGTTACCCTTCCCATGGATTCCGTGAGTCTACTCACATTCTCAAGGGTGGCACCGATTTCGCCGTTCTCTATTAGTTCTCCGACGAGCAACTCGGCCTGCCATCGGGCCTGCTTAGGGAGCTGTTCAGCATACACCTTGAGGCGATCCTGAAGGTCAATCACTGCTCCCTCGATAGTGCTTACCGCTGCAAAGGTACTTGTTCCTCCTTCCGCAGTGACATCAGCCCACTGTCCGATCGTCGATTCGCGGACAAACAACGGGCTTGTCATAGGGTGCTGTCTCACCCACGCATCGACAAATTCCTGGCCACGCGTCACGTCACCGGACACCACCGCAGATTGCGCCAGTGCAACGACGTCCCGTTCGAGTTGCTGCGACGCTTCGATCGCAATGTGTTGCCACTGGCCGAAGGCATCCTTCCCAGCTCCTCGTGTAAAATATTGGGTCATTTGCGCAGTGAGGGCCCAGGCGTCAATGAGTGCGCCAAGGGCGTCAGGCTGGAAAACAGCTTTTTGTACGGCGGGTATCGCACGCATTTTCCAGAGGAGTGCCTGTCGTCGTATCTCTGGATCAGATGACTGCGCGATGATTTTGTCCGCCGCTTCCTCGACAACTCCTGAAAACTGGTCCGCGAACTCGTACACCCGCACTCGCAATTCGTTTGCAGACATTTGAAAGTCGGCCTCTGCGGTTGACATCAAAGCGGTCTGCCGTGGCAAGCCGCCGCACCCTGCCACCATCATCCCGGCCAGTATTCCGGCAATGGAGATGGTTTTCGTCCGCCTCGCCTGAGCCAATGTCTTCACCCCCCTAGTCAAGTATCGTCCCGCTCCTCGCCGACCGTGCACGTGACCCCAGCGTTTCTCTTGACCACGTAGCTTTGCACTGCGAGGATGGTCGCCAGCAGTTCATTCATCACCATCACCGGCTTGACGATCAAGGCAAGTTCACCGCTCGACTGATATCTTCCCCAGAAGAGCACCCCTGACTTCTCATCGGGGAAACACACTACCACCCCGGGCAGGAGTTTGTCTAGCCGCGGGAAGGCTCCCTCTTCATCGGGAGAAGCGCGATTGAGCAGGGCAGGGCGAGGCGTCGCTGACGCGTAAAAACCACGCAGAAAACTCGTAATTTTACGAGTTGTCAGGCTGCTACTTCCTGGAGTATACTCCGCGTTTTAGACCATACGTGAACATCGAGCGGATGCAGGAGGAAACCTGACGTGAGTGCTATGTTTCGGAGCATGATCTTTGTGCTGACCTTAATGCATGTCGGTGCGCTGCTATCTGTGCCGGCGCTGGCGCAGGAGGATCTCGCCCAGAAGAGCCAGAATCCGGTCAGCAACCTGATCAGCGTACCGT
>JBHHWO010000131.1:0-12188 GCA_046756565.1 Thermoanaerobaculia bacterium | reverse complement strand
CTAGGCCACCTCGTTGCCTCCGACCGGGAACTCCGAGCGCAGGACTTTGGCGAGGTACCGGCAGGCGTCGGTTGAGGTGAAGATCCCGGCGACGCGACCGTTCTTGACCACAACCGCCGAGCCCAGATGGCGCTCGGCCATGGCCACGACCACGTTGTCGAGCGGCTCGTCGAGGCCGGCGACGTAGGCTTCGGCCATCGGCGCGTCTCGCACCAAAAGATCGCCCTCGGAAGCGCTCGGCCGTGCCACGAACGGACCCACCAAGCGCTCGCTCAACACCCCGACGAGCTCCCCGCTTTCCACGACCGGAAGATGCCGGAAATCGTGTGTCGCCATCATCTCGAGCGCTTCCGAGAGCGGCCGGTCGGTTTCAACCGAGTACGGGAAAGGGGTCATCACGCTCTTGACGTTGGGGATCTTCCTCATCGCCCAGAGTCTACGCCCATCGTGGCCGCCACCTCGGGCCTGCCGCCCTAAGTCACTTCTTCCATCACGTCGAGGTAGCGGTCATAGGGCAGAGCTTCCCAGCTCTCGGCAAGGAGCGCGCCCTCCGCCCTCGAGATCATCGAAACCTTGTGAGCGGTCTCGACGTCCGGCGCCTGGTAGATATTCATGAAGTCATACGGGCCGAGCAGGGCGTACGAAGCAATCCACTTGACTTCCGGGCAGGCCCTGTTGACTTTGTCGAGCCATTCGCGCCCGGACCGAGTACGGGCGTCGGCGTCCTTCATCTGTTCCGGCTGAAGACGGGTCATCAGGACGAATGTCGGCATGGTGCTCTCCTCTGGCTGTGAATCGCTCGGTAGCTCCAGCTTACTGCGCTCTGCGCCCCACTGCGCCACCCAGCCAGGTGGGAGTCGCCTTCTCGCCGATCGAGCTCCCCAAGAGCGGCCGCAAACGTCGGCCGCCAGTGCGCCGTCGGCAGCTGACGGTTTTCGAGCAGACGTCCGGAGACCCGGCGCGGCCTGGCTCCGATCGGTCCCCACCGGGTGCCACCAATCCCCCTCCAGAAACAGCGTGTACCGGCCGGATGGCACCCCCTCTGAGGTAGGGTTCCCTCAATGGCCACGGCCAACGAGATCCTCGAGGGGCTGAGGCCCGGAAGGCGATGACTGAGGTCCGCGTGCTGGGGCTGCCGACGGACGAGGCGTCGAGCTTCGCCCGCGGGTCCGCCGAGGGACCCGATGCCATACGCGCCGCACTTCACTCGGAGTCATCGAATCTCTGGACCGAGACCGGCGTCGATCTCGGAAGCGGCTCGCTTGTCCGGGACCTGGGAGATGCGAATCTCAGCGGCGGAAGCGACGCGCGGGCCGAGATCGAACGGATGGTTTCGGAGCAGCTCGCCATGGGCTCCCGGGTGCTCAGCCTCGGAGGCGATCACAGCGTGAGTTACCCGATTCTGAGTGCCTACGGAGCGCGATTCGCCGATCTGACCGTGGTCCAGATCGACGCCCACCCCGACCTCTACGACGAGTTTGACGGGGGTCGCTATTCTCACGCTTGTCCTTTTGCCCGTGTGATGGAAGACGGCCTTGCGAAGCGACTGATTCAGATCGGCATCCGGACCGCGAACGCCCATCAGCTCGAGCAGGCCGAGCGGTTTGGGGTTGAAATTGTTCCGCGGTCGGGGTGGCTCGATCTTCAATCTCTCGAGATCGAGCCGCCGGTCTACCTTTCGGTCGATCTCGACGGCCTGGATCCGGCCTTCGCACCGGGCGTCACGCATCCCGAGGCGGGCGGCCTGACCACAAACGAGGCGCTCGAACTGGTCTGGCGACTTCCCGGCCCGGTCGGTGCCGACGTGGTCGAGCTCAACCCGTCGCGAGACCTCGGCAACCTGACCGCCGTCGCCGCCGCCAAGCTGGTCAAGGAGCTCGCCGGTCGGCTGCTTCAGAACGAGTAGCGTCGAATTCCAAAACCAGTTGGGAGGGGACACGAAGGAATCGTGTCCCCGAGGTAGGATCGGCATCCGGCTCACGGGCCGGACCCCACCGGTTTCACGCAGGAGATCCCTCGATGCACGATCGTTTCGCAAAGACCACTCTCGCCCTTCTTCTCGCCTCACTCCTCGCCCCTCCCGGCTTCGCCGATGAAGACAAGGACTCCGAAAAATGGAAGGTGAGCGAGCCCCTGGGTAACTGGAAGACGATCTCGATCGACACGATCGAAACCACCTGGTCGAACGTGGACATCTCGCCGGACGGCTCGACAATTCTCTTCGACATGCTCGGCGACATCTTTACGATGCCGATCACCGGCGGCGAAGCCACAGCTCTCACCGACGGGATCGAGTGGAACTACCAGCCGCGCTTCAGCCCCGACGGCTCCACAATCGCCTTCGTCTCGGACCGGGCGGGCGGCGACAACCTCTGGGTGATGGACACCGACGGATCCAGCCCCCGGGCGGTCACATCGGAATCGGCCAACATCGTCCATCAGCCAGCCTGGAGCCCGGACGGCAGGTATCTGGTTGCCAAGAAGTCGTTCATGTCGACCCGTTCGATCGCGGCCGGCGAGATCTGGATGTTCCATGCCGCCCACGAGGGCAGCGGCCTCCAGCTCACCGAACGCCCGCATGGCGATAGCGACCAGAAGAATCAGGCCGATCCGGCGTTCTCGAAAGACGGCAGATACGTCTACTTCGCGCAGGACGTGACGTCCGGCCGGATCTGGCAGTACGGCAAGGACTCTACCGGTCAGATCTTCGTCATCCAGCGCTACGACCGCGACGAAGGCAAGACCGAGCGCTTGGTCACCGGCCCGGGCGGCGCCGTCCGACCGACTCCCTCGCCCGACGGCAAGCATCTCGCCTTCATCAGGCGTCTGCCGGGCCTGCAATCGGCGATCTATCTGAAGGACCTCGATTCCGGCAAGGAATGGGCGATCTTCGACCGATTCGAGAGGGATCTGCAGGAGACCTCCGGCACCGAAGGCAACGCGCCGGCGATCGCCTGGACTCCGGACTCGTCGTCGATCGTGTTTTGGACCGGAGGCGGCTTTCACCGCGTGGCGATCGGTTCGCGGGAGGTCACGCCCATCCCGGTGCGCGTGCGCAAGGACATGAAGATCCAGGCGACACTCCGGCGCCCGGTCGAGGTGGCGCCGGAGTCGTTCCGAATCAAGATGCCCCGCTGGCCCGTGGTCTCGCCCGACGGGGGCACGGTCGTGTTCCAGGCACTCGGGTCTCTCTGGTCGAAGCCCCTTCCCGATGGAGATGCCCGGAGACTGACCTCGCAGACCGACCACTTCGAGATGTTCCCTTCGTTTTCGGCCGACAGCGCGTCGATCGTCTACACGACCTGGAACGATGACAACCAGGGAAGCGTGCGTATCGTTTCGGCATCGGGCGGCACGGGCCGGGCATTGACGTCGCGGCGGGGAAACTACGTCGAGCCGTCGTTCTCGCCCGACGGACAGACGGTCGTCTACCGGCAGATCGGCGGTGGGTATCTCCTGTCTCCGATGTGGGCGCTCGAGCCCGGGATCTACACGGTGCCCGCCGCGGGAGGCGATTCCGAGCGCATCACCGACTGGGGCTCGGAGCCCCGGTTTTCGGCCGACGGTGAGCGCATCTTCCTGGCGACATCCGACGACGACGGCGGCATCGTACTCAAGAGCGTCGATCGCCAGGGAGACCAAGAGCGCACGCACGTGACCGGCTCCGGCATGGTGGAGCTCGCGGTCTCGCCGGACAACAAGTGGGTCGCGTTCACCGAGGACTACCGCGCCCACCTGGCCCCATTCGCCGTCACCGGCAGAGCGATCAAGCTCGGCAAGGAGACCAAGTCGATTCCGGTGGCGACTCTCTCCGGCCGGGCCGGAGACTTTCTCAGCTGGCGCGACGACGACACGATCACCTGGAGCCGGGGCCCGGTTCTCTATCAGCGCAATCTGAGTGACGCCTTCGCGTTCGTCGACGGTGCGCCCGACGAGCTGCCGGAGCCGGTGGAAGAAGGCACCGACATCGGCTTCGACGTCGATCTCGACATCCACAGCGGCACCGTCGCGCTCGCGGGCGCTCGCGTCGTAACCATGCGCGACGCCATGTCGGGCACCCAGGAGGTCATCGAGAACGCCACGGTTGTCGTTACCGGCAACCGCATCGTGTCGGTGGGCGCGGCAGGCGAAGTCGAAGTACCAGAGCAGGCTCATGTCGTCGATGCGAGCGGCAAGACCATCGTTCCCGGCTTTCTCGACGCCCACGCCCACGGCGGCTTCGGGCGCTCGCAGATCATTCCGCAGCAGAACTGGATGCAGTATTCGAACCTCGCCTTCGGCGTCACCACCATTCACGATCCCTCGAACGACACCCATGAGGTGTTCGCCGCGAGCGAGCTCAACAGGGCCGGCAAGATCTTCGGACCGAGGGTCTTTTCGACCGGCACCATCCTCTACGGCGCCAAGGGCAACGGCTACCACGTCGATGTCGACTCTCTCGACGACGCTCGCTTCCACATCCAGAGAATGAAAGACGTGGGTGCGATCTCGGTCAAGAGCTACCAGCTTCCCCGGCGGGACTCTCGCCAGCAGATCATCGCCGCCGGCAACGAGCTCGACGTCATGGTGGTGATCGAGGGCGGCATGAAATTCCAGCACAACATGACCGAGATCGTCGACGGCCACACCACCATCGAGCACTCGATGACGCTCAAGACGATCTACGACGACGTCCTCCAGCTCTGGTCCCAGGCCGGTACCGGCTACACGCCGACTCTCGGTGTGTCATTCGGCGGCATGGAAGGCGAGCGCTGGTTCTACGATCGCGACGACGTTTGGGAAAACCAGCGCCTGTTGCGCTACACGCCGCGCTCCCGCGTCGAGCCGCGAGCGATCCGCCGCCAGACTGCGCCGGACAGCCACTACAACCACGTCCATGTCGCCGCCTCGGCCAGGGATCTAATGCACCGCGGTGTGCCGGTCAACACCGGAGCCCACGGCCAGCGCGAGGGCCTGGCGATGCACTGGGAGATGCGCATGCTCGTCCAGGGCGGCTTCACGCCGTGGGAGGCTCTGCGGGCGGCGACCGCAAGCGGTGCCTACGCCCTCGGCATGGACGCCGACATCGGATCGCTGGAAGCCGGCAAACTGGCGGACCTGGTGATTCTCGACGGCAATCCCCTCGAGAACATCGAGCAGGCCGAGCTCATCCACGCCACGATGGTCAACGGCCGGCTGTTCGAGGCCGCAACCATGAACCAACTCTGGCCCGACCCGGTCGAGCGGACGCCCTTCTTCTGGGAGCTCGAGGGCGGTGACACGATCCATCCCTCCACCGCGGCCTGGATGGAGGGCCGCGCCGAGCGCTACGGCTGCCGTCACTAGCCGATCAAGGACTTCGCGGACTCGACGTGGCGATACCATCGCGATCGTGAACTTCCGCGAAGACGTCGAGGCGGCCTCGAGGCGCATCGAGGGACGCGTGCGCACGACGCCGGTAGAGCGCTCGCGCCATCTCGCCGACGGCAGCGGCGCGAGCGTCTGGCTCAAGCTCGAGAATCTCCAGATCACCGGCTCGTTCAAGCTGCGGGGCGCCACCAACAAGATACTTTGCCTGACCGAACAGGAACGGGAGCGAGGGGTCGTCGCGGCCTCCTCAGGCAACCACGGAGCCGCCGTCGCCTGTGCCGCGGCCGCCGTCGGTTGCCGCGCCGTGGTCTACGTGCCGGAAGGAGCGGTCGAGTCCAAGCTCGCGGCGATCCGCTCGTGGGGCGGCGAGGTTTACACGCGCGGCAACGACTGCGTGCTCGCCGAGGCGGAGGCGCGGTGCCACGCCGCGGCCGAAGGGATGGCCTACGTCTCGCCCTACAACGACCCGTTGATCGTGGCCGGACAGGGGACCCTCGCCGCAGAGCTGGTCCGCCAGCTCCCTGAGGGCTCCCCTCTCGACGCGGTGTTCGTGACCCTCGGGGGCGGCGGCTTGATCTCCGGTGTGGGTGGCTATCTCAAGACGGTCTGGCCCGATCTCACGGTCATCGCCTGCTCGCCCGAGAACTCCGCCGTCATGCACACTTCACTCGAAGCGGGCCGCGTAGTCGAGCTTGAATCGCTGCCGACGCTCTCGGACGGCAGCGCGGGCGGAGTCGAGACCGACTCGATCACCTTCGAGCTCTGCCGGCAGGTGATCGACGAGTCGTTCCTGGTCTCCGAGGATGAGATCCGCCAGGCCCTGCGGCGGCTCGTCGGCAGCTACCACACTCTGGTCGAGGGCGCCGCTGCGGTCGCCGCGGCGGCCTACTCGAAACAGCGGGAGCACTGGAAGGGCGCGAACGTGGCAATCGTCTTGTGCGGCGCCAATATCGACAGCGCGGTGTTGAAGGAAGTGCTTTGACGGAGGCCACGAGCCACGATCCGGTCATTATAGGCTGGCCTAAGATCGAGAAGCTCGTGGCAGGCGTCGATCTCGTCGGCGCCATGGAAGAGGGGTTCGTCGCAGACCTCACGGTTGTCGCGGTCCAAGACGTCCAGATCGCGGATGCGGTCTTTCGCTCCCACCGAGCCGGAACATAAGATCGTCCGACAGCCCCGTCAGAGACTCACCATCCAGAGAACCCAGAACCAGAGGAACGCCATGGCCACATTCATCGTCCTGCTTGACTACACCGATCAGGGAATCCGCCACTTGAAGGACTCTCCCCAGCGCGCCGATGCCTTCAACGAGTTCGCCGAAAAGATGGGTGTGACGATCGTCGGTCAGTACTGGACCATCGGCAGCCACGACGGCGTGCTGATCATGGAAGCCGAGCGCGAGGAAAGGGCAGCTTCGGTGCTCCTGCACCTGGGCGCGAGCGGCAACGTGCGCACCACCACGCTCCGTGCCTTCGACTGGGCCGAGGCTCAGGAGCTGATCGGGGCCGGTTGACGGCCGCCGAAGCCCGAGCCTCTGGCTGCGATGCCTCTGAAGGCTCCGATAACACGGACGGCTCGGCTGGCTCACATATCTCAGACCGCCGGCTGCTGTTTTATGGCGTTACCGGCTACACCGGCAGGCTGACCCTCGACCGGGCTCTGGCACGCGGCTTGTCGCCGGTCCTCTCCGGCCGGAGCGCCGGGCGCCTCGCCCCGCTGGCGGAGTCGCTCGCACTGGAGGCGCGGGCCGTCCGCCTCGACGACTCCGCCGGTCTCGATCGAACGCTGGCCGACATCGACCTTGTGGTCCATCTCGCCGGACCGTTCTCGGAGACCGCCGCGCCGATGGCCGAAGCCTGCCTCAGAACCGGCGCTCACTACCTCGACATCGCCGGCGAGTACAAGGTGCTCGACGGTCTTCATCGCTACGAATCGCAAGCGCGATCGCGCGGCGTCATGATCCTCCCGGGCGCGGCCTTCGCGGTGGCCGTGTCGGACGCGCTTGCAGTTCGTGTCGCTGGCCGGCTACCCGGCGCCACAAGACTTCGGCTCGGCTACTCACGCTTCCGGTTCGGTTCGCGCGGCTCGTACCGGACCGCGATCGAGATGCTCGACGGCAGTGTGCCGGTCCGCCGCGACGGCCGTCTCGAGCACATTCCGGCGGGCCGCCTGGAACATCGCTTCGATTTCGGCGCCGGGCCGACAGTTTGCAGCGCCATCGCCTGGGGCGACGTCGCCACCGCTCACCGCTCGACCGGCATCCCGAACGTGGAGACCTATCTGGACACCTACCCCTGGGAGCGCGCCGGTCTTCTCTGGACTCGTGCCCTGGCCGGTTTCCACCGGCCCGTGCGGGCTCTCGCGGGGTTATGGGCGCCGCTCTTTCCGGAAGGGCCTTCGCGGAGCCAGCGCGATTCGGAACGCAAGATCGTGGTCGCCGAGGCCGAAGCCGGCGGCGGCCGCATCGCGCGCTCGCGGATGGTAACCCCACAGGTCTACGACGTCACCGCGGACGCCACGGTGCTGCTGGCTTCGAAGGTCCTGGAAAGCGAATTCGAACCCGGCGTCCGCACCCCGGCCCAGGTCTGGGGCGAGAGCCTTCTATCCGAGCTCGCCGGTGTGTCGGTAACCGATCTCGACTGAAGCGACCCCACGCAGAGCAACCTTTACCCAGCCTACCCGTAGTAGAAGAACATCTTTCCGAAGTAGGGCCTGTGCGCCCTTTCCTCAATTCCTGGCAGGAGACCTATCGATGTACAAACACTCCCTTCGCTTTGCTCTCGCCCTTCTGGTACTGGTCGCATCCACGAGCGCGATCACCGCCCAGAGGCTGACCACGCCGCCGCCCGGCGCCAACCAGCGCGCCGTCATCACTCAGTACATGGGAATGGTCTCGGTGACGATCGACTACAACGCCCCCGACGTCACCAGCCCTCAGGGCCAGGACCGCACGGGCAAGATCTGGGGCCAGCTCGTGCCCTGGGGCATCGCGGCCAATCCCTTCTACCCGGGCTTCGGCACGGCCGAGACCATGCCGTGGCGCGTGGGCGCCAACGAGAACACGACCATCGCCTTTTCTCACGACGTTGAGGTCGAAGGCGAGGCCCTTGGAGCCGGCAAGTACGCTCTCTTCATGGCTCCCGGCGAGGAGGAGTGGACCATCATCTTCAACCGAAATACCGAAGCCTGGGGCAGCTTCTTCTACGAGCCCGAGCTCGATGCCTTGCAGGTGAAGGTCAAGCCCGAGAAGACCGACTTCTTCCGCGAGTGGCTGACGTTCGAGTTCGACGATCGCCAGCTCGACACCTCACTGGCCGTTCTCCACTGGGAGAACCTCCGGGTGCCCTTCCGGGTTTCAGTTCCGAACCTCAACGAGCTCTACCACCAGACCATGAGCCAGGAGCTCACCGGCGCCATCGGCTTCAACTTCCAGAACTTCGTCCGCGCCTCGACCTGGGCTTCTCAACAAGAGGCCTATCACGAAGACGCGGTGCGCTGGGCGGACGCCGCCATCGCGGCGAACACGGGTTGGCCGACGCTGTCGAACAAGGCGCAGGTCCTCAACCAGCTCGGACGCAACGAAGAGGCCATGGAGGCCCTCGATCAGGCGATCGATCACCCCACCGCCACGGCCGTACTGGTGCACATGGCCGCGCGCGGACTGCAGGGGGCGGGCCAGATGGAGGCCGCCAACCTGATCTTCCGCAAGAACTACGAGAAGAACTCCGGCGAGTGGCCTACAGATTTCGGCATGGCCCGGGTCTACGCCCAGGAGGGCGACTTCGAGAAAGCCGTGGAGCACGCGCAGATCGCACTGACGAGAGCCCCAGAAGGTCCGCAGAAGCAGAACCTCGAGGCCCAGATAGCAAAGCTCGAGAAGGGCGAGAACATCAACCCGTAGAGACGGCTCAGCCGGTGCTATCTTGCAGGAGTTTGCTGAAAAGCGGACTCTGTCCCCTTATTCAGGTCTTCGACATGCCGACGGCGCATCTGCCTTCAGGGACCGACTAGCCCCGCCAAGGCTACTCCCGTTCGTCTCGGACCCGTTGAATCAGTTCTTCTACCGATTCGACCAGAAGCTCCGGTTGATCGGACTGAATCCCGTGGCCGCTCTCGCTGGCGATGATTTGCCTGCCCTGGGTCGAGAGCATCGTCAGCTCTCGCTGCAATTCTCGGTGGGCGGCTTCCTTCTCTCGAAGGCCCGCACCAACGGAGAGCCACTTGAGCAGTTTCCTCAGATGCGCCATCACTCAGGGCGACCGTAGATTAATCGATTTGGGTCGGACCGGCCCGCAAGCTCGGCCCGTCGCATCGCTATACGTCAGATGCGAGATGAAAGATTCGGATCTGGATCGGCGAGTTCGGCGCCGGTTCTCACCGTTCAGTCGAGCGAGTTGCCACTTGCCTTCAATGTACGACCGGAGTGTACCGCCGACGCCCCCGATAGAACTCACGAGAGAAATGGGCGGTCATTGGCCCCAAGCGGGTACCATAGAAACCAACTGAAGGCCGGAGCCGATACAGTGCGGATTACCCCCGGGACTCGCAACACACTCGGAGCGGGACTGGTCCTGCTCGTCCTGGTGGGTGCCTCGTGGCTCTTCCTTGAACGCCACTCGGGGCTGGCGGCCGCCATGTGGTCTCAGGCTCGACACGCTGGCTTCAAGGAAAGCTGGAACAACTACAGATTCTTGTCGTACATGGCGCGATACCTGGTACGGCTGAGCTTCAATCCAGAGTCCGGTTACTACGATTTCGAAGGTGTCAGGCGTGCCGCCGAGACGGACCTCGAGCGCGGCCTCTTGGCCTATCACGTGGGCGATTTCACCACCGCCGTCAAGATGCTGGAGCGTTCACTCGACAAGGAGCGCGGATCCGAAGAGTTGATGTTCTGGCTTGCCAACTCATACATGCGACTTGCCGAGGCGGACAATTGCCTTGCCGCGCTCCGGACCGGACCGTTGCCTCCCGACAAGACAACCGAGCCACCACTGCGCCGGCCGGAACATCTCCAGCTCATGTGCTCTCTTCCCCTCAATCGTTACCACAGCCTCCCGGAGAGCTCTCGACGAGCCCGGGAGCTTCTCCATCGCCTCCGCGCAGCGCATCCGGGCAATCGCGTGTACCAGTGGCTTCTCAATTTCACCTACATGACCTTGGGCGAGTTTCCGCAGCGCGTTCCTCCCGAGGACCGGATCGACACTGCCTTTGTCGATACGTTCTACGGCCAGAAAGCCTCACAACTCGCCCAAGAGCACAGCGATCTCGTCTTCAGGGACCGGGCCTCTGCCCTTCACGTCGACACGTTCGACGCCGGTAAGGGCGTCGCGGTCGAGGACTTCGACCTCGACGGCGACCTCGACATCATCACCGGGGGCAACTTCGATCCACTCCACTACTACGTCAATCAGGACGGGCGAGACTTCGTCGAGCGGACCCAGGAGGCCGGTCTCGGTGCGATTAGTCAGGTTCACATCATCACGGCGGCGGACTATGACAATGATGGCTGGGTCGATCTGTTCGTCGGCAGGCCCTTTCTCCCTTATCTGCTCCTGCACAACAATGGGGACGGAACCTTCGACGACGTTACCCTCTCTGCCGGCCTACTTGACGGCTGGCTCGACGACGAGATCAGCTTCACCTGGGGTTCCGCCTGGGGAGATGCCGATAACGACGGCGACCTCGATCTCTTCATCTCCCGTTGGGGCCTTCGCATTCCCTTTTTGGACGGGCTCCTAGCCAGGCCCTATCGAGGCTCGCTCTTCTTTCGCAACCAAGGTGGCGGACGATTCGTCGACCACACTGCCGGGGCGGGACTCACCGAAGTCCTGAGAGACCGAGTCTACATCGGCGCCGCGTGGGGTGACTCGGACAACGATGGCGACCTCGATCTCTTTGTCTCGAGCATCGTTCAGAACGGAAGTCGATTGTTGGCCAACGATGGCGGGGGCCGTTTCTCGACCCGCGAGCGACACGGCCCGGGCTTCATGGCCGCTTTTCTCGACCTCGATCACGACGGTCAGCTGGAGATCTTCCAGGGTGGGTTTACCGACGCCTGGACGAGCACGGCTGGTACCGTTTTCGGCGATGAGATCGGACAGCCGGCCGGGCGCAGCCTGATTCTGCGCCGCAGCCCGACGGGTCGGTTCGAGCCGGACAGCGACTATTTCGACGGCGGGACGCTGCCGGTCCCGAGCATGGGGGTCTCCTACGGAGATCTCGACCTCGACGGATGTTCCGACTTCTACATCGGCACCGGCAACCCGGAAGGCTGGTTGGTTCTTCCGAACCTCATGTTCCGCGGCGTCCGGGACGGCTCGGGATGTAGTGACCACGCCACGAACATCTCAATGACCAACGGATTCGGCACAATCCAGAAAGGGCACGGAATCGTCTTCTTCGACGTCGATGGCGACGGCGACCAAGACCTCTACTCGAGCCTCGGTGGCATGTGGCCGGGCGATCGGTGGCCCAACCAGTTCTTCCTCAACGAAAGTCGAACTGGCAATCGTTGGCTCAAGATCCGTCTTCGGGGCAGGCAGACGAACCGCTACGGTGTCGGGGCCAGGATCAAGGTCCGAGCCGTGAACGCGGACGGCCACGAGATCCTCAGGACCTATCTCATGGATCACAAAACGGGCTTCGGCAGCGCTCCGTACCTTGCCCACATCGGCCTCCTCGACGCCACGAGCATCCAGGACGTCGAAGTCTTCTGGCCGGGATCGGAACGCCGGTGTTCCTATTCAGCCAACCTCGAGTCCCTCAACTGGCTCGACGAAGAGCCCTGCCTGGCCTGGCTGCCGGGTGGTGAGCCGATCCCCGAGGGTCGCTGGTAGCGC
>JBHHWO010000130.1:0-12222 GCA_046756565.1 Thermoanaerobaculia bacterium | reverse complement strand
GAGCGAGCGACCTCGATTTCTGACGCTGTACTTCTCGGATGTCGACAACGGCGCCCACCAGCACGGACCGGAGCCGTCTCCCGAGCTCGCCGACGCTCTGCGGGCGGTCGACGCGGCGGTCGCGGCGCTGGTTTCAGGACTCGACGAACGTGGTCTCGGATCTCGAGTCGATCTCATGATCGTCTCGGACCACGGCATGTCCTCGACCTCCGCCGAGCGGGTGGTTTTCCTGGATGACTACATCGACGTCGAGACCGCGAACGTCGTCGACTGGAACCCGGTACTGGCTCTCTGGCCGGGCGAAGACAAGACCGACGAAATCTATAGCGCCCTCGAAGGCGCCCATCCCCATATGGCCGTCTACCGGGGTGACGAGGTTCCCGAGCGATACGAGTTTGCCGGCCATGAGCGCATAGCCCCGATCATCGGCATCGCCGATGACGGCTGGAGCATTTCGTCCACCGAATTCTTCGAGAGCTGTCCACAGTGCTTCGACGGCGGTACCCACGGCTACGATCATCGGCTGCCCTCGATGGGCGCGTTGCTGATCGCCTACGGACCGTCCTTTCGAGCCGGCGCACGAATCGGCCCCATCGAGAACATCCACCTCTACAACGTCATGTGCGCGGTTCTGGGAATCGAGCCCGCGAGCAACAGCGGCGACCCCTCGCGCGTCGGCGAGCTGATCCGGTCGGAGGCTTCGATGCGCTGACGGCCCAGGCCGCCGATCGCGACCTTCCGAAGACCGGCGGCGCGAACAAACCGCCAGGCCTGAGGAGCTACCCTCGAGCCAGCCGGAAGTCGTCCAGAAACGACGCCAGCGCTTCGACCGAAGCGGTCGCAACGCTGTTGTAGATCGAGGCACGCACGCCGCCGACCGAGCGATGGCCCTTGAGGCCGACGAGCGCCTGGCTCTCGGCCTCCTCGAGAAAGGACGCCTCGAGCTCGGGCTCGGCCAGGCGAAAGGTGACGTTCATGAGAGACCGGCTGCCCGGAGCGGCATGGGGAAGATAGAAACCGCCGGATCGCTCAATCGCTCCGTAGATCAAGTCGGCTTTGGCCTGGCTTCTTTGCGCGGCTCCCTCGAGTCCGCCCTCGGCTTCGAGATCCTCCAGTACCAGGTTCATGACGTAGATCGCGAACACCGGCGGCGTATTCAGCAGAGACCGCTTCGCAGCCACGGCCCTGTAGCTCATCATGTCGGCGAGATCCGGACGCGCCGCTTCCAGGAGGTCCCGGCGAATCAGCACCACGGTCACACCGGCCGGACCCAGGTTCTTCTGAGCGCCGGCATAGATTAGCCCGTGCCTGCCGAGATCCACGGGCCGGCTGAGGATGTCGGACGACATGTCCGCTACCAGGGGCACGCCTCCGCTCTCGGGCGCGTCCGCGAACTGCGTGCCGTAGATCGTGTTGTTGCTGGTGTAGTGCAGAAAGGCGGCATCGGAGCTGGGCTCGTAGTCACCGCTGTCGGGAAGCCGTGAATAAGCCTCGTCCTTGCCACTCCACACGGCGCGAGCGCCGCCGAGCCGCTCTCCGGCGGCGAGCGCGAGCTCGCTCCAACGACCGGTGACGAGGTAGCCGGCTTGCTGGCCGGCGCCCAGCAAGTTCATCGGCACCAGGCTGAACTGCGTCCGGGCGCCACCGCCCATGAACAACACCTCGAATTCATCCCCGGCGCCCAGAAGGCGCAGTAGACGCGACCGCGCCTGTTCGTGGACCTCGTCGTACTGCGGGCTCCTGTGGCTCAGTTCGAGAATCGAGCGGCCGGTGCCGCCGTAGTCCAGCAGCTCGGCCCGGACGCGCTCGAGCACCCCTACCGGCAGAGCCGCCGGACCCGCTCCGAAGTTGTGCACTCGCGAAGAGCTCATTGCTGGTCTCCTACTGGAAAAGCCGGTCCCAGCTTGGATCGAACCCGGTTCCGGATCCAGGAGGCATCCCACCACTCGACGGGATTCACCGCCTGGCCCTGGAGAAGCATGGTGAAGTGCAGATGATCTCCTCCCGCCAGGCCGGTCTGCCCGGTTCGGCCCAACGACTGCCCGCGCTCCACCGTCTGGCCGGCCTCGACCTCGAGAGTCGAGAGGTGCCCGTACAGGCTCATCAGCCCAAAACCGTGATCGAGGACCACGGCATTGCCATAGATGCCGAAGTACCGCGCGAGTACCACCACTCCCCGATTGGCTGCCGGTACCGGAGTCCGCTTCACGGAAGCCAGATCGAAGCCCAGATGGTCCTGTTGGTCGATCTGCCGGCCTTCGAAGAGGTAGGTGCGGCGATCGGCGAATGCGGACATCACCTGCGAGCCGGGAAGCCCGGTAAACGACTCACTCCACAGGAACTCGCGACGGCTCTCCGACGCCAGGCGAGTCAACTCGGCGGTGTTGCGCGCGCGCAGATCTCGATTGATTGAAATGTAGGTCTCGAGCTGTGTGTCTGCTTCTCTCACCGAAAGCGAGTTCGAGACGATCTCGGGAACTACCTTGGCCAGGAATTGCGCCGAGACCTCGATCCGATCTCGCTCATAGGCCTTCGGCTGTAACCGATCCACGAACGCCCTCTCGGCGCGGTTGCCGACGGCGTCTTCGGCGACCAGGCGGATCTCTTCTTTCGACTCCAGATCAAAAGGCACGCCGAACAAAGCGAACCGCTGTCCAGCGGGGGATCCCGGAAGCGCAAAGCCCGGATACCAAGTCCCACCGCTCTCGACTCCGTCGCGCACCGAAGTCCGGCCCACGCTGTAGACCACGACCTCGGCCCCGCCCTGGGCCGGGTAGTGCTGGATCGAAAGCACCCCCAAAGCCGGCGGTCGGAGCAGGACTTCGAACTCCCGCTCGACCAATGCCGGATCCCCCTTGCGCAGCCACGCTCCCGGCGGCCGGGCCTCGACCCTGAGAGTGGCCGTGCCCTCCTCGAGCCGGTCGCCGAGCGCAGCACTACCCACCTGGACCGGCAGGGTGACCGAGGCGTCTCGCTCCCCCCAGAAGGCCCACGGCGGCCGCGCCGTGTAGCTGTGCTCGGCCAGCACGGTCCTGCGCTCGCCCTGAACCAGCTCGACCTTGACGTCGCCGAGGCCGCGCCCACCCGCGTCGAGGCGGACCGCCAGCTCGGTGTCGCGGCCGATGCCCGGGACGCCACTCGCCACGGTGATCTCGGGCGCGGAGCCGGCCCGAAACAGGGACAGCCCGAGGCCGGTGGCCGCCAGCACCACGAGAACGCTCACCAGCCGCTTCGGAGCCCTCGAGCGTTTCCGCCCGTCGAGCCTCGTCACTCCGAATCCCCGCGCTTTTGCCGAAGCGATCTCATGACCTCCCGTTTTTCCGAGTAACGGGATCGCACGAGCACGTATTCGCGGTGGGAAAAGCCCAGCTCACTCGCGATCTGCCGGATCTGGCTCTCCTCGGTGGATGAGATCGAGTCGTCGGCTGCGGAGATCGCGAACACGCAATCCAGGAGGTGCTCCTTCTGCTCGGCCGTCGCGATGGTCGCCAACTCACGAGTGACCAGGAAGTTCTCGGTGCCTCCGAAGAGCCGGTTCTGACTCTTGGCGATCTGGACGACCAGAATCGCCTCGTCCTCCGGCAGGCCGCTCAGCTCCGACACCGCCGTCTCCATAGCCTGCGTCTCTTGCACGGATATGTGCTGATCCGCGTGAGCGACACGGCCCAGAATGTAGGCGAACGCCGCCACGTAGCGGGCCTCGTCGACGTCCATCGCTTCGAGCTTGGAGACGATCCGACGCACGGTCTCCGTATCGCCGGACGACACGGAATCGGTCTCGGCTTCCTGAAATACCTTCTTCCAGAACATCGCGGGCGAGGGCTCCCGGACCGGGAGCGCGAGAGCGAGCATAACGCGACTAGAATCCGTGGATGAAAGGCGAGCCGCCGAGACGCTGACGGACCTCAAGGAGCCCAAAGCGAGCGTAATGCCGCAGATGCGGGCACCTACGTCTCCCAATCGATGAGGCTAACGGAAATAGCCGGCGATAGTCCGCGCCTTCAGACCGCTCCCGTCGACCTTCACTTCGACCTCCCGCCAGCGCTCGCCACCGGCGTCCCGCACGTAGTAGCCGAGCAGATACTGGCTGCGAAGCTCTTTGTCGATCTGGTCGTAGATGGCGGTCAGGTCTCCCCCGACCCGGGTGACGAACACGCGCCCGCCGATCGATCGGACCAGCCCCTCGAGCCGGTTCATGAACCCCCGGATCGTAAGTCCCTTGCCCTCGGTCCGGTAGATCTCGTCGTTGGAGACGATGACGTAGACCGGAACGCCAACCCGCCGAGCGAACCGCAGGCATGTCCGGTAGGAGAACTCGGGGTCCTCGTCGGCGCCGTCCGAGAAGACGATCAGGGCCTTCTTGCCGGGCACGGCCTGGAGCTGAACCAGCGAGTAGACTATCCCCTTCCAGATCTCGGTCCGGCCGTCCGGCTCGAGGGAATAGAGAGCTTGCTCGACCCGTCCGAGGTCGCGGGTCGTATCGCGAACCAGCTCGGGCCCGCCCCCGAATCGGACCACGAACGCCCGGTCTTTCTCGGTGCCGAGCGCATTGACGAACCCGGCCGCGGCCAGCTTTACGTCGGGCAGCTTGACGAACATCGAAGCCGATGAATCGATGGCCAACCCCACCGTCAGCGGCAGGTCGCCGGCCTCGTCGAACGCCTCGACCTCCTGCTCCACACCATCCTCGAAGACGCGAAACGCGCCCGGGGGAAGCCGGGTGACCGGGTGTCCCTGGCGGTCGGTGACCACCGTGAACAGCTCGACCAGCTCGACCCGCACCCGCTCGCTGCCTCCGGGGCTGTTGATGAACAACACGTCCTCGGTCTGCGAGCCATCGTTCAGAAGCGCCTCGACCCGGAAGAAACCAGACGGCACGTCGTCCGGGATCCGGAAGCGCTGCAAAAAAGGCGGAGCGAAACGGGTTGCGAACAGCTCGTCGTTCCAGAAGAACTGCAGGCGATTGAGCTCCGAGCCGCGCGGCATCTCGACCGCGGCCCTTACGGTCACGGCGCCGGTCAGCGGCGAGCCCGGCTCGCCGGGATCTTCCGGGCTGACGATGCGCACCCGAAAGGTGCCGGTCCCGGCGTTGAGGATGAGCCGATCCCGACCGATCTCGAGGCCGCCCGAGTCGAACGCCACGGCTTCGACGCTGTGGCGGTCCGGATATCTGCCGAGAGTAAACGAGATCGAGAAGGGCGGCGCTTTTCGCACCGATTCGAGCTTGCCGTCGAGGTAGAACTCGACTTTGTCGACGCGCTCCGACAGCACGGTCTCGATTCGGGTCTTGCCGACCGCGAGCGGTTCTCGGGGCGCCAGAAGATGAATCGCCCGGGGCGCCGGAAGCAGGCCTCCCAGCGAGCCGATCGCATCGAACCCGCCCGCCGTGACCACAGAGGCGTAGGCGCCGCCCCAGAGACCGGTGTCGAGATCCTCGACGATCACGACGACCGGCGTCTCCGGTGAGACTTCGGAGCCAAGATCGACCGAGAAGGCGCCGGCTTGGATTGCGGAGCCTGATACCTCTCGACGCCGGCTCGACAATGTTCCGTCCTCCTCGAACGCCACGCTCGTGACCTGAAGGCGCGCAAACGGCTTGGCGCCACCGTCCTCCAGAGTTCTAGCGGCCACGATCTCGAGCTCAAGGGCGTCGGCGTCGGCGTCTTCACGGGCCAGCGCCTCGACCACCAGGCCGCCCTCGGGCAGATCACCGTCGAGCAGTCGCTGCGCGCGAACGACTCCGACCAGCGTCGGCGTACCGCGGCTGGCCCAGCGCCGTCCGGTCCGATCCGGCCCGTCGCCGGCGCGGCCGACGCTGACCTCCACGGGAGTCAGCGCGTCCGATCCAGACGGCACCTCCACGGTCACCCTGATCCGCTTTCCCAGGGCGGCCAGGGCCCGATCGAGCTGCGCCTGATCCGCGACCACTTCGCCACCGGTCTCGCCCGACAGCTCGGCGAGCGCTTCCCGGGGCGCGAATAGCGCGGCCTCGGGGACCGACCGGTTGCTGCCGCTCATCACGTTCCTGAGGCTCCTGAGGGCATCGAACCTGGGCGTGATGACCGTCTTGTCGACGCGCCGTCCTCCCTCGTAGGTGGTGATGACCTCGGCGCGCTCCTTTTCTTCTCCGCCTTCGAGCAGAACATCGCTCGCGCCCTCCGGGCTGTAGGACCACACCGTCCATCCCAGGGCGGACAACACGCGAGCTAGCTCTTCGATGGTCGGAGAGATCTCGGGAATGACCTCTTCATCGACGATCGCGGCCAGATCGAAGGGCTCGAGTAGCTCCCGGTAGAAGCGCTCGATGTCGGTGTCGAAACCGCCCCCGACCAGAATCAGGGTCTTGGACCCAGCGGACGGATTCGAAACCGCCCAGGTCAAGAGCTGGTTGCGAAACTGAGCCAGCAGCTCGGCCTCCTCCGCAAGGCCCTCGCGCACGAGAGAGGCAATGTCCGCCAGCCGCTGTCCGGCGGTCGCCGAGATCGCCAGATGTTCGTTTTCGGCGAGATCGGCCAGCCCCGCTTCCTCGACGAACCGCTTCCTGACCACGAGCTGGCCGCCCTCGCTGGTGGCGCGCAGTCGAAGCCAGCGCAGGGCTTCCGACAGCTGCTCGCGGGAGCGAGTGGACGGAACCGAGGTCACGACCCGCTCGCCGGCCGAGATCACCTCGATCGAGCCCAGCTCGACCAGGCGGCCGGCCCGGTCGGCCAGCTCGAGGAGGCCATTGTGAACCGACAGCGGCGGCGCCAGGAGCCTGTCCACGTAGATCGCCACTCTGGGCGCGAGGACGCCCGGACCCACGGTCAGAACCTGCGCAGGCTGGCCGCCGACTTGGGCGGCTACGGCATCTGCCGAAATGGCGCCGCCGCCGGCCAGATCTCCCACCGGAATCTCGACCGCGACCTCATCCGCCCATACAGCGCCGGTGGATGCGGCCAGGAGCAGGCAAAGAGCGAGCTTGCGCCTGCCTGTCGATGTCGTCATGAACCGAATCATCTGGTCTTCGGGAGTAGCAAGGTCGGTGCCCCGCTGCAACGGGTCTTCGACACCACAATACGAGCGCGAGGGCAGCCGAGTTCAGCCCAGAACGCATGGTAGGATGAATGGTCGCGCTTATCCAAGCTCGGGTAGGGACCGACCGGAGCCTGCCCTCGAGTGACGCGACGGGTGTCGGCCGGAGTCCCGAGCCCCGAAAACGGCCTGCGCGGAGCGGCTGCGCAGCCGAAACCTCGAGCGCCTCCCGCGCCGCCCGTCAACCAAACCACCGCTCGAGGTGAGGCCTCGCGAGTCCGCGCCGACCAACCACAACGCCAGCCTTACCCCAGACTCAATCAACCAGCGGCGCGGAAGGAAGCTCAAGGTTCGGTCTCTTCCCAGAATGGAGCTGAAGCAACAAGCCCACGCCGAGGAGAGTGAGGCCTCGCGATCAACAGTTGGTCAACGGCGGAAGCACCCGAAGGAGGAGCGGCCGAGGTGCCTTCTGCGGCGATACCCACCCGCAGGGTCGAGCCGCAGGCGAGTTCGGTATCGCCGTCCGAGGCCGCAACGAAAGAGGCCCAGGCGGATCGACTCCGCCGAGTGTGGAGCGAGACGAACGACTGAGGGACGCCGGTTGCAAGACGCGACGTCCGAGCCGTCCCCTGGAGGATCGGGCTGCCGATCGCCACCGACGCGCGGAGTTGGCGGAAGCGACTCCGCCGCGGCGTCCGAGCGGCCGACTCGGGATCCTTCGGCTACGCCTCAGGATGACGGTTCCGATAGGGCGCATGCCGGCGCAATGGGAAGGTCCGCGGGCACTATTGCTCTTCGTTCGCGAGCGTCTCGAGACGCTCGACCAGCCGCTCGACCCGCCGCTTGAGCTCGACCCGCTCGCGCTCGAGCTTCTTCGAGTCGCCCGCCGAGCCCGACGCCTTTTCGAGCTTCTTGACCCGAGCCGCCAGGTTGCGGTTCGTGCGCCTGGCTTCGCTCAATTCACCCAGTAGCCGCTCCACCTGCTTCTCCAGTTCCTTCATTGCGTCCATGGCCGTCTCCGCGAAGTCGATCTCAGCGGCCGAAGCGGAACCTCTCCTCAAGGGCCCCCCTGAGCCGGGTGTGGAAGTCGTTCACTTCATCCTGGGTGAGTGATCGATCGGACGCGCTATAACGGAAGGCGATCGTCGTGTTGACTGCCCCGTCCGGAACGCCTTTCCCGGTGTACCTATCGCTCATCTCGTACTCGGCCAGAAGCTCCGGCCGCAGCTCGGCGATCGCCTCGGCGATCGCGCTCCAGGGAGTCCCGACGGCGTGCGTCAACGTCAGATCTGCGCCGACGCTCGGATGACGCGAGGGCGGCTCGACCTCGTCCGGGGAGTCTCGCTCGAAGGCCGAGCTGGAGATCTCACCCGCGTACAGGCCGATCGCGCTCTCGGGCTCATCGAGCCGCCCGAGGTAGCCGACACGCACGGCCTCGGCACCGAGCCGCTCGAGGCGGATCTCGGCGCTGGTGCCGGGGATGAATCCGCGCAGTTCACACGGCTCGAACTCGAGTTCGGCGCCGCCAGCCCGCGCCAGTCCTTCGAAGACACCCTTTAGATCAAAGAAATCGAGTTCGACGCTCCGCTGCCACGGCGTACCGACGGTCCCACCCAGGACTACGCCCAGGGCGTCGACCTCCTCGCCGGAGGCCGGAAAGACGTGTCCGAACTCGAAGAGCTGAACCGTCTGGGCGCCCCGGCGAAGGTTGAAGAGCGCGCCCTCGACAAGATTCGGCAGGAGCGAACGCCGCAAGAAGGCGTACTGTTCGGACAGTGCGTTCGCGAGCTCGAGCGATGGCCCCTCGACCAGACTCTCGAACCGCTCGTCAGCGGCAGCGGAGCCGAAGGAGTAGGTGATCGTCTCGGCGAGACCGGAAGCCGCCAGGTAGTTACGCAACTGCTCCCGCCGGCGGTGTGAGCGGCTCAAGCCTCGGTCCGGGCCCTCGATCTTCGGCAACGTCGCGGGGATCGCATCGAGGCCGCGCATCCGCAAGACCTCTTCGTAGAAGTAGGCCGGGTAGACGCGGCCCCCGGCGTCGGTTTCGAAGTCGAACCGCCGCCAGGAGGGCACCTCCGCGTTCCAAGCCGCCTCATGGCCGTCGAGCCGCTTGAGAGTGAAGCCCAGCCGCTCGAGTCGTTCGGCGACGAACTTCTCGTCGGTCTCGACTCCCGCAAACCGGTTCAGCCCGGCAAGCGTGAACTCCCCTTCCAGGGGCTCGGCCATCGCGGGTCGGACGTCGATCACTTCGAGATCGATCTCCCCCCCGCCAAGAGCCTGGATCAGCCCAGCCGCTCGCAGAGCAGCCTCTAGGCAGGCCTCCGGATCCGATCCGCGCTCGAAGCGGTGGCTCGCGTCGGTGTGCATACCGAGCTTCTTGGCGCCGTTGCGGACCCGCCTCGGCGCGAAGTGGGCGCTTTCGATCAGAACATCGTCCGTGGCGTCCGACACCTCGCTGTCGGCGCCACCCATGATCCCGGCCAGCGCGACGGCTCCCTGGCCGTCCGCGATTACCAGGATCTCGGGATCGAGCTTGCGTTCTTCGCCGTCCAGCGTCACCAGTACCTCGCCCTCCGCTGCCGACCGGACGATGATCTTGCGGTCGCGGAGCTTGCGTGCATCGAAGCCGTGCAGGGGCTGACCGCACTCCCAGAGCACGAAGTTGGTGACATCGACCACGTTGTTGATCGACCGCACGCCGACTGACTCGAGCCGGGCCTGGAGCCACTCCGGGCTCTCTCCGACCGTGATGCCCCGCACCACGACGCCCACATAGCGCGGGCAGCCGACGGCATCCTCGATCTCGATCGACCCCCAGCTGTTGGCGTCGATCTTGACGGCCCGTGGCGCAGGAATCTCGGGCAGCTGGACGGCCTTGCCGGACACCGCACTGACCTCACGGGCGATGCCCAGGTGGTTCATGCAGTCCGGCCGGTTACTGGTGACGTCGATGTCGAACCGGATGTCGTCGCCGACGCCTTCGGTGCCTTCAACGGCCAGACCGGCCCCGGTGAGCCCTTCGGCCAGTGCTTCAAAAGACTCCGGAAGCTCGACGTACTCGGCCAGCCAGTTTCGTGAGAACTGCATCTCTTGGACCCCGCTCGCTATCCCCTCACCTGCCGGAGCAAGCGCTCGTCGCTCTCGAACAGGAACCGGATGTTGGGAATGCCGTTGCGGATCATGGCGACGCGATCGGTACCCATGCCGAAAGCGAATCCGGTGTGAATCGACGAATCGATTCCGCAGTGCTCGAGCACGCGCGGGTTGACCATGCCCGATCCGAGGATTTCCATCCAGCCGGTGTTCGAGCAGACCCGGCACCCAGTCCCAGAACAGAACGGGCAGGTGATGTCGACCTCGGCCGAAGGCTCGGTGAACGGGAAGTAGCTAGGCCGCAGGCGCACGCCGGTGTCCTCCGAGAACAGCCTATGGATGAAGGCCTCGAGAGTGCCCTTGAGGTCGCCGAAGGTGATGCCTCGCCCGACCGCCAGGCCTTCGACCTGATGGAACATCGGCGAATGAGTGAGATCGTTGTCCTTCCGGTAGACCCGTCCGGGGCAGAGAATCCGAATCGGCGGATCGCGCTCGACCATGGTCCGGATCTGGACCGGCGAGGTGTGGGTGCGCAGCAGCCGGCCGTCAGTCAGGAAGAACGTGTCCTGCTCTTCACGCGCCGGATGCTCGGGCGGAAAGTTGAGCGCCTCGAAGTTGTGGAACTCGTTCTCGACCTCCGGGCCCTCGGCCACGCTGAAGCCCAATCCGGCGAAGATCTCGACGATCTCGCGGACAACCAGATTGACCGGGTGGACCGTGCCCACGGCAGGCATGCGACCGGGCAGAGTGACGTCGAGCGCCGCGGATTCCGTCGACGCCGCCCGCTCGCCGGCGGCGAGGTCGGCGTCCAGCTCCTCGAGCCGCTTCTCGACGCTCCTCTTGAGGCGGTTGACGGCCTGACCGAAGTCCTTGCGCTCTTCGGGCGGCAGCCCACCGAGCTGGGAGAGCAGATCTCGAACGATGCCGCACTTGCGGCCCAGCCATTTGAGCCGCAGCTGTTCCCAGGCGGCGCGATCAGTCGCGGCCGATGCCTCCTTCCGGAAGTCTTCTAGATGCTGCGCGAGATCGGACGGGTCCTGCGGCACCGCTACCTCCGCGGTGAGTCGATCAGCTTGCCGCCGAGGCGCTCTCTGCGGTCGTCTCGGCCAGGTTCGACTTGGCGAGCTCGGCGTACTCGGCGAACGCCTCCGGATCCCGCACGGCCAGATCGGCCAACATCTTCCGGTTGATCTCGCAACCTGCCTTGTTGAGGCCGTTGATGAAACGGTTGTATGAAAGGCCGTTCAACCGGGCTGCGGCATTGATCCGGATGATCCAGAGACCCCGGAAGTTGCGCTTCTTCTGCCGGCGATCTCGGTAGGCGAACTGGCGGGAGCGGTCGACCGCTTGCCTGGCGACCCGGTAGGCCCTCGACTTGGTGCCGTAGTAGCCCTTGGCCGCCTTGAGGACCTTTTTGCGGCGCTGGGTCTTCCTATTTCCGCGTGTGACTCTTGACATTCCGAACCTCGTTTCCTTTTCCGCTCGGTTTCCCCGAGCTCGTTGACACCGTTGCTAGCGCTCGGTGCGGACCGCCGGACAGGTTCGTTCCGGACGGGTCTCTAACGTCGTTCCTACTCTACTCGACTAGTTGTGCAACATTTCTTTGACGTTGCGTGCGGTCTTGCCGGTCGTAATCGTGGCTTGGCGCAGCTGGCGCTTCCGCTTGGTGGTCTTCTTGGTCAGAATGTGGGAGTGCATCGACTGCTGGCGAATCAGCTTGCCGCCAGCTGAAATCTTGAAGCGCTTGGCCGCGCCCCGATGGGTCTTCTGCTTAGGCACTGTAGGGCTCCTTGCGTGACTCGGCCGCCGTTCGGACCGGCGGCCGGCCGCGAAGTGTAGCACGTTCGGGGACACCTTTCCTAGGTGTCCCCTACCGAGGTACTGGGTCTAAGCCACTACCCCTACCGACTGGTTTTCAAATCCTCTGGCCTCGGCCACGCCGCACAACCGCGTGTCGGCGGCGATCGGCAGGCGAATCCTCCAGGGGACGGCTCGGGCTATGGGCGCTGTCATTCCGAGGCGGAGCCGAGGAATCCCCCGCTGGCGAGCGCTTCTATGAGAGAAGGCGGTTCGATTGAGGTCCGGCGGTGGGGCCGGGCCACCCCCCCCCCGAGCGGG
>JBHHWO010000129.1:0-12249 GCA_046756565.1 Thermoanaerobaculia bacterium | reverse complement strand
GGTGCTGTGCCTGAAGGGCCGGTCGCGTGCCTCCTGGAGCGAAGCCTCTCTGCGCGAGCGGAAGGAGGCACCGGCGGCCCTCAATCGCCACGCGCTGCCCCAGAGCTGCGTTCGCCAGCAAGGGATTCTTCGGCTCGCCTCAGAATGACTGCGAAAGGCTAGCCGACCACGGGCAACAACGACGACACCATGTCCCGGTTGCCGTCGGTCAGCGAGCCGCGGTACTTCGCGGCAAGCTCCGCCGTGTCCTCGCGGGTGACGTAGCGCTCGTAGAGGTTGGTGCGCTGGCGCGGCTCGTAGCCGGCCGAGCGGATCAAGTGCTCCATCTCGTCCTGGGACATCTTGTAGGCCGTGCCCGCGGCCGAGACCACGTTCTCCTCGATCATGATCGAGCCCATGTCGTCGGCGCCGAACTTGAGAGCCAGCTGGCCGATCTTCTTGCCCTGAGTCACCCAGCTGGTCTGGAGGTGCTTGACGTTGTCCATGAAGAGCCGTGAGACGGCGAGCGTCGTCAGATACTCGTGCGCGAAGGTCTCGGGCACGTGCTCCATTTCGGTGTGCTCGTGCTGGAAGGTCCACGAGATGAACGCAGTGAAGCCACCGGTCTCGTCCTGAAGGTCGCGCACTCTCTGAAAGTGCTCGACCCGGGCCTCGAGTCCCTCGCCCATGCCGTACATCATGGTCGCCGAGGTCCTGAGACCGTTGGCGTGCGCCTGGCGCATGATGTCGAGCCACTCGTCGCTCGAGGTCTTGCCGTAGGCCAGGACGTCCTTGCGCACGCTGTCGACCAGAATCTCGGCGCCACCGCCCGGGATCGACTGGAGGCCGGCGTCCTTCAGGCGCGCGATGACGTCGTAGAAGCTCATCCGCTCGAGCTTGGCGATGAACTTCACCTCCGGAGGCGAGAAGGCATGGAGGTGGATTTCAGGGTACTGCTGTTTCAAGTAACGCAGCAGATCTTCGTAGTAGGTCAGTGGCAGATCAGGGTGCACACCGCCCTGCATGAGAATGCCGGTGCCGTTCAGCGCCAGCGTCTCTTCGACCTTCTCGCCGATCTCCTCGAAGGGCAGGAGATATCCCTCGTCGTCACCGGGCTCCCGGTAGAAGGCGCAAAACCGGCACTTGTAGACACAGACGTTGGTGTAGTTGACATTGCGGTCGATGTTGTAGCTGGCGATGCCGGGGTCGTTCACCCGATTGCGCACTTCGTCGGCCGCGAGGCCGAGCTCGATCAAATCGCCGTCACGGAGCAGCCGGTGCGCGTCGGCAGCCGAGATCCGGTGGCCGGCGACTGCGTCGTCCAGAATGTCCGAGACGAGTCGACCGGAAGGCGCGTAGCTCATATCGCGGTTACTCTACGGAAACGGCTGGAAGTGGGCAACATCGGGGACACCCTTCTTGGGTGTTCCCTCCCAACTGGTTTTCCGAGCCTCACAGATCACATTGCGCAGACCGTGTCTCCTCCCGAAGGATTTGCCGTGTCACTCCGGGTCACCTGCTGTAGGCCTGGATGGCTTCGCCGGTTCGGCTCATCCGGCCGCCTCCTCCAGATCCGTCGGCCGCCTCCACAAAGCGAAGTGGGACCGGATCCCGTTCTTTGAGCAGCGCTGCCGAGCGACGGAAGAACTCCTCGAGACCCGCGACCTCGGGCTCGCCGAGGTCGAAGCGCAGATTGCGCTCCAGGTAATCGAGAAGGGATGCCTCCGAAAGACCGAGCTCGCGACCGGCCTCGTGGGCGAGCACGCTCAGATTTCGCCTGCCACGCTCGATGCTCGCCGAGAAGTCCGCCTCGAGGCCGGAGCGGACGGCACCCGAGCGAACCGCCCAGAAGGCGAATACAAAAGGCAGGCCGGTCAGCTTCTTCCATGCCACGGCAAGATCCAGCACTCTTCCTTCCTCCATCGGGATCCGCAACGCCGGATCGCCGATGATCAGAGCCGCGTCGCTGTCTGCGAGCATGACGTCGAGGTCCGGCCGGGCCGGAGAAGCCGTCGGCTCCGCACCGTAGAGCTCCTTCAGCACGATCCGAACAAGGATTGCCGACGTGCGGCTGTTCTCGTCCAGCGCCAGGGTCCGGATGTCGCCGAACGGTACGTTCGACACCAGTAGGACGCTCCTGACCGCCGAGTCGGAGGCCACACAGGCACCGGGTATGACCGCGAGATCCGGAATCCGCTGGTACTCGATCGAGGGAATCAGTCCGATGTCGATGTCGCCCGAAGCCAGCAGATCGGCCACCCGGGCCGGTGGCTCGTAGAGCACCTGGTATCGATCCGCCAGCGCCCCGGACAGGAAATCCCAGGCCAGCGGACGGGAGTTCAGATAGTCGACGATTCCGACGCGAAGCTTGGCCATGGTGATTGATTCTACTGGGACACTCGGGCATCAAGGCCCATCTGCGGATGACGCCCTTGGCGAGAGCCCGGCACAGGGATTCTTCGCTGCGCTCAGAATGACGGCTCAGTAGCCGGTCCGCCGCCGCCCTCTACGAGCCTCTCGCAGCTGAAGGAGCGCCGCGTCTGCCTCGCAGGGAGCCTCTCCGTGCTCCCGGAGAGGCAGCACCGGCGCGACTCAATCGGCGCGCTGGACAGGCGAGCAACACGCAGGCAGACCCCCACAGCTGTCAGCACGCGAAACTGGAGAGCTCCCGCCGCAAAACCAGTCGGGAGGGGGACACCAAGGAATGGTGTCCCCGATTACTTCCCCGACATCGCGTCGAGAAACTCCTGGTTGACCTTGGTCTTCGAGAGCTTGTCTCGCAGGAGCTCCATCGCCTCGACGGTCGACAGCGGGTTGAGGACCTTTCTGAGCACCCACACCCGCCGCAGCTCGTCGTCGTCCATCAGCAGCTCCTCTTTGCGCGTACCCGACTTGTTGATGTCGATCGCCGGGAAGACCCGCTTGTCGATGAGCTTGCGGTCGAGATGGATCTCGGAGTTCCCGGTGCCCTTGAACTCTTCGAAAATGACGTCATCCATCCGGCTGCCGGTGTCCACCAGGGCTGTGGCGATGATCGTCATCGACCCGCCCTCCTCGATGTTCCTGGCCGCACCGAAGAACCGCTTGGGGCGGTGCAACGCGTTGGCATCGATACCGCCGGAGAGCACCTTACCGGACGGCGGCTGGACGGTGTTGTAGGCCCGCGCGAGGCGGGTGATCGAGTCTAGCAGAATCACCACGTCTTTCTGGTGCTCGACCAGGCGCTTGGCCTTCTCGATGACCATCTCCGCCACCTGGACGTGGCGGGTCGCAGGCTCGTCGAAAGTCGACGAAACCACCTCGCCCTGAACCGAGCGCTCCATGTCGGTCACCTCTTCCGGGCGCTCGTCGATCAGGAGCACGATGAGGATCGACTCGGCGTGGTTCTTGGCGATCGCGTGCGCGATCGACTGAAGCAGCATCGTCTTACCGGTACGCGGCGGCGCCACGATCAGCGCACGCTGGCCCTTTCCCATCGGAGTCACCAGATCCAGCACCCGTGAGGACATGTCGCCGGCCAGCTCGAGATCGATCCGCTGCAGGGGGTAGAGCGGCGTCAGATTATCGAAGAAGAGCTTGTTTCTCGAGATATCGGGATGCTCGAAGTTGACCGCCTCGACCTTGATCAGGGCGAAGTAGCGCTCGCTCTCTTTGGGCTGCCTGACCTGGCCCGAGACAGTGTCGCCGGTACGAAGATCGAATCGCCGGATCTGGCTCGGGCTCACATAGATGTCATCGGGGCCCGGGAGATAGTTGTATTCCGGGGCCCTCAGAAACCCAAAGCCGTCCGGCAGGCACTCGAGCACGCCCTCCGCGAAGATCAAGCCGCTCTTCTCGGTCTGCGCCTGAAGGATTTTGAATATTAGCTCTTGCTTGCGGAGCGAGGTTGCCCCATCGACGTTGAGCTCGACGGCGATCTTGGTGAGCTCTGCGCTCTTCATGTCCTTCAACGTGCGGATGTCGAGCGCCTCCTTCGGTTCGCTATCCGCGCGAGTGGGAGTTTCCTGTTGTGCTGGTTCAGGCATGAGTGCCCCCTTGATTGGATTTTCGATCCTCGAACGCTTCGAGGTATTGTTCGATGCTTTTCCAGACCGCCTTGAGCCCTTCGCCGCTCGGCGCCGCGAACGGGATGAGGGTCGCGGCCTCCAAGCCGAGATCCCGTCGAATCGAAGTCATCGCCGCTTGACGCCTACCCTTCTTGACCCGATCCGACTTCGTTGCGACCACCACCGGCTCGATGCCCACGGATTTGAGGTATTCCGCGGACTGGATGTCCAACTCCGTGGCTCCGACCTTGGCGTCCACCAGCTGAATGACCATGGCCCCGTCGGCCGCGGTTTCGAAATAGGACGTCATCAGATTCGCCCAGCTCTGTCGTTCTTTCTTGGAGACCTTGGCATAGCCATAACCGGGAAGATCGACGAAGTAGAACTGTGAGTTGATCCCGAAATAGTTGATTGCTCGAGTGCGGCCCGGCTTCGAGCTGATTCGAGCCAGCCCGCAACGCCCTACCAACCTGTTCAGCAGTGTCGACTTTCCGACGTTCGAGCGCCCGACGAAGGCCACCTGCGGACGGCCGAGCAGAAAATCCTGCGGCCGCATCGCTGAACGTAGATACTCTGCACTCTTTACCCTCACGCTCCCACCTCTGACAGGTTGACTCACCGCCCCACCCTCGCGAATCGCCGCTCGGCAGACGCCGAGCGAATGACTTTTTGAAATGCTTTTTGACTAACAGGGATCGGCTGCGCGAGCAGCCCGGATGGTGGACCTCAGTGGGCCACCGGCCCCGGCTTGGGATCTGCCGGGGCTTCGTCGAACTTCGCCTCCGCTCCGGGAAGCGAACGAATCTCACCTTCCAGAGCCAGCGCCAGAACCTCGTCCATGGTCTCGACCAGATGGACCTCCAGATCTTCGCGGACCTCATCGGGGATCTCGTCGAGATCCTTCTCATTCTCCTTCGGCAGGATGGCCTCCTTGATGTCGGCCCGGTAGGCCGCCAGGAGCTTGTGCTTGACGCCGCCGATGGGCAGCACCTTCCCCCTCAGGGTGATTTCGCCGGTCATCGCGACCTCCTTGCGGACCGGTAGACCGGTCGCCGCCGAGATCAGCGCCGTCGCCATGGTGATGCCGGCCGACGGGCCGTCCTTCGGAATCGCGCCCTCGGGCACGTGGATGTGGAGATCCCGGCCCTCGTTGAACTCTGGATCGACGCCCAGCAAGTCGGCCCGGCTCCGAAGATACGAAACCGCGGCACGGGCGCTCTCCTGCATGACATCGCCGAGCTTGCCGGTCAGGATCAGCTTGCCGCGACCCTTCATGAGGCCGACCTCGGTCTCGAGAAGCTCACCGCCAGCCTCTGTCCAGGCCAGGCCCATGGCAACGCCCACTTCGGCCTTCTCGCCCTTCTTGTAGCGGCGGAACTTCTCCTTGCCGAGGTACTCCAGAACCGCGTCGGCGTCGATCTTGGCCTTGCCCTTCTTCTTTTCCTGAACGATCCCCCGCGCCACCTTGCGGCAGATCTTTGCGATCTGGCGCTCAAGGTTCCGGACGCCGGCCTCGCGGGTAAAGTTCTCGATCATCTTTCGCAAGCCGTCCTCGAGAAACTCGATCCTCTTGCGCTTGCCGAGGCCGTGCGCCTTGGCCTGCTTCGGCACCAGAAAGCCCTCGGCGATCTGGAGCTTCTCCGTCATCGTGTAGCCGGAGAGATGGATGACTTCCATCCGGTCCCGCAATGGCGGCGGGATCGTGTGGCTGACGTTGGCCGTGGAGATGAACATGACTTTCGACAGGTCGAACTCGACGTCCAGATAGTGATCCTTGAAGGCGTTGTTCTGCTCAGGATCGAGGACTTCCATAAGAGCCGACGAGGGATCGCCGCGGAAATCGGTCGACATTTTGTCGATCTCGTCCAACAGGAACACCGGATTGACCGTCCCTGCCTTGCGCATCATCTGGATGATCTGGCCCGGGAACGCACCGATGTAGGTGCGGCGGTGGCCGCGGACCTCCGCCTCGTCGCGAACGCCGCCGAGCGACAGCCGCACGAACTTGCGCCCCATGGCGCGCGCGATCGACTTGGTCAGCGACGACTTGCCGACACCCGGAGGGCCAACAAAGCAGATGATCGAGCTCTGGGTCTGGTTGGCGAGCTGGCGAACCGCCAGGAACTCGAGGATGCGCTCCTTGATCTCGTCGAGTCCGAAGTGGTCTTCGTCGAGAATCTTCTGTGCCCGGTCCAGGTCCTTGATTTCCCGGCTCTTCTTCTTCCAAGGAACACTGACCAGCCAGTCGATGTAGTTGCGCGAGACAGTCGCCTCGGCGGAAACCGGAGGCATCGACTCGAGTCTCTTCAACTCCTGCTCGGCCTTTTCCTGGACCTCCTTGGGAAGCCCCGAGCCCTCGATCTTTTCTTTGAGCTCCGCCATCTCGTCGCTCTTGTCGTCGGCGCGGCCGAGCTCGTTATGGATGGCCTTGATCTTCTCGTTGAGATAGTACTCCTTCTGAGCCTTCTCCATCTGCTTCTTGACTTTGACGTTGATGCGCTTGTCGATATTGACTTTTTCGACTTCGACGTCGAGCAGATCGTGGAGGCGTTGGAGTCTCTCGTAGGGACTCAGAAGCTCGAGCAGCTCCTGTTTCTCGGGGGTTGAAACCAGTAGGTGTGCCGCCAGCTGATCGGCGAAACGGTCCGGCTCGTCGGTCTTGATGGTGGAGGCCAGACCCTCGAAGGCCAGGTGCTGAGACATCTTGGCGTACTGCTCGAAGACCGTCAGCACGCGCGCCATGTATTTTTCGAGTGGCTCGTCGGGCTCGAGGTCGATGTCGAACACCTCTACCGTGGCCGAGAACGCCCCGTCCTCTTCGCTCAGCTCCTGGAGCTCGGCGCGCTTGACGCCTTCAACCATCACCTTGACGTTGCCGTTGGGCAGCCGCAGATTCTGGACGATTCGCGCCACGACGCCGATCTTGTGCATGTCGTCCGAGCCCGGGTCGTCGACCTTCGGGTCCTTCTGGGCAATCAGGAAGATCTGACGGTCGCCCCGCGCCAGACTCTGCTCGAGTGCATGCACCGAGCCCGATCGGCCGACGATGAACGGCGCCATCATGTGCGGGAACACCACCATGTCGCGAAGCGGAACGCAGGGTAGGCTCTCGCGTGTGGTCTTTACGAAGCTCGGACGACGGCTCATACCCAGCGCACTATTGAGGTTGTTGATCGAGGCTGCCCCGGAGGACCCGTTAGACCGCCTTTTTTAGAGGTACCGGTTGTACCCGGTCGAGGACGGTTTCTTCGGTGATCAGAACCTCCGAAACGTCCTCCTGTGACGGAATAGTGTACATCATGTCGAGCATCAGCTCTTCAAGAATGATCCGCAGGCCTCGCGCTCCGACGTTGCGCTTCTGAGCCTCGGTGGCCACCGCGGCAAGGGCGTCTTCCGTGAACTTGAGCTCCACGTCCTCGAGCTCGAACATCGTCTGGTACTGGCGGACGAGGCTGTTCTTGGGCTCCCGTAGGATGCGCACGAGATCCTCGTCGGTAAGCTCGTTGAGAGTAGAGACCACCGGCAAGCGGCCGACGAACTCTGGGATCAAGCCGAACTTGATGAGATCCCCGGGAGCCACGTGCTCGAGAAGCGCGCTCGAGCGGCGCTCCTTTTCGGTCTTCACCTCGGCGCCGAAGCCGAGCGTCTTTTCGTTGATTCTGTGGGCGATCTGATCGTCGAGCCCGACGAAGGCGCCGCCGCAAACGAACAGGATGTTGGTGGTGTCGATCTGGAGAAACTCCTGATGGGGATGCTTGCGCCCGCCCTGCGGAGGTACGTTGCAGAGGGTCCCCTCGAGGATCTTGAGCAGCGCCTGCTGGACGCCTTCACCCGAGACGTCCCGGGTGATCGACGGGTTGTCGCCTTTGCGCGCGATCTTGTCGACCTCGTCGATGTAGACGATGCCGCGCTGAGTCTTTTCCTTGTCGTTGCCCGAAGCCTGGTAGAGCTTGAGGATGATGTTCTCGACGTCTTCGCCCACGTACCCCGCCTCGGTCAGAGTCGTCGCGTCGGCAATCGTGAATGGAACCGAGAGCAGGCGGGCGAGGGTCTGCGCGAGCAGGGTCTTGCCGGTGCCGGTGGGGCCGATCAAAAGGATGTTCGATTTTTGAAGCTCGACGTCGCCGCGAGCCTTCTCGGCAAACTCGATCCGTCGATAGTGGTTGTAAACCGCGACAGCGAGCTTCTTCTTGGCGAGCTCTTGTCCAATCACGTAGTCCTCGAGGAAGGACTTGATCTCTTTCGGCTTGGGCAGCTCGGTCTCTTGCTGCTGCTCCATCATGCGGTCTTCCGCGATGATGTCGAGACAGATGTCGACGCATTCGTCGCAAATGAAGACCGTAGGTCCGGCGATGAGCTTCTTTACCTCACGCTGGCTCTTGTTGCAAAAAGAGCACCTCAGCGCTTCATCGCCATTCTCTTTCTTTGCCATCTATCCTCCGAGGACCGGCGACTCGCCCGAGTCCCTACTAGCGTTAGAACCAGAGATCGCGGTTGTGGTATTCCGTACGTGCAAGGTTCTCAACCAGTCCAGCCCGGAACTTACGGCAATGATACCAGACTCTTACCCCTGGCAAGTGACGTGGGTCACTGCCTTTCCCGGCAAACAGGAGGTCTTTCCGCGTGATCAGCCTCTGGCCCGGCGCCGGGTGCCCTAGCCGCTGGTCGCCTCGATCGGCCGCCGGGTCATGACCTGATCCGCCAAGCCATACTCTACGGCGGCCTCAGCGGTCAGAATCTTGTCGCGCTCGGTGTCTCCGTGGACCTCGTCCTGGGACTTGCCGGAGTGGTGGGCGAGGATCTGATCGATCCTTTCGCGCATGCGCATAAGGTCCTTTGCGTGGATGTCAATATCCGTCTGCTGGCCCTGGAGTCCGTACAGGAGCGGCTGGTGGATCAGCACCCGGCTGTTCGGCAGGACCGAGCGCTTGCCCTTGGCCCCGCCGGCCAGCAAGAGGGCCGCCATCGAAGCGGCCTGCCCCACGCACAGTGTCGCCACGTCCGGTTTGATGTACTGCATGGTGTCGTAGATCGCGAGGCCCGAGGTCACCGAGCCTCCCGGCGAATTGATGTAGAGAGACAGGTCCTTTTCGGGATTCTCCGCCTCCAGAAACAGCATCTGGGCGATCACCAGGTTTGCGACGTCGTCATCAACGGGACGACCGATGAAGATGATCGAGTCCTTGAGCAGGCGCGAATAGATGTCATAGGCGCGCTCGCCGCGGTTGGTCTGCTCCACTACCATCGGTATCAGCATCGAAAACGACTCCTCGTCCCTCAGGGTTCTCCTGTCTCGTCCAGCCTATCCGGTTTCTTCATCGGTTTCAGACGCGGAATCGGCGCCGTCCCGGGTCGGCGCCTCCGGAGCGTCGCCGGTCGCTTCGTCCAAGGCCTCGGCAACGGTCTCGCCGTCGGGCTCGGGATCGGCCTCGCCGAGGAGCGTTTTCATGGTCTTGTCGCGAAGCAGCTGCTCACGGAGATCGGCCAGCCGCCCCGCTCGGTCCAGCTCCTGGCGTAGAAGCCCCGACGAGCGCCCCTGCGAGCGGGCCAGATCTCCAAGAGCGGCCTCGAGCTCCTCCTCCCGGGTCGCCAGCTCGAGCTTCTTTGCGACCGCGTCCAGAACCAGCCGAGCGCGGACCCTTTTTTCGGCCTGCGGAGTGAACTCCTCGCCCATCTTCTGCCAGTCGATGCCGGCTTTTTCGACGTCGACGCCCTGATGCGCCAAGCCCCTGGCGTATTCCTCGAGCAGCTGGCGCGCCTCCTCCCGGACGACCCGCTTCGGAAGCTCGAAGGGATGACGCTCGCAGAGCTGCTCGATCAGAGCACCGCGGCGATTGCGCCGGTGGTCTTCCTCCCGGCTGCGGGTCATGTTCTCTCGCACGCCCTTCTTCATATCGGCGAGATCGTCGAATTTGCCGAACCGCTCGGCGAAGGCGTCGTCCAGGGGCGGAAGATCCCGCTCCTGCACGGTCTCGACCCGCAGGCGAAACTCCCTCTTTTGAAGCTCACCGTCTTCGAGGGTCTCGCGCTCGAAGTCGCTGCCCTGACCGGCGGTCAGACCGGTCGCGGCGACCGACAGCTCCTCCCAGACGTTCGGGTCTCCCACCTCGAAGGTGGTCTTGTCGGGCGCGGAGCCTGACTCGGAATCGGCCGCGGGCTCCGAGCCTTCGCCCGCGTCGTCGCTCTCCGCTTCGCCCGCATCCTTGTGCGTGATCACGGCCACGACCCGGTCGCCCTGCGCCGCGGATCGGTCGGCCGTCTTCCACTCGGCCACGCTCCGTCGAAGCTCCTCGAGGGCACCGTCGACCTCCTCGTCGGTCACCGATCCCGGCTCCTCCGGGAACTCGAAGCTGTCGATGTTGCCGAGCTCGAACTCGGGTCGCAGATCGATCGTCGCCACGAAGGTGAGCTCCGAGCCGAGCTCGAAATCGACCGAGCCGACCTCCGGCGAGAGCAGCGGCACGAGCTCGCTCTCCGCCTCGGCCTGCTTCCAGTAACGCGGCACGAGCCGCTCGACGACCTCTCGCTCGATGTCCTCGCCGAAACGCTGCTTTACCAGGCTCGCCGGCACCTTGCCTTTTCGAAAGCCCGGAATACGGGCGTGCTTGCGGTACTCGGCGGTTACCCGATTGGTTTCGGCTTCTACGGCCGGTGCCGGAACGGCCACCTTGACCTGCTTCTGGCTGCCGCCCAGATCCTCTATCGACACCACTACGCTCATCTGATGGGCTCTCGGTTGTATTGAAAGTCGGGGTAATCAAGGGCTGGTGCGAAAGGGGGGACTCGAACCCCCACCCCGATTACGGGACTAGATCCTAAGTCTAGCGCGTCTACCAATTCCGCCACTTTCGCCGGGGTGATCCGACCGAGGGCCGGAAGGGCCTGACACTCTATTTGAATCCGGCCCGAAAACAAAGACGCTCGCGAACGAGGCGAGAGCCGCGACGAAAGAAGGCCCGGCTCGAAAGCCGGGCCCAGAGAGGCTCTGACGAACCCCGGTGCAAAGCAGCTTCTACCGCTTCACCCGAAGCTCCTCCACCATCGCCCGAAGCTCGGTGATCTCGGTCTGCTGGGCCAGCGTGTACAGCGTCAGCTCCTCGATCTTCTCGAGCATTCGCAGCTGCAGCTGGGTCACGTTGATGCCCTGAGTCTCCATCTCGACGGCCGGAGGCACGTTGGGAAGATGCTTCTTCTCGGCGATGTAGGTCTCCAGGTCTCGCAGCGGCATGAGCTCGTAGTCGGGCTCGAACACATAGTCCGGACCGCAACCCGCTGGGCAACTGGTCGTGATGATGTTCCCCTGGATCGTCACGTCCCCGGCTCCCGAGATCACGACTTCGTTGCCGTCGGCTGCAGTGTTCTGGTTGATGATGAAGTCCGATCCGGTGCCGCCGCTCAGGCCGAGCTGCCATTTCTCGCCGGAGCTGCTGTTCTCCATCTCGAAGCGAGTGTTGCCGGCCTTCTCGAGCAGCAAGAGCTTGCCGGCTCCGGTGGCACTCGTCTTGACGTGAAGGTTGGCTTCCGGCGAATCCGTACCCATGCCGACGTCGCCGCTCGCGGCTATAAAGAGCGAGTCGGTCGGTGCCGTGGGCTTGATCCGAAACGGCAGCTTGGAGCCCCCAGTGACGTCGCGGACAAAGAAGTTGGTCTCGTTGCCGGCGACGTCCCAGGTCTGAGGCGTGAAGCCCTCAGAGCCGTCCTGCTCCAGACGCAGGGTCGGGCTGTCGCCGTCCACCACGTGGAGCTCGACGACCGGGTTCTGGGTGTTGATCCCGACGTCGCCGTCGGCCTCGACCATCAGGGAGAAACTCGGAGCCCCGGCCTCGACCCGAAACGGCGTCTTGCCGCCGGTGACGTCCTCGATCGAGAAGTGATTCACGCCGCCGTTCGACGAGTCGTTGGCCGTGAGCTGCCAGTCGTTGGACGGAAACGACGCCGAGGTCGAGGTGTCGTTGAACTTGATCCGCGTGTTGTTCTCCTGCAGACGGATCGTGTCGAAGCCGAAGGAGAGCCCGCCGCACGGGCAGTCGAAGCCGACACACAAAGACCGCTGGGCGTAGGTGTCAGGAATGTGGCACACCTGGCCAGCCGCGGGGGCGGGAACGAGCACCAGGGCGAAAGCCGCCAGAGCGGTCGAAAGAAAGAATGTGGTTCTCGTAATTCTCATAATCTGTTCCCCTTTCTCTTCCGGTCTAGCGGTCCTGCGGGGTGTCCGCGTCGTGAT
>JBHHWO010000128.1:0-12369 GCA_046756565.1 Thermoanaerobaculia bacterium | reverse complement strand
CGGACTCACCGCAGGCAAAGGCGGCGGGCGCTGCCAGCAGCAGCACGCCAACGCAAAGGGCGGTGAGGCGGTTCAGGCTTCTCATGGGCGAAAGATGTTGGACTGAAGGAGCCCTTGTTGTCAAGGGAAGGTCAGGCCGCCCACCCGTATGGGTATTGCAGCTCCCCGAGAGCGGTTTCTAGGCTGGAGGCACTGTCGGGCAGCACCGCCGCGGTGGAGAGCTCTGCCGGAGATTTCCGATGTTCGAAGACCTCTGGAACCGATTCATCGAGTTGAGTGCCGTCAGGCAGGCGTTCATCGGCACGCTGTTCACCTGGGGCCTGACCAGTCTTGGTGCGTCGGCGGTCTTCTTTATCCGGCGAGAGAACAGAAAACTGCTCGACGTGATGCTGGGTTTCACCGGTGGGGTGATGATCGCGGCCAGCTTCTGGTCGCTGCTCTCGCCGGCGATCGAGATGTCGAGCAATCTCGGGCGCTTCTCCTTCGCGCCGGCCGCCATCGGTTTCTGTCTGGGCGCGGTGTTCCTGCGCCTCGCCGACTTCGTCATGCCGCACGTGCATCTCAAGGCGCCCATCGAGGAGGCAGAGGGCATCCCCACCCGGCTCGAGCGTACGACGCTCCTGGTGCTGGCGATCACGCTTCACAACATCCCCGAGGGCCTTGCCGTCGGAGTCGCCTTCGGCGCCGCCGCGCACGGCTTCGAGTCCGCTACCGTTGCCAGCGCGGTCGTTCTGGCCTTCGGCATCGGCGTTCAGAACTTCCCGGAAGGCATGGCGGTGTCGATGCCGATGCGCCGCGAGGGCTTCTCCAAGGCCAAGAGCTTCTGGTACGGCCAGCTCTCCGGGGTGGTCGAGCCGGTGGCCGGCGTACTGGGCGCGGCTGCGGTACTGACCTGGCAGCCGATCCTGCCCTACGCTCTCGCGTTTGCGGCCGGCGCGATGATCTTCGTGGTGGTCGAGGAGGTCATCCCCGAAGCCCAGAGCTCGGGCAACGCCGACGCCGCCACCCTCGGACTGGTCGCCGGGTTCGTGCTGATGATGACGCTCGACGTGGCACTGGGGTAATCGGGCAATCGGGGACACCTTCCTCAAGGTATTCCCTCCCGACTGGTTTTCGGAGCCTCGCCCGACGGCCGCGACCGATTCTCCCACTCAGGGATACAGGCGTCGCATCTGCCACCCCTCCCCTTTGCGGGTGAACTCGCGGCGGTCGTGGAGACGATGAGGCTTGTTCGACCAGAACTCGATCCGGTCGGGCTGCAAGCGGTACCCGCCCCAGAACGGAGGCCGGGGCACGGGCCCGACGGGGTACCGCAGCTCGGCCTCGGCAAAGCGCCGCAGCAACTCTCCACGCGACTCGAGAACTCGACTCTGCTTGGAGGCCCAGGCGGCGAGCCGGCTCAGCCGGCCGCGGGTGGCGAAATAGGCATCGGATTCCTCGTCGGGGATCCTCGTTGCCGGGCCTTCGATGCGCACCTGCTGATCGATCGATATCCAGTAGAAGCAGAGTGCCGCGCGGGGGTCCTCGTCGAGCTCGACGGCCTTGCGGCTCTCAAAATTCGTATAGAAGACGAAGCCGTCCTGATCGAACTGCTTGAGTAGGACCATCCGCACCGAGGGCGCGCCGTCGCGCCCGGCGGTAGCCAGAGCGCAGGCGGTGACGTCGCCCGGCTCCGGAGCGGCCTGGGCTCGTTCGAACAGCTCTCCGAACTCGCCGATCGGGTCGTGAACCTCGCTCATGCAGTCCCTGGAGTCTACCGGGCACCGTTACTTCGGGCAGGCGGCAGCGGCGACTAGACCGGGGCCGCCGTGCCCCGGGGCTTGAACGTCGCCGAGAAGTGCCGGAGGGCGGGAGGCTGCTCGGCGATCCGAAAGCCGCCGATCGACTCGCGCTCCCTGAAGGTCTCGGACGCCACCTCGACCACGTAATCGATGTGGCTCTTGGTGTAGACACGCCTGGGAATCGCCAAGCGCACGAGCTCGTGCTCCGCCGGAATCTCGCGGCCGGTTTCCGGATCCCGGCGTCCCAGCATGACCGAGCCGATCTCGACGGTGCGGATTCCGCCCTGGAGGTAGAGCGCCACCGCCAGGGCCTGGCCCGGGTACTCGGAACGCGGCACGTGCGGGAGCGTTGCCGCCGCGTCGATGTAGATCGCGTGTCCACCGGGCGGCTGAACGATCGGAATGCCGGCGGCCGCGAGGCGCTCACCCAGGTACTTCGTCGACGCGTGCCGATAGCGCTGGTATTCGGGATCCAGAGCCTCGTAGAGTCCCACCGCGATGGCTTCGAGATCCCGGCCGGCGAGGCCCCCGTAGGTGGGAAAGCCCTCGGTCAGAATCAGCAGCTCCTCCTCGTGAACCGCCACTTCGTCGTCGTTCGAGCACAGGAACCCGCCGATGTTGGCCATGCCGTCCTTCTTGGCGCTCATGGTGCAGCCGTCCGCAAGCGAGAACATCTCGCGCGCGATCTCGATCAGCGGCGTCGTCTCGTAGCCGGGCTCACGGCACTGGATGAAATACGCATTCTCGGCGAACCGGCAGGCATCCAGATAGAACGGGACGCCGCGCTCGCGGCACAGCAGCGAGGCTTGCCGCAGGTTGGCCATGGAGACCGGCTGCCCGCCGCCGCCGTTGTTCGTGATGGTCACCATCGCGAACGGCACCGCGCCACGATTCTCGTCGAGAACTCGCTGTAGCGCCTCCAAGTCGATGTTGCCCTTGAATGGAAACACCGCGGACAAGTCATGAGATTCGGGGCACGGCAGATCCAGCGCGACTGCGCCGGTGGCCTCGATGTTGGCCCGGGTGGTGTCGAAATGAGTGTTGTTGGGCACGACATGACCCGGCCGGCAGAGGGTTGCCGCCAGGATCCGCTCGGCCGCCCGTCCCTGATGAGTCGGGATGACGTTCTTGAAGCCGTAGATGTCCTTGACCGCGCTCTCGAAACGGACCCAGCTGTCGCTGCCCGCGTAGGACTCGTCTCCCCGCATCATGGCCGCCCACTGCTCGGCGCTCATGGCGCCGGTGCCGCTATCGGTCAGGAGATCGATCAGGATCGCCGCCGCCGGCAGTTTGAAGAGGTTGTGTCCAGCTCTGGTCAGAAAACGCTCGCGCTCCTCGCGAGTCGTCATTCGGATCGGCTCGACGGTCTTTATTCGGAAAGGCTCGATGATGGTCGCCATGGGTGTCTCTCCGCGGTCGGTTGCTTCCCGACGATTGTCTCGTCACCACCCGATCGCCCACCATACCCCAGGGGCCTGAGCCGACGGCTACCGAAAAGGGTGGGCAGTCCGCGGTAGTGGGGTCCCCACTACCCAGTCCGCGCGCGAGCCGCGGCCCGGGCTCAGGCGTCTTCGACCACGACGGCGGTGCCGAAGACCAGCAGCTCAGCGGCCATCGTCATCACCATCGACGTCGAGAACCGGATCTCGACAACCGCGTTGGCGCCCAGATCCCGAGCTTCCTGGATCATGCGATCCAGAGCCTGCTCGCGCGCCTCGGCGTAGAGCTTTGTATACTCGCTGATCTCTCCACCGACGATGTTGCGGAGCCCCGCCATCACGTCTTTGCCCAGATGGCGGGCCCGGATGGTATTGCCCCGCGCCAGTCCGAGAGTCCTCACGATCTTCTTGCCTTCGATGGTGGCCGTGGTAGTCACGATCATTTCTTGACCCTCCGATAGCGATCCGTTTTCAGCGTGCGGAGCCGGTCAATCACGACCGAGAGGACGAGAAGCGCGACCGCGGACAGTCCCCCGAACGCGAACAGCTTCTCACCCAAGCTCTGGGTTCCCTGCCATGCCTCTCCGAGCACGAACCCGGCGATACCGACCGCCCAGATGATCAGCATCAGCCACCCCACGCTAAAAGCGAGCCCGCTCCCCGTTCCCCGAGGCCGCTCGTCCCACTGGTCCTCTGTCGGCACCTTGAACTCAGTTTCCATCGTCGTTCTTCGCATCATCGTCAGTTCCTCCACCAGCTCGCGGCAGGTGCCGCAGTCTTCCAGGTGAACGCGCACACGCTGCTCTTCCTCCTGGGTCAGAGCGTGGTCCAGATACCCGGTGAGCAGCGCCTCGTCGAAGCTGCGTCCGCATTCGCCGCGATTCTCGCGCCGCTCGCCGAACTGTTCGTTCTTCTCAGTCATGGGAGTTCTCTCCGTCCCGGCGCCGCTCGCTGGTCACGGCGCTACCCAACCCGAGATAGGCGGCACGAAGCTTCTTGCGGGCCGCGTGCAGGCGCGACATAACGGTCCCCATCGGGATCGTAAGGACGCGTGCCAGTTCCTCGTACGACAGGTCGTGATAGTCGCGCAGGACCAGGATCTCGCGGTGTTTGTCGGGCAGAGCCGAGAGCGCAGACCACAGCCGGTGCCGAACCTGCTTGCTGACGGCGTCGTCTTCCGGACTGCCCGCTCGATCGACGATCTGATGACCGAGATCGGGTCCGACCTCGACCGCGAGCGGCTCGGTTCGGCGGAGTTTCCTCTTACGCCACAGGTCGCGCACGAGATTTCTGACGACGGTGAAGAGCCAGGGCCGGAGTGCCCGGTCCCGGTCGAGGGTGCCGATGTGACCGACCAGGCGCAGCATGGCTTCCTGCGAAACGTCGAGAGCGTCGTCCGGATTGCGGGTCATCTGGAGCGCGAGAACGAAAGCAGCGTTCCGGTGCCGCCGGACGAGCTCGTCGAGCGCACTTCTGTCGCCGCTCTGGGCGCGCTCGAGGAGATCCCCATCGGCCTCGGCAGGGGCCGACGCCGAAATGGGCGGCAGTGCGCCGAGTTCGGTCACCGAAAGAGCTCCATTCACGCCTAGAGTACGCGTCCGGAGGGCCTTTTATTCGAATCGGGGTAGCGGAAACAGGACCGATACCTGATTGGGAAGCTCAGAAACGCTCGAGGGGCTGTGGCGTGACCGAGGACCAAGACTGCCGCTTGGCCCGTTTCTCCTCGAGCACCAGCTCTCGCGTCTCGCCGCCGGGCTCGTACCTAAAGCTGAGCCGCCAGAAGCCGTTTCTCGACTCGAAGACATGGGCCGTCGCGGTAGGTCGAAGCGGATCCTGCGGCTTGATGTGAGTGTGGCAGAGCAGGGTCTCGGGAACCACCCGTTGCCGAGCGTCCCTCTCCCGCTCGACCTTGACGAACTCCGGGCTGTGGCGCGAGACGCGGTAGGTGCCCTCGTAGCTTTCGAGCACCTCGGGATCCGGCCAGCGGGGCTTGGCGGGCTTGACGATCTTCCGCTTCGCGGACTCCTTCTTTGCCGCGGTCTTCTTCGTCGCCTTCGACTCGGGAGTCTTCTTCGGTGTCGTCTTCTTCTTGGCCATCTGCTTCTTCTTGGTGGTCTTCTTGGCAGGCTTCCTCTCAGGTGGTCCGGACAGTCTCACGCCAGTCCAGGTATGGAAGGGCTCGGCGTCCCGATCGAGGTCGATGCCCATCTGCCAGGTGAGCTTGGTGGCGCGGCCGGACTTCCTGTCGATGTGAAACGTGAGCCGGTTCCTGAAATCATCGGTACAGAAGATGTCGTCGACCAGCTCCCCTTCACTCGACACGATGTAGAGCGACTGCCACATGAGATCGACATGGTCGAGGGTCGCCACCTCTTTGCCCTCGATCACGTTGGCCCAGAGCACTCGAACCTGCTCGTCCGGACTCGGTGCCGCCGCGTCGAGCCCCCAGCCCTTGAGCGCGATCTCGATCTCGAACTCCTCCCGGGTCTCGTCGTGGGTGCACTTCCAGACTCCGAGGTACTGGTTTTGCCATTCCGCGGCCGTCTTGAACTTCCCCCCGGCTTTCCAGGACACCTCGGCGCCCCGCTTGATCACGACGTCCCGCTCGGCGTCCTTTCGGTGTCCCCTGAGCTCGCGCACCAGATCGTCGAGTGACTTGAGCTCACGGTTCAACGGATCGCTCGTCCACTCGCGGCGCAGCTCGTTCATCTTGCGCAGCTCTTCCGCCGACAGGCTGTCCTCGGGAAGAACGCCCGCATTCCGCCCGATCATGCTCTTCATCACCTTCTCGTAGATCTCGATCTGGTGCTCGTAGATCTTCGGAAAGGAGAGCTCGTTGTAGGTGAAGGGCAGGTAGCCCGGTAGCGACCAGGACTTATTGACTGAGCGCTGAATGAGATCCATCGGCAGCTCCGCCCGCATGTCCACCCGCAACCAGAACGGATCGACCACGTCGCAGACCAGCTCCATCGCGCCGGTTTCTCCCTCGTCGAGCCGGGCGACTTCGAGACCGAGGGAATCGACGATGTCGTAGCTCGGCGTGCGGTGAAACCGGACCTGGTACCTGCCCGGCATAGGCTCGACCAGGAGGGCCTTGTCTGCATTGGACTCGTCGCGTCCCTTCCGCCGGCTCACCGTGCGGTCGAAGGCGACCACCGACTGGTAGCACGGCTGGTCCGGATTGTCCTCGTCGCGGAACTCCTTGACGCTCAGATTCCGGATCCGCAAGCCGTCTTTGAAGTTCGCCAGGTGGTGATCGAGGAAGCGGCGGACCATCGACTCGTCTCCCGCCGTCGGGCTGGCGGCCGCTGCACGCTCGATGCCGAACAAGCGTAGCTCGACCGCCTGCTGGCCGACCCCGGCGGCCGGGTAGTCGAGAGCGCTCAGGCTCAGGAGGCGGCGATGCGCCTCAGGCCCGTCGGCCTCCAGCCACGGATCCTCGCCCTTGGCGATCCGGCAGAACCTGGTCGGCAAGCCCAGCACCTCACGGCCCTCGCTGACCGCGATCGGAGAGTCCGCGAAAACGTAGGGCCAGTGCAGCCAGTTGACGGTACGGGTCTCGGCGGGAGGGATCGGTCCGCTACTGAAGCCGCGCGTGGCCAGCCCGATCAGCTCCGTGCTCTCGGCCACGAACGCGAAGCCGACCTCGCTGCGCGCCCACCAGCCGATGTTGTTCGCCTTCGAAGACATGCGGCCATAGCTCGTCACCACTAGGTAGACCCAGGAGTCGTCGTCCCCGTCACCGCGCGGGACCGGCCGGTACGGCTCCATCTGGCGCTCGGATGGAAGCGCTTCTCGAAGGCGGTCCGAGGAGGCCCGGAGTGGCAGAACCCGGATGGTCACGTCGTGGAAATCGAATGGGCCCTGAACCGCCTCGACGACCGGTCCCAGGGCAGTGTTGAAGCTCGGTAGCTCCGAGCTGGTGGTTCCGAACGGCTCCGGCCGAAGATGGTCGATCCCGACCGGATGGGAGCCCGTAGATTCGGGCGGCTTCTCCGGAGAACCCAGCCACCGTTGCCAGCCGCCATTGGACTGGCCGCCGGCTGCGATACCGGCGGACTTCGGCCGCTCCGCACGCCAGCAGATTCGGCGCGCCTTCTCGTAGCGCAGGTCGAGCGACATCCAGAATGGCAACAGCGGCCTGAGCACCGAGACCAGCTTGCCGTCCCGCCGGATCTGTGCGTCCACCTCGAGCCCGAGAGACTCGACGATCGGGTAGGCATCCTGCTCGTACAACAGGATCGAGAAGCCGCCGGTCGGATCGCCGCGGAAGAGCTCGCCGCTGCCCATCAGCCCGCCCTGGTTGAAGCGCGTGACGGCCATCTTGGCGTTGTTGAGCGACTGATAGCAGGCGGCGCCGGGCAACGGGGCGCGAAACTGCTTCAAGTTGACCGTGTTGCCGTAGAGGTCGGGTGGCATCCGGGTGAGCGACTGGAAGAGCCGGCTCAGGACCGAGGCGATCGGTGCGGGCGACGCGCCAGCGGAACTGTCGGCGGAGCCCTTCGGAGACGTCATCAGACCGGCCAGGGTTTCCACCAGATCCGGGACCGCGTCGATCGCGCCGACCATCGACTTCGACAGCCTCATGAGCGGATTCATGACGTAGTCGAGAGCCGCTGGCACCTCGGCCCGGGGCGTGTCCTGTTCGATCTCGAGCAACGTCTCGAGCTCGGCCTCCTGGCCGGCGTAGAGCTTGGGAACCACCAGGGTCTGCAGCCTCATGAGAAGACGGGCTCGTCTCGGATCACGAAGCCAGGTGTTCAGGCCCGCCTGGAGCCGGCTGGTCACCTTGGGCCAGCCGTAGATCTCCCGGCCGGCGGCGACCGACCAGTCGTCGTCCACGAAGATGAACGGCGCCACCGTCGAAAAGTCCTGAACCATCCGGGCCTCGCGCTTGTCCTCGTCCCATTCGTTCCAGCGGCCGATCAGGGGTACCTGGAACATGATCTCGTTTTGCGCCGACCAGCCCAGGTTGGACTTGGCCGCGGACATGCGGCCGTAGTTGATCACCGCAAACAGCACCCACGGCCCGGCCGGCCGGAAGTCGGCGATGCCCTCCGGAACCTCCATGCCGACGCCCAGGTAGCGCTCGCAGAAGCTCTCGAGGCGGCTCATCTTCGCCCGCAGCGGGAAACAGCGCAGGGTCACGTCGTGGAAGGCGAGCTCGTCGATCGTGTGCTCGATCTTCCTCTGGGGCAGTCCGATGAATCTCGGCGGCCAGGCCGAACGGCGGCTCAGCTCGACAGCGATGTCAGCGGTCGTCTGCCGCTTGCCGGACTTCCCCATAGTGGCTTCGCAACAAAGCTGCGGAGTGCGTCCAAAGTATACCGCTCAGCACACCACTCCGGCACGACGACCCGGCAGGCTCGGCAGGCCCCCTTTCCATGTGTCGGAAACCACCCGCTTGGGTGGCAAAAAGCCCCATGAACATTGGAAGACTTTGTACCGATCGAGGCTTATAGAAACGACGGAGAAAGGAGCATTGAGATGAGAGCTCGACGAAGACTCGCACTAGGCATGGGTCTGGTGTTGCTGCTCTCTCTGGAAGCCGGCGCCGTCCTCGGCGCCACGACTGCTGCCGAGATGGCCCCAGGCTATGTCGGCAGCGAGACCTGCGCGGACTGCCATGACGATGTGGTCAGCGCCTTCGAGCTTTCGGCACACGGCCGAGCGAACCTCGAAGGCTGGAGCGCGGCAGAGAGCTGCGAGACCTGCCACGGCCCGGGTGAAGCCCACGTCGAAGACGGCGACCCCGAGCTGATCACGGTCTTTGCCGAGCTCTCGCCGGAGGCCGGGGCGGACGCGTGCATGAGCTGTCATGACGACGCCTCGCTGGCCTACTGGAAAGGCAGTGCACACCAGACCGCCGACTCCACATGCACCTCGTGTCACTCGGCCCACACACCGTGGACCAACGATCACGCGCTGGTCAACAAGAACAAGACCGCGAGCTGCCTCGAGTGCCACAAGGACATGCGCAAGACCATGTACCAGCGCTCGAACCATCCGCTCAAGCATGGACAGATGTCGTGCGACAGCTGCCACAGCCCGCACGGCTCGCCTCTCGGCGGCGCGGTCGACGCGGCTTCCGTCAATGACAAGTGCTGGGAATGCCACGCCGAGACCCGCGGTCCCTTCCTGTGGGAGCACGCGCCGGTTCGGGAGAACTGCCTGACCTGTCACGATTCTCATGGATCGAATCAGACCAAGCTGCTGACGGTGTCGGCACCCAGGCTGTGTCAGTCCTGTCACCTCTTCGGTCACCACCAGACGGTGCCCGGAGAACCCTCGCAGGTATGGAACGTCAATCGCTCCTGCGTCAACTGCCACCCTCGCATCCACGGAAGCAATCATCCGTCGGGCGTGATCTTCATGCGCTAGGAGGAGGATAAGAGATGAAAACCATGATTTTTCGGATTTCCATCCTCACCCTCGCCGTCCTGACGATCACGGTCACCGGCGGTGTTGCAGCCAACGCCGCGGACCACGACGACGGTTCGATTCAGAAGATCGTCTTCGGGGCACAAGGCGTTGCCGTCGAAGGCGACGAAGGCGCCGCCGACAACGACGCCGACTCCGACTCCGACGACCGTCGAGGAGGATTCGATCGCTACAAGGACGTGCCCAGCGGCTTCGTGGTCGACTATCTGCGAATCGCAAACCCATTCCAGGAAGGAGCCAGCTACTTCGACCTGGAGGCCTATGACGTCGAGCAAGACGATGAGCGCTACCGAATCCGCATGGGTCTTCGAGACAAGTGGCGCATGCGCTACGCCTTCGACTCGACGCCGATGGTGTTCGGGAACCGCGGCCGGCTTCCCATGAGTCTGGAGGGCGGCGCCTACCGCATTGGCGACTTCATCCAGCAGCTGTTCGAGGATCCGAACGGCAACGGCATCCCGTTCTTCACCGACGCCGGTGAAACCACTGCCGACAATGCCCTGGTTCAAGGACTCACCAACGATCTACTGACCGGTACCACCCCGTTCGACCTGGCGATCAAGCGGAGAACCAACGAGTTCAATCTCGACTACCACGGATCCTCTGCTTGGTCGGTCGGATTCGACTATCAGCGGCATGCGAGCCGCGGCACGCAACCGCTCGGCAGCGGCACCTATCAGCGGATCACGGACGTCGACGGCGACGGCGCCACCGACTACGACTACTTCTTCTCGATCCGGGGCATCGAGCTTCCGGCCATGATCGAGTACGACACGCAAAACACCAGTATCTGGGCGAACTATCGCCAGGATCGCTGGTTCGGCAACGTCAAGTACACCTATTCGGAGTTCGAGAACTCCAACCCGTTCCTGCTCTACGACAACCCGTTCTGGTTCAACGGCGTCGAGGGTACGAGCGGCAGCCGCCGAGGCCTCCACGAGGAGGCCAGAGCTTCACTGCCGCCGTCGAATGACGCCTGGAACCTCGCCCTGACCGCGGGCTTCGACCTGGCCGACCACACGCGGCTCACCGCCTCGTTCACCACCGGCGAGCACAGCCAGGACGACCCCTTTGCCCCGATCACGACGAATCCGGCCAACATCGGCACCAAGGACCTGAACGGCGATGGTGTGGTCAACGCGGCCGACGATCCGACGACGACCGCGATCCTGCCCCAGAACAGCCTCAACGCGACATCGGACATCACGGTCTACGATCTGCGCCTCAGCTCGAAGCCGTCCGACAAAGTGCGGATCAACGCTTCGTGGAGGACCTACGAGTACGACGGCGGATCGAGCAGCCTGGTGATTCCCGGCCGGACCGAGTACATCGAGTCCCGGATCAAGACCGATTTCAAGGGCACCAGCCTTGCGTTCGTGCCGCACGCGTACGAACGGCAGAATCTCAAGATCGAAGGTGTCTTCGACCTCAAGGACGACGTCCGTCTGGCTGCGTTCTGGAAACAGGACAGCTGGGACTGGACCCGTTATCGGAGTACCACCGGCAACGACAGCCGCGAGGTCGGCAACCGGGCGGTCGACGGCACCGACGACGACACGCTGGGTCTCAGGCTCTTCTGGGACGCCTGCGAATGGGCCGACGCCCGTGTCGAGTACGCAACTTCGGAGCGGGAGTTCAGCGGGGCGTACCAAGTCGGGTTCTCGGGCGAGAACACGGGTGTCAGGCAGTTCGACATCGCCAACCGCGATCGCGACTCCTACACAGCGCGGTTCGATTTCTACCCGCGGGACGGGATCACGCTCGGCGTCGAGGCTCGCAGCTGGGACGACGACTACCCGGACTCGGAGTACGGCTACCTGAAAGGCGACAGTAGCGGCTGGAGCGCAGACGCGAGCTTCATGCTCTCGGACGCCACCAGCCTTTACCTCTACCTCGACAGCAACGAGGCCGAGACCGACATGCATCTACGCACCAAGTGCTCGAACTGCGCGCCTCCGCCGGGAGCCTCCTGGTCGGCGCCCTGGGGCGTGCCCAACTACGATTGGTTCCCGACCTACGAGGACGAGGACATGTCGTACGGCCTCGCACTCAGCTTCGAGCCCGAGGGTACGAAGAACCGGTTCGACCTCGAGTTCGACTACCTTGACGCGACGATCGAGCAGCGCAACACGAATCCTGCTCCCCCAGTGGATCTCGGCAACGACCCGGCGACACCCGTGGGCGTCTCCCTCGCGTTCGACTTCCCCGATCAGACCAACACACGGACCACAGTCGAAGCGAAGTACATCCGCAAGCTGTCGGACCGCACCAGTGTCGGAATTCTCTACCTGCTCGAGGACTGGGATCTGGACGACTTCCAGGTCGAACAGCTCATGGCCTACGGAGCGAACTTCTTGACCGTCGACGACGCGACCAGATTTCTGTTCCTGGATGCCTGGTACGGGAGCTTCGACGCCAACGGACGGGCCCTCGAACTGTACGCCGGCGGCGGGACGGGCGTCATGGATATTAAGAATCTCGTATCATCCAACACGTATGACTTGGCCATCTATACGACTAACCCGAATTTAAATGTAAGCGTCACGGATCAGACCGGCAGCAGCACCAAAAGTACCGGAGCAACATTTGATCTCGAGCTTCCCGGCGACGGGGGCGAAGAATATCTAATCTTCACCGATCTGAGTCCCTTCGACCTCGGAGGAGGCATGATGGGACTGACGATCGCAACGCTCGGAAGCCCGGCCTCA
>JBHHWO010000127.1:0-12389 GCA_046756565.1 Thermoanaerobaculia bacterium | reverse complement strand
GCCTCGCAGGGCTCCGGCCGCCGAGACCTGAAGCCCGTCCGAGAGCTGGAAAATCGCCGCCAGGATCAGAAGCTGCACCGCGATTGCGATGACGCCCAGGTCCGCCGTGTAGATTCTGGCGATCGGTCCCCGAAAGAGCATGAGGAAGGTCGCCGAAATCACGTTGATGGCGAGAGCGAGCTGCATGCCGAGCCAGCCCGATCGGCGCGCGCCCTCCAGGTCGCCGCGACCAACCGCGTTCCCGACTCGAACGGTAGTGGCGAGCGCGATCCCGAGAGGAACCATGAACGTGGTGGAGGCAACGTTGATCGCGATCTGATGACCGGCGACGGCGATTGCGCTGATTGAGCCCATGAGCAGAGCCACCCCGGCGAACATCGAAACCTCGACGAAAAAGCTGAAGCCGATGGGCAGGCCGAGGCGCAGAAGCTCGCGAATCCAATAGAGACGAGGTTTGTCGATGCGGCCGAAGACCCCGAGAGAGCCGAGCTTCGGATGCCGCCGGATGTAGAGAACCAGACCGACGAGCTCGGTCCACCACACGGCGGAAGTGGCGTACCCGCATCCGATGGCGCCGAGGGCGGGGAGTCCCCAGTGTCCGTAGATCAGACCGTAGTTGCCGATCACGTTGACGCCCAGCCCTATGAAGCCGAAGTACATGACCGGACGGCTGATCTCCATGCCCTCGCAGAGAAAGCGGAAGGTCAGGAAGGCGTACATCGCAGGGGCTCCCCAGAGGAGCGCTTGCAGATAACCGAGAATCGTCGGGTGCAGCCCCGGTTCGAGATCGAGCGCGCGAAGAAGCGGTCCGGCGCCGAAGTAGAGGGCCACCGTGAGAGCTGTGAGAGCCGCGGCAATCCACAGGGCCTGGCGCACCAGCGGGCCGATCTCGTGGTGCTTGCCGGCGCCGGCGAGATGAGCCACCGAAGGCGACACCGCGAGAAGAGTTCCCATGCCTGCGAGCATGATGGTGTGCCAGACCGCGGCGCCCGCGGCGACCGACGCCAGCGCCTCGGCCGAGAGCCGGCCTGCCATGACCGTGTCGACGAAGGTCATCAACACGCCGGCCAGCTGGCCCAGGATTAGCGGACCGGCCAGCCTCGTGAGCTTGCCGGCTTCCACCCGACGGGAGTGCAGCGATCCGGCAGCCGAATTCATCGGCCGAGGTTATCCGGCCAGGGTCCAAAACGCTGGGCTAGCTCTCTCCAGACGCCGGAGCCGGCTGGTAATCTCGCACCTGACTTGATCGGGCGACAACTTCTTCACTATCGGATCCTCGAGAAGCTCGGTGAGGGTGGAATGGGAGAGGTCTACCTGGCGGATGACCTCAAGCTCAAGCGCCGGGTGGCGCTCAAGATCCTGCCGCGCGAGCTGTCCGAAGACGCCGAGCGCCTCGAGCGATTCCAACGCGAAGCCGAGGCTGCGGCCGCCCTCGAGCACCCGAATATCGTGCGCATCTACTCGATCGAGGAGAGCGAGGGACTCCGCTTTCTGACCATGGAAGTAGTCGAGGGGCGCAGCCTCGAGGATTCGATTCCCGAAGGCGGTTTGCCGCTCGGGGAGTTTCTGCGCATCGCCATTCCACTCGCCGATGCCGTCGCCTCGGCTGGGCGCTTTGGGCTACGGGTATGCTCTTCTGGATCGCCGTACGGAGGCCCGCGCGATCCTGCGAGAGTTGGAGAACGACTTCCCCGAGTCGATCTCCACCGCGTTTTACCGGGCCCCGATCCTGGCGGGCCTGGGCGAGCCGGGTCGGGCGCTCGATCTATTGGAGGAAGCCGTGGCGGGCAGGGAGCCCTGGATCATTGGGCTCAAGCTCGATCCTGGATTTCGGCTGCTCGCAGAGACTCCGCGATTCAGGGCCATGCTCGCGCAGGTCGAAGAGAGCTGACGGCCGAGCGACCAGACCACCATCTAGGATCGGGCTTGACGGTGACCTCGACCTCTTCGCCACCGCGTCGCACGACGAACGTGATCGGATCGCCGCTTCCGAGATAGGCGTCGAGGACTTCCATCACGTCGCCGACGAAGGCCACGCCACCCGCCGAGAGCAGCACGTCGCCCTCCTCGAGGCCGTCACGTTTGGCCGCGCCATCGGGCGCGAGATCGCCGATCACGGTCCGGTCCCGAGAGGATCCAGAGGTGACCGCCCGCACTAACCGAAACCTGCTCGAGCGTGTTGGTGCTCTCTTTCAGGTAGTAGAGGAGACCCGAGCCAGGGCCGAGCTCAGGAGACTCGGTTCTGCCGACCAGGACGCGATCCGGAACCACCCATTCGAAGGTGTAGGTGCCCTCGACGGAGCGCCTGACCGATCCGGCCGGGGCCAGGAACTCGGTCACGACCTTCCAGGTTCCGGCATCGTGGCGAAGCTGGGCGATGCCGGCGTGGAGCTCAGGGGCCGGGTCCGTCTCTTGAGCGAACAGGACGGACGCGAGCGGGATGAGGGCCAGAAAAGTCGCCATCGATGGCGCGATCTCTCGTTGCTTGGGGACTCCCTGCCAAAGGGAAGTACGGAAATCCAGCGCAGAGGATACAGGCCGCTGTGCTCCCGGTGGCAGTCGAGTCTCGCCCCGGCCGCGCTGACCAAGCGGCAAACTCTATACCTTGTGAAACAAAGTATATGGTGCTAACGTATTTATAGTTGAACGAGGTGATACCGATGAGCAAACTGGAACGAGAACTCAAACGCGGGACCTTGGAGCTGCTGCTTCTGCGGATCCTGGCCGACGAGCCAACCTATGGTTACGAGCTGTTGAGCCGGCTCGCGGCACGAACCGGAGGCGGCTTCGGCCTCAAGGAGGGCACCTTGTATCCGGTGCTCTACCGGCTCGAGGACGCCGGGCTGGTCGAGCCCAAGTGGGAACAGCCGGACCGCTCCTCCGGGCGCGGGGTTCCGCGCAAGGTCTACAAGCTCACCGAGGCCGGCGAGGGCCGGGTATCGGAGCTGACCGACGCCTGGAGGAGCTTTTCGGCCGCGGTCGAGGCCGTCCTCGCGGGCATCTCGTCGCCGTCCACCGCACCCGAAGGAGGGGAATCATGAAACCCGTAGATCGCTATATCCAGGACGTCATGGCGTGCGTCTTCGCGCGGCCCGCGGAGCGAGAGCGCTTCGAGGCCGACCTGCGCGCGCACTTCGCCGACGCCGAGGAGCGCGGGCAGACTCCGGCGCGGATCATCGAAGACATGGGAAGACCCGAGGACGTGGCTGGCGCCTTCAACGCAGATCGCGACTTCCAGTATGCAGGATTTTGGCGGCGTTTCGTGGCCTTCGTAGGGGACCTCGGGGTCATGGGAGCGTTGTGCCTCATTCCTCTCGCCCTGGTGCTTCCGTTCTGCCGGGCATTCGCGCCGGAGGGGGAGCCCTCGGTTCTGGCGATTCTGGCGATGACTCTCGGTGCGCTCGCCTTCATGGGAATCGTGGTCTTCTACTTCCCGCTGCTCGAATGGCGCTTCGGCAAGACCCTCGGCAAGCACTGGCTCAGAATCCGGGTGATTCGTGAGACCGGTGGTCCGATCGGTCTGGGACAGGCCTTCGTGCGGCGGCTCGCCTACTACTTCGAGATGATCGTGATCGACGCGCTGTTCATCCCGTTCACGGAGAAGAAACAGCGAGCCCTCGACATCATCGCCAAGACAATCGTGGCAAAGGAGCCCGGCGAAGAAGCCCCCTGGTGGGGCTGGGTGATCTGCCTGGCGCTGCCACTCGTGTGCCTTCTCGCGATCATCGCCATCGCGGGACTGTTGTCGACGGTCGCGTGGGTGGAGATCGACGGGCCGCGTTGATGCTTGGCTAGCGTCGGGCTGCCGGACGCGGGGCGACGTCAATCCGAGCGGAGCGAGGAGTCCCGGGTAGCCGTACCTGCCCCGAGGGATCCTTCGCTAGCTCAGGATGGCAGGCGCTGCGATAGCGGCGCCCCTCGAGGTTACCCGTGCCGACCCCGTGGGATCCTTCGCTCCGCTCAGGATGACGAGCGGGAGGTGGCGCCGGGACCGACGCGTCCGGGTTCTCGCGTCGGTTGACCGGTGCGACGGCGGTGGCCGCTAGACTCGGCCGATGTCCCGGCGCCGGCTTCTGACCGTTATCGGCCCCGGGCTTCTGGTCGCGGCCACGGGCGTGGGCGCCGGGGACCTCTCCACCGCTTCGATCGCGGGAAGCCGGCTCGGCTTGACCGTTCTCTGGGCCGTGCTCCTCGGCGCCCTCTTGAAGTTCGTGCTCAATGAAGGTCTGGCGCGCTGGCAGCTTGCGACCGGTGAGACTCTGGTCGAGGGAGCGGTGGGACGCCTGGGACGCACCGTCTCGGTGGTCTTTCTCGCCTACCTCCTGATCTGGAGCTTCGTGGTCGGCCGGGCGCTGGCGAGCGCGTGCGGAATCACCGCGCACGCGCTGGCGCCGATCTTCGGCGACGCCGAGACGGGCAAGGTGGTGTTCGGAGCGCTCCACAGCGTTCTGGGTGTCGCTCTGGTGTGGCTGGGTGGTTACCGGCTGTTCGAGAAGGTCATGAGCCTGGCCATCGTGGTGATGGTCGCAACCGTCACGCTCACCGCGGTCCGACTGGGTCCCGACCCCGTATCCGTCCTCCGCGGTCTCTTGGTGCCGGCCATCGCGCAGCAGGAGGCCGGCGGGCTGGTCTGGACCGTCGCGCTCCTGGGGGGCGTCGGTGGCACGGTGACTCTGCTTTGTTACGGCTACTGGATCCGCGAAGAAGGCCTCACCGGTCCCGAGCGGCTCCGCCAGTGCCGGCTGGACCTGGCCTGTGGCTACGGAATGACCGCTCTCTTCGGCGTCGCCATGGTCATCGTTGGATCCACTGTCGAGGTCGAAGGCGGCGGTGCGACGCTGCTGGTTCGTCTGGGAGAGCGACTGGGAAGCTCGCTCGGCGGAGCGGGGCGGCTTCTCTTCCTCACCGGAGCCTGGGCCGCGGTGGCGAGCAGTCTCCTGGGCGTGTGGCAGTCGATCCCGTATTTGTTCGCGGACCTCTGGCGGTTGCTCTTCCCTTCGCCGGCGGGTGGAGACTCGGCGGTCGACACCCGGGGCCTGCCGTATCGCGGCTATCTCGTGGCTCTGGCTCTGGCGTCGATCGCTGGGCTGTTTTCGAGCTTCGTCCAGATCCAGAAGGTGTATGCGGTCGTGGGCGCGTTGTTCATACCCGGTCTGGCGGCGGCTCTACTGGTGCTGAACGGACGCGTGGAGTGGATCGGGCCTCGCCACCGAAACCGCATGGTGACAACCGGCGTCTTGATCGCGACGCTCGTGCTCTTCGTCTACTTCGGCTACGTCCAGCTGCGCTAGCGGTTCGGCCGGAAAGAGAATGACAGTTGCGAGCTTTGGGCTTATAGGCTGTGCTCGGAATCACGGTTCCGTCGAGGTTCTCGCCTCAATTGACCGTGCTCTCTTCGCACAAGGTGAAAGGCGCGATCCGAATGTCGAATTGCTCTCCGGCGGAGCTGACCATCTGATACGAGCCTTCCATCTTGCCGACGTCCGTCGTGAGAGGGCACCCCGAGGTGTATTCGAAGGACTGACCTGAGGCGAGCACTGGCTGCTCGCCGACGACGCCCGGACCGTGTACCTCCTGAACATGACCGGTCCCATCGGTAATGATCCAGTGCCGGGTGAGAAGCTGAACCGTCTCGTCGCCTTCGTTGGTGATGGTGACGGTATAGAGGAAAAACCACTGGCCTTCGGCCGGGTCCGATCGGTGCGGGCAAAACTGTGGATCCACGTGAACCCGGATGCTCCGGGTGATGGCTTCGGAGGAGAAGCTGGTAGCGGTAGTCGGAGTCATCGACGCCGTTCTATCACGAGCGTGGGTCGAGACCGCGAGGATGCTCAGGATGCAAAGAGAGAGCCCGCGCCAGAGCGCGGGCTCTCGGAAAGCGGCAGGCGGGGTGACTACGGGTTGGGCCAGGACGCCCACACCGCGCACATGCCGGCCTGGTCGATCGGCAGCGGCGACTGGCGCGGTCCGGCATAGACCGGATTCATCACCGCGTCCGGCGGTGGACCGAAGTGCCCCACCCCGAGCGAGTGGCCGTTCTCATGGAGAGCTACGGTCTCGACGTCGATGCCCGGAAGCTGGATGTCGATACCCCACGGGTTGCCGGCGCGATCATCGCCGGGATCGCCGAAGGTGTCGTTGTAGTAGACCTCGTTGAGTGCCGTGTCGAGGTAATTGTCGCCGTTGATGTCGCTCGGGTTGCCGGAGGCATCGAGAAAGATGAACGTCACCGAAAAGGCGAGAATGCCCCGGCCGCCGCCCGGGCCGCCGACCGCTTCGAAGAAGGCGCGCGGCAGCCAGCCGGCCTCGACGATGTCGGCCGCGAATGGATTCCCGAAGCCGCCGAAACCGAAGAACGAGTCGAAGATGTCCGGGTCGGAGCCATCGTCGGTTCTCTTGACCAGAGAGACCTTGCTCAGGCAGCTCTCGAGGTCCCAGGTCACCATGGAGCGGTCGATGGCCGCTTCGGTGTCGGCGTTCGAGAGACCGCTCGCTGTCGCGCCGTCACTCTGGTCGACGAGATAGGTGATGTCTATGCCCTGGGCCAGTCTTCGGGGGTCGCCGGGCACCCAGCGGAAGGGCTGCTGGTGGATGCGGTTGCTGGGCCGGCCGAGACCGAAGGTGAAGAACTCGATCTGCTCGACCGCGATGCCCTGGCCGGACTGGGCGAGCTCCACGTTGATTGCCTCCATCAGGGCAAGAATTTCCGGGTCACCACTGCCTTGAGCGCTGGCCGGGCCGGGCCCGGCGAGCGCGGCCAGCAGGGCGAAGGCGCCCAGAATCGCTACAGATTGCTTCAGTTTTCCATTCATTCCACATTCCCTCCTATGGGTTGTTGTGCGGCGAACGCCGCAGTGTGAAGAGTGCTCAACCACGAGCACCGACTTGAGAACGCAAACCTCCTGCCAACGCTTTCGACCAGGAGAAAACCCGATAGCTGTTGATCTTCGGGAAGGTTCGCGGCTCGGGCGGTGAGCTCGGACCGAGGCCCGATGGGAAATATCTTCCGGCGGCGAGGCTCCCGGGCCGGAGGGTGGGGCGACGGCGCTATTCCCGGCGGAAGGCGTACACGGTTCCAGCCTGCACACCGACGAAGTAGGTATCGGTGGACCGTCCGATGCCTCGAATGACGCCTTCGAAATCCTTCGTCCACAGCGGCGCGCCGGTGTCGAGATCCATCGCCATGAGCTCACCGTCGGCCGAGCCTGCGACGACGGCGCCGTCCTCGACCAGGACTCGCTCGGAGCTCCAGCGCCCGGCCTGACTCCACCGGACCGCCGACAGATCCCGCTCGACCGCATGCAGGAAGCTCGAGTAGTCGGTCAGCACGAGCGCGCTCCCGGCATGTACGGGTGTACCGACCACTTGTTCCGGAAGCTCGATCGCCGCGGTCGTTCGTCCGGTCGAGGCGTCGAGACGCACCAGCCGGCCTCCGGTCAGTCCGACAACGAGTCCGCCATCGACGGCGGCGAGATCGGTGGTGAGCTCCGCCTCGAGGTCACGCGTCCAGGCCACCTCGCCGGTCTCGGTTACGACGCTACTGACCCGGCTTCCGAATTCGGCGAAGTAGAGCCTTTCACCGAGCCGAACCGGGGAGCTGAAGTACATCGCGGAGCCGGGCTGATCGGGCTCGACCTTCCAGAGCACGGCGCCGGTGTCGAGATCGAGAGCGAAGAAGCCTCCTCTCGAGCTCGAGCCTGCGACCAGGGAACCGGCCTGGAGGAGGTCGCCGTAGATCCCCAGAGGTCCGGCCAAGGTCTTCCAGCGGGTCCGGCCGGTGTCGAGCTCGAAGGCGTAGACCCAGCCGATGTCCCCAGCCACGATCAAGAGTTCGTCGGTCACCACGGGCTCGCCGTGAAAGGTCGACTGAGTGCCCTCTTCGAGCTTGGTGTCGTAGGTCCAGCGAACGGCTCCCGTCGTCTTGTCGAAGGCGAAGACGATTCCAGAGCACGAGAATGCGTAGACCACATCACCCACGACCGTGGGCGTTACGTAGACTCAGCCGCCGGTGTCGTGCTGCCAGAGAATGTCGGCTCGGGCGGCGGATGGCAGGAGCGCGGACGACAGGACCAGCACGAGGATGAGGGCTGGATTCTTCCTTGAGCTCATCATCGAGAGTACGTCGTCTCTTGATCGTATACGGTCAAGCCGAGCCCGGCGTTGGCTGTCGACCGGCGACTCGGAGGTCGAACGCTGCGCAGGGTCGAGGAAGGGCCGCTTGACGCGGTTCCGAAAAGCAGTCGGGAAGGGGACACCAGGCAATGGTGTCCCCGAGGTCAGTCCCTGCGCTCGTCGATCGCCTCGACCTCGGGCGCCGACAGGTACTTGTCGAACCAGCCGAGCGTGCGATCGATGAAGTCGAGCTGATGAGCGCGCTCCCGCAGGCCATGAGGCTGGCGTGGGTAGAACACCATCTGGGTCGGGACACCCTTGATGCGAAGGGCGGTGTGGAGCTCCATCGCCTGTTCGGGATGGACCCGCTCGTCTTTGGCGCCGGTTACCACCAGGGTCGGGGTCTGAGCCTGGTTGATGTGCGCGATCGGTGAGCGCTCCCAGTGCAGCTCCGGGTGATCGAACCACCATTGGTTCCAGTGCACGATCGACATCTCGTTGGGGATGTCGGTCGAGCCGGTGAACGAGATCCAGTTTGTCAGGCCCGCCGCCACCACCGAGGCTTGGAATCGCTCGGTGTGGCGCGTCGCCGCCCAGGCGGACATGTAGCCGCCGTAGGACCAGCCGCCGGTTCCGACTCGCTCGCCGTCGACCAGTCCGCGCTCGACAAGTGCGTCAACGCCGGCCAGGATGTCCTCGAACTCGGCGCCGCCGAGGTCGTCATGATCGGCCTTGCTGAAGGCGACGCCACGACCCGAGCTGCCGCGATAATTCGGCTGCAGCACCATGTAACCGCGCGCCGCCAGGAGCTGGACCGGATAGCCGGGACTGGTGGTCCAGCCGTTCAGGCTCACACCTTCGGGTCCGCCGTGCACCTGAAGCACGAGCGGGTACCGCTGGCCCGCCTCGTAGCCGAGAGGGTAGGTCAAGACGCCCCGGATGTCCCAGCTCTCGGCGCCCTTCCATTGGATGACCTCCTGACGCGCGAGCTCGACGCTGGCCAGAGCCGAGTTGTGCCGGCTGCGGCGCTCGAGGCTCTCCGGACCGGGGATCCCCGCGTACAGCTCGGATGGATGGGCGGGCGACTCTGCGGCGGCGGCCAGGACGCCGGACGGCGCGTGGTAGTCGAGCTGCCGAAGGATGAGACCGGGATCGATCGCAGGGCCCTGCTGACCGCTTTCGGCATCGATCTCGGTCAAAACATGGCCCTCGCCCCGGGTCGACAGAAGCAGCAGCGTCGAATCGTCTTTCCAGGCGAGATTGGCGCCGCTGCCCTCGTAGCCCTCGGTGAGGTTGCGAGTCGCGCCGCCACCGGTCGACACCACGAACAGGCTCTGTGCCACCGGGTCGTTGAGACTCGTGGCGCCGAGAAACGCCAGGGTCTCGCCGTCGGGTGAGACCGCCATGTGGCCGAGCTTGCCTTCCGTCTCGGTGAGCACCTCGGGCTCCGCGTGGCCGGCTGCGGGCACCCGGAAAATGCGTGTGAACAGATACTCGTCGTCGGTGGTCGCTGTCGCGGTCGCCTGGAAGATGATTGTCTCGCCGTCGGGAGTCCAATGAAGCTCGCGCGCGTCGAGGTCGAGGTCGAACGCGCGCCGGCACTCGCCGCTGTCGACGTCGAGCAGCCAGAGGTGACGATAGCCGGGCTCTTCGCCGTAGACCACCCAGTCCTTGCCGGCCTCCTTTTCCTTCTTGCGGTCGTCGGAGTCTCGGTCGCGAGCGGCGAACGCGATCTGCTTGCCGTCCGGAGACCACTGATAGCTCGAGACGTTGCCATCGTGCTCGGTCATGAGCCTGGCTTCGCCGCCGTCCGCCGGGATCGCAAAGAGCTGAGTGCCGTCGTGCTCTTTTTCGCGCTTGACGCGAAAAGTGATGAGCTCGCCGTCGGGCGACCAGGCCGGCGAGCTGATCGATTCGTCGCTACCGGCGAAGTGGCGCGGCTCGCCCCCATTGGTACTCGCTACCCACAGCTCGGAATACGAGCGCCCCGGTTCGTCGTCCGCCGGTCGCGCGACCTCGAGCGTGTAGGCCACCGAATCGGCGTCCGGCGAGATCGCTACCGAGGTCACCCGATTCAAATCCACTACCATCTCGGCAGTGAGAGCCGAATCGGTGGCTTGGGATGCCGAGCTGGTCTCGGCGTGAACGAGAGCCGGAGCGGCCAGGAGTACGAGGACAAGGCACAGTCGAAGCTTCATTTCGAAATCCTCTTTACTGGGGATGAAGGTGGATTCATGGCGCCGCAGAGCGGCCCTCGAATCGCTCTCTAGCGTAGCAGCCTTCCGCGTATGCCGATGCGCTCGTAACTGCTAGCCAACCCGCATCCGGCCGCGTACAATCGGGCCTTACGGCCGGAGTCAAAACGGCGCTCGAGCGAGCGGGGAACGAAGCGGAGAGGATCGATCGCATGAAGTTCAGGGGAGTCTCAAAAACTCGAAAGCAAATCGGAAGATGCGCGGTAGTCGCTCTGGTGCTCGCGCTCACCGTGTGTGCGGGCGCTTGGGCGGCGAACAAGACAATCCGCACTATCGATGGCCACGGCAACAACCTGGATCACGACGACTGGGGCCGGGCCGGAACCAAGCTACTGCGCTTGACCACGGTCGACTACGGCGACGGTAGGTCGACACCGGCGGGAGCCGATCGCCCTGGGGCTCGCGCGATCAGCAACGCGAGCGCGGACCAGCCTGCGTCGAAGAAGAACGCCGCCGGTATGAGCCACTTCATCTGGGCCTGGGGCCAGTTCGTGGATCACGACATCTCCCTGACCGGCTCGGCGGAGCCCCGCGAAGAGATGAGCATTCCGGTTCCGGCCGGCGATCCGTTCTTCGACCCGGCGGCGACCGGCCGGATGACAATCCCATTCGCTCGCTCGGTGTACGGAAAGGGCAAGGTCCGCCAGCAGCTCAACCAGATCACGGCGTGGATCGACGCCTCTCAGGTCTATGGATCCGACGAGGCTCGAGCTCGAGCGCTGCGCCGCCGCAAGGGCACCGGCGATCGTCTGAAAAACGGCGGCAACCGGCTTCTGCCCCACAACAGAAAAGGCTTCGCCAACGCGCCGAGTGATCTTGAGCCGTCCATGTTCCTGGCCGGCGACGTGCGAGCGAACGAGAACGCGGCGCTCACCTCGTTGCACGTGCTCTTCGTTCGAGAGCACAACCGGATCACGCGGATGCTCCGCCGGCGTGGCGGCCTGACCGCAGAGCAGCGCTACCAGCTGGCTCGAGCCCTGGTCGGCGCCGAGATGCAGGCGATCACCTTCAACGAGTTCCTGCCCGCGCTCCTGGGGCCGGACGCGATCGCACCCTATGACGGCTACGATCCGACGATCCATCCGGGCATCGCGAACATATTTTCGACCGCCTGTTACCGGATCGGCCACAGCATGTTGCCGAGCCGCTTGCCGCGAATCGGCGCCGACGGGGAGGCCGTGGACGACGGACACCTCCGGCTGAGGGACGCGTTCTTCGCGCCCGGCGTCGTGGTCGAGAGCGGGATCGAGCCGTTTCTGCGCGGTCTCGCCTCGGCGCGGTCCCAGGAAGTCGACAGCCTCGTGATCGACGACGTCCGAAACTTCCTGTTCGGGAAGCCCGGACAGGGCGGGTTCGATCTGGCCGCACTCAACATCCAAAGGGGGCGCGACCACGGACTGCCGAGCTACAACCAGGCGCGGACGGACTTCGGCCTGGCACCGGCGGCGACCTTCGCCGACGTGACGTCGGACGTCGAGGCGCAGCAGCGACTCGCGGGAATCTACGATTCGGTCGACGACATCGACGTATGGGTCGGAGTGCTCTCGGAGGATCACGTGCCGGGCGCGATGGTGGGCGAGGTCGCCTTTCATGTCCTTCGAGACCAGTTCGAGCGGCTCCGCGACGGTGACCGTTTCTGGTACCAGAACGGATTGCCGGAGGAGTTCCACGACTGGCCCGAACGGCATCCGCTGGCCGAGATCATCAGGCTCAACACCGACATCGGCGATGAGCTGCGGGACGATCTCTTCTCGATGCCCTGAGCCTTTCTCCCGGTAGTGCCACCATCTGCGGGTGGCCCTCGTGAACCGCAGCCTGACGAGCGAGTTTCGTCCCCTGAAGCTCGGTCGCCAACGGTACCCGCGCCTCCATGGTCATTCCGAGCGCATGCGAGGAGTCCCGCAGCAGCCAGTCCTCTCTGGCTGTTGCGAGCACCACCGTCGTTACCGAATCGTTACAATGTCGGTCGTGGTGCGTCCTGATCAGCCGTACTGGGCTAGCGGGTGTGAGTCCCGCCGCGGT
>JBHHWO010000126.1:0-12435 GCA_046756565.1 Thermoanaerobaculia bacterium | reverse complement strand
TCATCCCATCTGAGCAGAAGCCACACCGCCAAACCCGACATGAGGAACACCGCACCCCCAGTCCAGTTATCTTGCAGAATCACGAACAGGGTCGGCACAATCAGCATGAGCACCAAAAGCAAGTGAGAGAGAACTTTCTTAGCGTCCCATGACATCACCAATTCTCCTTCCGGTATCACCCCACCCACACGCTATTAGGACACGACCCGAACTTCGAGCGCCGCGGCAGAGCCTACGGCAGCCACTTCTCCGCCATCCGCACCTGCACCGCCCTCGAGTGCGACTCGGTGAGATGCGAGTACCTCTTTACCATCGCCAGCGTCCGATGGCCAAGGGCCGCAGCGAGCTCGGGCAGCGTCGCTCCGCTCATCGCCAAGTACGATGCGAACGTGTGCCTCAAATCGTGGAACCGGAAGTCCTCGAGCTCGGCGGCTGCCACGGCCCCGGCCCAGGCCTTCTTCGGGAACGTCGCTTTGCCCCAACGCCCCGGAAACACCAAGCCGGAGATGTGCGGTGTCTTCGCCAGCCTGCCGAGTACGGTCAGGATCTCACCATGCAGCGTCAGCACTCGCGAGTCGCTGTTCTTGGTCCTCAACAGCCGCGCCGTGCCTGCGACCAGGTCGACCTCCTTCCAGCGCAGAGCGAGCGCCTCACCCTGCCGAGCTCCGGTCGTCAGGCAGAACAAAACCAGCGGATGCAACATCGCCACCTTACTCGCCTTGCATGCCTCGAGCAGCGCGTCCCGCTCCTCCTCCGCGAGGAACCGTGTCCGGCCGGGCGACTCCTTCTTCCGGCGAACTCGGCGCATCGGGTTCTCGTCCAACCACTGCCACTCACGGTGCGCGTGATCGAGCACGACAGACAGAGTGGCCAAGTAACGATTCGTCGTCGACCCCGACACCTTCCGAGACAGAAGATCTCGGTCCTCCACAATCACCGACGGCGTGAAATCGGCCAGCGTCATACTCCCGCGGCGCTCACGCCACCACGCCAAGTGACCCCGCCGGTTCCTCTGCTCGACTGCGGAAAGCTCACCGACCGAGTTCTTGAGGTACCGGTCGATGGCCTCGGCTACCGTGTGCTTCTCAGCCTCGAGCTTCGGCAGCAGTCGCCCGGCGAGGATCTCGGCCTCGATCCTCTCTGCCCACTTGGTCGCGGCCGACTTCCGCTTGAACGACTGGTAGATCGGTGGATGCCCCCGGCGCCTCACGATCGCCTGGTAGTAGAGCTTCCCGTTCGCCCGACGCCGCTTCCGAATCACCGCCACGGCACAGATTCTACCCTCTCGATTGTGCCGTGGGTGTGCCGGGCCCCCACGGACAGTACGCACTCCACCCCGGTTCAGTCACTCAAACCATTGATTTTAAAGGCTTTGATTGGTGAGCCGCCAGGGACTCGAACCCCGAACCCGCAGATTAAGAGTCTGCTGCTCTGCCAGTTGAGCTAGCGGCCCCAGAAAGAGCGCTCCCTCGAGGAGCGGCCGGTACTATAACTCAAATCGCTGCACGCAAGGGCCTTGGGGTGGGATGGTCCCGCCAAGACCCAGCCGACACCCTTCGCTTCGCTCGAGGGCAGGCTTCGGTCGGCCGCTAGCCGCCCTGGACGAAGCGGACGATCTCGAGACGGTCGCCGTCGCTGAGACTCGTGCTCGCGTAGCCCGGACGGCGCACGATCGTACCGTTGTACTCGACGGCGACCGCGCGCGGATCGAGGCCGAGGGTTTCGAGGTAGGACTCCAGTGTCTCGGCCCTCGACAGCTCGCGCTCCTCGCCGTTGACGACGATTCTGGCCGGGGCCCTGGTCGCGTGTTTCATCAGATCAGGTGCTTGATCTCGGCTCCACCGGCCTCGCTCGAAGCAGAGATGATGAGAGCCGCGGTTCCCGTGGCGATGTCCGGAATCGCGACCCTGAGGTTGAGGTTGCCCTCGTCATTGGTCGCCCCGGACCCGAGGATCGCGGGCTCGGCGACGGTCGAGATCAGCTTGACCTCGATGTCGGCCCCCGGGACCGGGTTGTTCGACGAGCTGGTCTTGGCGTGAAACGCCAGAAGGGCTTCACTGCCGAGCTTGAGCTCGCCCATCGAATCCATGACCAGAATCAGGTATTCCTGCTCGGCCTCCATGTTGAGGTAGTCCAGGATCACCTGATCGAGGCTCTGCGAGCCGCTCTCCGTGCCCGCTTGCTCCGCCCCGTCCGCATCGGAACCTGGAGCCGGAGCGGGCCGCGGCGGCGGCGGGCCCGCCAGGGGTCCGATCCGGCTCTCCGTGTCGGCATCGAGCTTGCCCATGCGGATCTCGGCGATCAGCTCGCGATGCTGGGCCTCCAGCTGTTCGAGAATGACGTCCTTGTCAGCGCCTTCCTTCAGGAGCTGCGCGTACTCGGAGCGTCGCCTGTGGAGGATCTGCCCGCCGACATAGACGAGGCTCTCGATGCAAGGGTTGTTCACCCCCTTGTCCTCGGTCTGGACGTGGAACACCACGCCTCGATGCCGGACGTCCGTGTTATAGCCGGTGATCATCCAAGAACGCCCCAGCCGCGTATTCTAGATCGGCGGAAGCCGAAGCGCATGCGGACTACCTCACGTTCCGCCGCCGCGAGCCCTCCAGGCAGGGGGAATAACCACCAGCCAACGCCGGTTTTGAGGTTCGAATCCGAGAACCACGGAGGCGCCATGCAGAAAGCCCGATCATCGGCCGTTCCTCTTCTCGTGACGGCGCTGCTCCTCGGAGGACATGGACTGACTGCGGCGCCCGGCCCGGTCGACGACAGCGGAGGAAACCAGGTGTACGCCAAGCCCTCAGAAGACGAACTACGCGAGAAGCTCACACCCATGCAGTGGCGAGTCACCCAGGAGGACGGCACGGAGCCGCCGTTCCGCAACGAGTACTGGGACAACAAGCAAGCCGGAATCTATGTCGACGTGGTCAGCGGCGAGCCGCTTTTCAGCTCCAATGAGAAGTACAAGTCGGGAACCGGCTGGCCGTCGTTCTGGCAGCCGCTCGAACCGGAGAACGTCGTCGAGAAGGTGGACCGGAAGCTGTTCATGGTCCGGACCGAGATCCGCTCCAAGAATGGCGACTCGCACCTCGGGCACGTCTTCGAAGACGGTCCAAAGCCGACCGGATTGCGGTACTGCATGAACTCGGCGGCGCTGCGGTTCATCCCGGTCTCGGAGTTGGAAGCCGAGGGGTATGGGGAGTACCTCGAGCTGTTCGAGGCCAAGTAGTCAGGCGGCGGATCTGCACGCAGCTGCGACATTACGCTCGCGCGTTGCGCCTCGAATTGTCATTCTCAGCGAAGCAGCCTGCCCTCGAGCGAAGCGAAGGGAAGAATCTCTGGTGATCGGTGTATCCTTCGCGTCGCTCAGGATGACAAGGCGTGACGGAGTGGTAGAACGATCGGCCTCCGTCGCACGCGCCATGCTCCTTTCGAGCACTGCCCACAGCTGACGGCTCCAGCCTGGCGCGGAATCGAAGCAGCCATGTAGCGGTCGATCTCGATGTCGACTGAACCTGCGCATCGGAAGACGATCGAGATGGAGCTCGACCGCTACACCGCGCCCACTCCTCCGTAACGGACGCCCGTCAGGTGGGCGACGTCGCGCTTCCAGGTGGTGAGATCGCCGGACCGGAACTGGCCGAGGTGGGTGTGGCCACAAGCCCTGGCCAGAACCTGCATGAGCTCGACCGAGGCCTCGAAGAACCGCTTGAGCCTCTCGGCCGCTTCGTCGACCGGCAGGCGCGCCCGGAGGTGCTCCTTCTGCGTGGCGATCCCCACCGGGCAGTTGTTGGTGTGGCAGGCCCGCATCCCCAGGCAGCCGATGGCTTGAATCGCCGAGTTCGACACCGCTACCCCATCGGCACCGAGCGCCAGCGCCTTGGCGAAGTCGGCCGGTGTGCGCAGCCCCCCGGTGATGAACAGGGTCACCTCGCCCGACTTTCCCCGCTTGTCGAGGTGCCGCCGGGCCCGCGCCAGTGCCGGCAGGGTCGGCACGGAGATGTTGTCGCGAAACAGCAAAGGCGCGGCCCCCGTGCCACCGCCCCGGCCGTCGAGAATGATGTAGTCGACGCCGATCCTCAGCGCGGCGTCGATGTCGTCCTCGATGTGCTGGGCCGAGAGCTTGAAGCCGATCGGGATCCCGCCGGAGCACTCGCGCACCTCGTCGGCGAAGTGACGGAACGGGTCCTCGTCCTCCCAATCCGGAAACCGGGCCGGAGAGATTGCCGGCGTGCCGGGCTCCAGCTGGCGCACCTCGGCGATCTTGCCCATCACCTTCTGCCCAGGTAGGTGACCGCCGGTGCCGGTCTTGGCGCCCTGGCCGCCCTTGAAGTGAAGCGCCTGCACCCGTTCCAGCTTGTCCATCGAGAAGCCGAATCGCGCCGATGCCAGCTCGTAGAAGTACCTCCGGTTGGCCTCCTGCTCCTCGGGCAGCATGCCGCCTTCGCCCGAGCAGATCCCGGTACCTGCAAGGTCGGCGCCTTTCGAGAGGGCGACCTTGGCCTCGAACGACAGGGCTCCGAACGACATGTCCGACACGATGAGCGGAATATCCAGCCGGAGCGGTTTCGCGGCTCCCGGTCCGACGACCAGATCGGTGCCGACCGGCGTGTCGTCGAGCTGCGGCACCCGCGCCAGCTGGGCGGTGACGAACTGAAGATCGTCCCACGCGGGTAGCTCCGCTCGGGAAACGCCCATAGCGGCGACCGGTCCGTGGTGCCCGTACTTCTCCAGGCCGTCGTTCGCCAGGGAGCGAATCAGCTTCACGTGCGGCTCTGCCGGGCTGCCCTTGGAATGGTCCTGGAAGTCGCCCTGGTAGGCGTCGCGAACGTAGGGCTGCGGGTTGTTCTCCTCCCAGGCCGCGATCTCGTCCTCGTCGACCCAGACGCCACCCTCGTCCAGCCAGCTCTGGAACTTGTAGAGCCGCTCTTGGGGGTCGTACGAGCTGACGCCGCTTTCGAACTGGTAGTCCCAGTAGTGAATCCCGCACACGAGGTCCTTGCCGCGCACGAACCCGTCCGCCATGAGAGCCCCACGATGCTGGCAGCGCCCGTACAGCACCGAAACATCGTCGTCGAAGCGGACCACGACCAGGTCGACGTTGGCAACCAGAGCGTGCGCCGGCTCGCGGTCCGCCAGGGAATCCCAATCGGCGATCCTGACCTTGTTCATTCCTACCCTCCTCCTTCAGAGTCGCTCGAGGCGCTCGCTTGCGATCTTTGTCGATAGGCGTTCCGAACCGTCACCGCTCGATCGAAGACTTCCGCCGGCACGAACGCGTCGCGCATGTCGTCGGCAAAAGCCAGCGCGGCCCTCGTCCACGGCTCGGCGTCGCGGGTGCCGGCAATCTCGTGAACGGTCAGGCCACGGTTCCGCATCTCGGCGATCGCGTCCCGATCCTGGTCGGGAATCTCGGTGCGGAAAAGCTCGCCCACACTCCGACCAACCTCGAGGATCCGCTCGCGATCCCCTTCTGACAGAGTCTTCCATGTCCGCTCGTCCAAGAGGGTCGCGCCGACCAGCGGCGCCAGCCCGAGATCGATCATGTGTGGAGCCGAGCGGAACCACTGGAGCGACAGGGCCGCTATCGGCGTAGTCGGCAAGGTCTTGAACATGCCGGTCTCGAGTCCCATGAGGATGTCGGTGCCGGCCAGCGGCACCGGGCGAAAGCCGTGCTTTCGCCACAGGCTCTCCATGCGCGACTCCCCGGCCCATTGGAAGACCTCCAGGGCCTGCAGCTCATCGAAGCTGCCCACGGCCTGGGTGGTGAAGAAGTAGATCCAGCCGGCGTGCGCCCAGTGCAGGAGCACGTAGCCTTTGGCCTCCAGCCGGGCTTCGAGCTCCGGCCCCATGGCCTCGAAAACGTGAAACAGCTCCTCGTAGGAATCGAAGAACATCGGAATCTCGAAAAGGGCGAAGGCCGGGTCGATGTCCGACAGACCCGAAACCGTCACGGTACCCGCCTGGAGCTGTCCGATTCGCATCTTGCGAAGCACGTCAGGATCGTCGCCGGCCACACCGCCCGGGTAGATCCGCAGCTGCACCCGCCCGGCAGTCGCCTCGCGCCAATCTGCCCCCATCGTCCTGAGGGCCCGATCCCAGAACGAGCCGCTCGGAATCAAGCTGGCGAGCTTGATCAGGCGAGTCTCGGACGCCGCCGCCGGCACCGCGTCCAGGGCTCCGCCTCCAAGCACCAGAAGCGCGAGCACTCCTACCGCTCCGACGCCCCTATTCAATGAAGTACTCATCGATCCGCTCCAGAAGCAGCCGGGCTCGGCGCTGGGCCACCAGGTTGGCGAGGCGTCGCTCGGGCGCTTCGTCGACGTCCACCGCCAGGGCTTTCTCGAGCAGCTCGGTGAACTCCGCCCGGTTCTGCTCGGACACGACGACGCCCGAGGCCAGCGACACGTACGGGCCCGCGCTGCCACCGCCGGAGAGCTCGACCGCGCGATCGAACGAGCTCCGCGCGCGTTCCGGTGAGCCACCCATGGCTTCTGGAAGAGACTCGATCGAGATCATCGCCTCGTGGACCGCGCCATCGTCGTAGCGCTCATCGAGCGCAAGGACGCGGCGCAGGAGCGCCTGCACCGCCGGCAGATCGGCGACCACATCGAGGCGATGGGTGCCGGCCGACATCGCCGCTCCCCAGGAGGCGCCGGTCCAGTAGATGAGGTCGATCTCGGATTCGCTGAGATCCGCGGCCGCGGCCTCGGGCTCGAGCCGAAGCCGGCCGGTGATCCCGGGGTGGTCCTTCTCGAGGCTGCGCAGGCAGTAGTCCCGAGCACGTAGAAACAACGCCAGCGCCCGGTCGCGCTGTCGCTCCGATTCGCGGTAATCCTCGAGCTCCAGGCGCTCCGCCCGCGCCTGGACAAAAGCATAGGAGTACTGGGTGAAGCCGCTACAGGCCGAAAGCAGGAGCGAGCTGTTGCCGGGCGACTCGGCGAGCAGGGCTTCGATGGTCTTGAGCGAGAACGGCAGTGCCTGTTCGACCAGCTCTGGATCGCTGTCGGAGGCGTAGACGTCCCCGGCCGAAGCCAGGGCGTCCGCGAGGCCGTTGATCGCGAGCTTGCGCACGGAGCATCCCGAGAAGACCAGGCCCGCGAGCGCGAGGCCCGAGGCGAGACTGCGAGCGGAGTCTCCGATTGGAAGCATCGTGCGTATCCTACCGGGGCGCGAAGGGGGACAGGATACGTAATGCTCGAGCAGAAGGTTGTGTCAAGCACTGTGTGCTCGCGAGCATTACGTATCCGGTCCCCGGATTCCTCACAACACATGCTTCCGGATGCGCGAGATCACCTCTCCGACCGTAGCCGGGGCGACGCCTCGCTCTCGGTTCATACGGCCGATCTCGAATGCCAGATCCCACTGCCGGAAGAGGGCCTTCCAGGCGGTTCCCAGTGAGATTCTCCGGTCGTAGATGTGAGTCGCCTCCGAGGTGACGCCGTTGAGCTCGATGACGACCAGATCTTCTCCTCTGCGGAAGGCCTCGAGGCTGGGCGCCTTGAGATCGAAGCGGCCGAAGTAGAAGCCCTCGAAGCTCCGGGCGATCCGATCCACCGCCTGCGCGAGCGCCTCCGTCTCCAGGTACTTGCCGTCGAGGAACACCGAACCCAGGCAGTGCGTGCCGACGTCGGTCAGCCGAACCACCTCGCCCGCCGCGGGAACCCGGTCCACCGGACCCGTCAAACGGTGCAGATAGGTCCTGGCCATCGCCACGGCGCGGGGATCGTCCAGAACCAGCCTCTCGACCGTTCGCTCACCGTCTCCGACGACTTCCGGCAGCCGCTTTTCGGTGATCGAGAAGATTTCTCCCCTGCCCGCGCTCTCTTGATCCGCGGGCTGGCGGACGTAGAAGATGCCGAGCTCCGGGCCCGGAATCAATTCCTGGACCAGAAAGGGCGTTTCGAACGCTCCCGCCCCGGCCGCCAGCCCCTCCCCGCAGCTGACGATCGTCACACCCCGACCGCGCTCGCCCACGTCGGGCTTGAGCACAACGGGGAATTCCAGCCCAGCGCCGGTCATGAACGCCGCAACCTCCGAGGCCGCGCCGGGCCCCGGTTCGATCCGTCGATACGGCGCCACCCACTCGGCCGCGATCCCGTCCAGGACCGCCGACTTCGACTCGCCGACGAAGCCGCCGGCCGGAATCGCCGGATTGGCAGCGGTGAAGACCGTGAGGCCCCGATACCGGAGGCCCAGGACGACGACCCTCACCACGACCGGCGCATATACCACCCACGCCGGCCAGAACTCCCAGTGGCGCAGCCTGACAAAGCGCCCCACCCAGAGGCGACGCCCCGTGTGGGTCACCAGGGATCCGATCAGGCGCACCAGAATCCAGGCCAGAATCGCCAGCGCCACGGTACCCGGAATCGCCCATCTCTGAAACGCCTCGAAGTAGTCGAACAGCCTGACACCCACCAGATAGGCCGCGCCGACGAGCAGCGGAACCCAGGCTGCCGCCGCCAGCGCCAGGTACAGGGAGAACCGCCACAGAGAGGTCGCCACGATTCCCGCGGCGACGTAGGTCGCGACCCGGGTGCCGGGTAGGAATCGACTGGCAAAGACGATCGACGGCCCCCTGCGATCGAACCAGGCCCGGCTGCGCGCCAGTGCGTGCTCGGAGACCCACCAGCGAAACGGTAGGCGGCCCATCCAGGGTCGCCCCAGAATCCGGCCAATGAGGTATAAACCGACGTCGCCAACGAAGATGCCGGCAAAGCACGCCAGGCTCGCCGCGAAGTAGCCGATCCGACCCTGGGCGACGAGCAGGCCGGCGCCGATCGACGCCAGGTCCTCACTGACGAAGGTCGCGAGCGCCAGCAGGTTCATGAGCACGAAGAGCGCGACACCACGGGCCCGCGGAAGCAGCGTCGGGTCGGCCGGGTCCGCAGCGGTCGCGATGCGCTCCGGATCCGCCTCACTCCTTCGAGTCCCTCCGCCCGCCTCGACCCTCTCCAGGAATTCGACGATCGGCTCGGCCAGTGTCTCGCCGTCCCGGAACACCATGAAATGACTCGCTTCGAAGAGCACCAGCTCGCTCTGAGGAACCAGGCGGTGGTGCTCCAGGGCAGCGGCCAGCGGCACCAGCGGATCGTCACGGCCGTGAAGAATGAGCACCGGAAGCTCGAGACCGCGCAGGATCGATCGCAGCGGCCTCTGATCGGTATCGAAGAAGTTGCGCGCGAACGGTACGTCCAGGATGAAACCATCGAGCAGTCCGAAATGCGGCGTCGCCTCGTGAAGCAGCCAGACTCCGGCCAGCTGAGCGCCGTGTACCGCGTGGTTGAGGTGGTAGTTGCCCAGGAGCTCGGCCTCTTGCACGCCGATCGAGGACAGGAGAGACAGCGAGCGCACGCGGCCGGGCGCCAGCCGGGTCATCTCGAGCGCGACCCCTCCCCCCATGCTGAAGCCGAGAACGTGCGCGCTCTCGATTCCCAGCCGATCGATAAGAGCGATCGCGGCCTCGGCGTGAGTGACGATCGAATAGTCCGGAACGTCCCGCGTGGAGTCGCCGAAGCCGGGGAGGTCGGGAGCCACGACGCAGAACCGATCCGCCAGCACGGGTCCCAGAAGCTCGAAGTCGCGCGACGAGCCCGGGCTGCCGTGGAGCATCAAGAGCACCGGCCGTTGGGCGCCGTCATCGCGGCAACAGTGCTCTCGGAAGGCCAGCCGGATCTCGCCGGAGCCTGCAGAGCCTTGGATCGTGACCGTGTCCTTGTCGACGACTCCGGGAGTTCCGCCGGATGACGGGACGGATACCGCGCGCCAAACGTGTGACGCCACCAGCGCGATCCCGTAGGCCGCGAAGAGCGCGATCAGGATGCGACGGCGCCTTCGCATCGCTAAGCCTCGACTGGTACGAACAGGGAGCGAACGCCTGCTTCGAGCCTTTCGGCCAGCCGCTTCCGATCGGAGTCGCGGACGACTTCGCCGCCGAAGGCCACCCTCGCCGAAAGACTCGGCAGGGCGAGCAGCCGCAGAAAGTGAGGGCGAAAGGTCATTTCCCCCCACCAGCACACCGTCTCTCGTGCGGTCGGCTGGCCATCGGGCGTGTCATAGCCGAGCGCCGCCGTGCGGACCGGCAGACTCCCTCGAGCCGCGGGCTCGAGGAGCGATGGACGGAACGGCGCCACGGCTTCACCCGGCGTGCTGGTGCCTTCGGGAAAGATCACGACGCCCTCGCCGGCCTCGAAGGCGTCCTCGATCTGGGCGACCACCCGTGGGATGTCGCGGCGCAGATTCCGGTCCACGAAGATCGTGTCCATGTTCCGGACAATGAAGCCCAGGACGGGCCAACTCTCGACCTCGCTCTTAGCGACGAAGACGGTGTCCGCGAGACTGCTCAGTACGACGATGTCGAGATAGCTGAGGTGATTCGAAACCAGAAGAAACGGCGGCTCCGGCGGCCTACCGACGACCTCGACCTCGACCTTCAGAATGCGCAGTACGGCGCGAGCCCAGCCGCCGAAGTTGAAGCGCCGCCACCGGCTCCGAGTCCGGAGGCGGCCGATCAGGAACAGGCGTCCGAAGTACCAGAGACCGAAGAACAGCGCCGTGGTCTTGGCGACCAGAATCAGCCGCAGCCAGCTCCGCAACCGCGCCACGAATGCTCAACCGAAGAACATGCGGTGAACTCGCGGACGGAGTCCATCGATGTCCATCAGAACGAGGAAGTCGATGGTCTTGAACTCACGATCGATCGCCGGATCGCTGCAGACCCTGGAACCAAATCGAAGGTAGGTCTTGAAGAGAATCGGGAGGTTCACGGCCTCGAGTGAGCCGCTGTTGCCGTCATCCGGCGAAGGTGGCGGGCCCAACGCGTGTTCGGCCATGGGCGGCACCCGGAGCGTAGGGTGCAGATGCCGGCTGCGCTCGAGAAACGCGTGAGTGCGCCAGCCCTCGAGCGCATCCTGGCTGGTGAGCGAGCAGCAGCCGAACAGGAATCGTGCCTGGTTGTGGGCCACGTACAGCGCCAGACCCTTCCAGAGCAGAAACAGCACCAGCTTGTTCCTGTGTGACCTGGCCACGCACGCGCGCCCAACCTCGACCGAGCGATCGAGCACGTGCGCCGGAAGCTCTCGGAGATCGAACAAGCTCGCGCTATAGAAGCCCCGGTAGCGCGCCGCCATCTCGGCGGTCTGCATCCGGTAGGTACCGACCACCTCGGCCGAACGGGTGTCCCTGACGATCAGGTGATGGCAGTACGGGTCGAACTCGTCGACGTCGCGCCCGGTCTCGTACGAGGACTCCAGCCCCTCGCCCAGCTCCTTGTTGAAGACCGCGAACCGCAACCGCAAGGCCTTGTCCAGCTCCCGATCGTCGGCCGCGAAGGAGACCTCATAGGGACCGTCTCTGAGAACCCTCTTCGGAAGCTGGTCGACCGCCATCGGGTACGTCGACTCGACAACTGCGATCTCGTCCGGCATCGCTCTACGCTCTACTACTCGCCCAGTCTCAGATAGGTTTCGGGATCGGCTTCCAGAAGCCAAAGACTATCGCGGCGGACGACCTCGCCGGTGATCTCGACCGGCTCGGCGACGAGATCGAGCACGCGGTCATTGACCGGGCGTCCCCGCCGATCGGTGAGCAGGTAGTGGCGGTACTCGCCGGTAGCGGTCTCGACTCGCAGGACCGGCGGCACGCCGCCGCTGATGCATCGGGTCGCGCACGCCCGATGCGTCTTGCCCCGGCCGGGCTTCATGACGCCGAAGAAGCACTTGCTGTCGACGATCTCGCCGCGGAGGGTGGCCGTGCCGAGCGCCGTGCCGGCGGAGGCGGCAACGGGCGCCGCCTCGAGCGGCTCGACGCTCCCAGAAACGACTTCGATCATGGTCTCGCCTTGGCGGTAGATGAGCGTTCCCTCGAGGTGGACACGCCGGCCGTCGAGCCCCTCGATCTCGGCACCGGCGCCGCGCTTGCCGACCGCAACGAGCAGGAATCGCGAGGTCGTCTCGCCGGCGACATCGATCCCGGGATCGATCGCAAGCAGCGGATACGGGCTCTCGTACGCGAGGCCCGCGAAGCTCCGGACCTTCCCGAACTCGAAGTCGCCGGGATCGAAGCGGTTCTGGAGCGATGCCAGCAGGGCGGCCACCCCGATTCCGGCGACCGCGAGCACCAGCACGACGGCGCGCAGGAACTTCGCCAGGCTCCCGGGCGCTTGTTTCTGGTAGCCGACGTAGAAGTCGTCCTTGCCGGTCATCGGCCGCCCCCCTCGTGGGGGTGAGATCAGCGCGGCCTCGACCGGTGTCCCGGCAGGATACGGACGCGGGTCGACAAGCACCCGATCGCCCGCTAGGCGCACCCGAAACGTCGGGACTTTCTCGGTGAACGGCGGCGGCGACGAGCCATTCTCCGGCTCGTACTGAAACCCGTGCCACGGGCAGGTGATGCAGCCGTCGATGATCCGGCCCTCTCCCAGCGGACCGTTCTGGT
>JBHHWO010000125.1:0-12549 GCA_046756565.1 Thermoanaerobaculia bacterium | reverse complement strand
CCTGGATGTCCGACTCCAGTTGCGCGGTTGCCGGCTCGGGGATCTCGAGGAGCTCCGGCCGCGCCGCGGGCTCCTGAGGCCTTGCGCCGGCGACGGCCACGACACCGGAGATGAGCGCCAGCCACAGGACGGCCAGTCCCGCGAGCCTCGAGAGGGCGTCGTTGCGGCTGAAAGGCACGGCTAGCTCCGCGGCCGGTAAAACAGCCAGCGCCGGCGGGCCGGCACACCGAGCCACTCGCTCACCCCTCCACCGATCCAGTCGGCACGCAAATCCACACTGCCCATCCCAGGCTCGGCCCCGAGGCCGAAGTCCGCCCACACCGAATTGGCCGAAGCGTAGCTGCCGTCGGTAGCGATCCGTCGGAACCAGCGCTCGTCGCCCGCCGCAAGAGTGAGCTTGGTGCCCAGCTGATCGCGGCCGGCCGGGCGCTCGAGCAGCCGGGCGCTCAGCCAGGATCCTTCTCCGGCGCCGATGGAGTTCTCCAGCAGCCAGGCGGGACCGGTGTTGTTGGCGACGATCAGATCGGGGTCACCATCCAGATCGAGGTCACCGACCGAGACCCCTCGGCCCACCTCGCGCCTCTCGAAAACCTCTCCGGCTCGGGCCGTCACATCTTCGAAGCGTCCGCCGCCAGAGTTGCGAAACAACTGGTCGGGCTGCTCGAGCGGGTACGGGTCTCCCGTCCGAGCCAGCTCCTCGATCAAGTTGACCGCACCATCGGCCACGTAGAGATCCTGGGCGCCGTTGAGGTCGTAGTCCAGGATCGCGATCCCGAAGCCCGTGTACTTGAAGCTCGGCATCCCCAGGCCGCTGGTGCGACTGCCGTCGGTAAAAAAACCCGTGCCGTCGTTCAAATAGATGGTGTTGGTCTCACGGCTCAGGTGGGACATGAAGATGTCCTCATAGCCGTCGCCGTTCAGGTCCCCGACCACCACTCCCATGCTCGCCTCGGGCAGCCCGGTCTCATTGACCGCACAGCCGGCGAGGAGAGCGTCGTTGACCAGTGTGCCGTCCTTTTGGTTCATCCACAGGATGTTTGGCATCTGGTCGTTGGCGACATAGATGTCGACCCAGCCGTCCGAGTTGAAATCCCCGGTCACGACGCCCAGACCACTGCGCAGCTCGCGGTCGATGCCCAACTTGGTGGTCACGTCGTCAAAGGTGCCATCGCCACGGTTTCGGTACAGCCGATCCGGCTCGGCGGTGTACGCCAACGGCCCGCAGTAGTCGCGCGAGCCGGTCGGCGAGACACACTGCTTGTCTAGCGCGACCCGGAACTCCACATAGTTGGCCACGTAGAGATCGAGCCAGCCGTCGCCGTCGTAGTCCAGAAACGCCGCCGAGATCCCCCAGCGCCGATCACCAGTCCCCGTGGACGCGGTGACGTCCGAGAACGTACCGTTTCCATTGTTGCGCAGCATCTGGTTCGGCCCGAGGTTGGTGACGTAGAGATCGGTCCAGCCATCGTTGTCTATGTCCCCGGCGGCAACACCGATGCCGTACCCCGGGGCCTCGATGTCGCTCGCCTCGGTCACGTCGACGAATCGCATCGTCGAACCGCTCTCGCCGTCCGGACGCAGGTCGTTGCGAAACAGCCGGTCCCTTGGCTCGGCGGCAGGCGGAAACAGGGCCTCCTCGAGCGATTTCGCGCCCAGCATGCTGCCCTGGGCGAAGTAGACGTCCAGGTCGCCGTCGTTGTCGTAATCGAACAGCGCGGCTCCGGACCCGGCGATCTCGGCGAAGTAGCGCTCTCCGGACATGCCGTTGAAATGAGTGAACTCGAGGCCGGTCTCGGCGGCGGTCTCGAGGAACACCCTTTCCGCGCGACCGGCTCCGGGGATAGCGAACCACAGCGCAGCGGCCAATGCGACGCAGAAAGATATGTCAGGACGGGTCATGCCGGGATCGAGCTCGGGGCCGAGCTCTCGATGACGGGTGGTTCGCAAGTTCTGCGCCAGCAAGATTGTAGCAATCCTTGGTGTCTGGCCCCCGCGCGGGCAGCGGACGACTTGCCAGCGTCCCTCAGTCGTTCGCCTCGCTCCGCACTCGGCGGAGTCGATCCGCCTGGGCCTCATTCGTCGCGGCCTTGGACGGCGACACCGAACTCGCCTTCGGCTCGACCCTGCGGGTGGGTGCTCGCCGTAGAAGGCACCTCGGCCGCTTCTCATTCGACCCGGCGGATACCTCGCCCCCGACCTCGAAACGCTCCACTCGCCGACGACTTCAGGACGCCGAGCTCGGGCCCAGGTCGGAGTCGCGCTTCGGCGTTCTCGTGTGTCACCGGGCACCGTGCCCGGCGTCTGCTCAGAAGGACAAACCGAGCCATCACCCCCCACCCAACATCTGCGCCGGGTCGAAGTCGGGGTGGTCGGTCATCAGCTGACCCAGGATGCGGTTCGCCCTGTCGAGATCTCCTCGCTGGCGAAGAACCAGGGCACGGCCAAAGCGGATTCTGGGATCACTCGGGCCGACCAGGCCTTGAGCCCGGCCTAGCGCCTCCTCGCCGGTCACCAGATCGTTCGCGGCCGTGGCCAGCATCGCCAGAACCAGCCAGGCGTGCGCGTTGCCGGCGTCCAGTCGGGACGCCCGCCGGGCGGGCTCGACACCTTCGGCGGGCCGGCCACGGGCGCCTTCGATGCGCGCCAGAGCCAGAAGAGAGCGCGTGTCGTTGGGATCCAGGACCAATAGCCGTCCAAAGAGCTCGGCGGCTTCATCCAGCTCACCCGATTCGACCAGGAGCCGCCCCAGGTCGCGGCCGATCTCGGGCGTGTCGGGCGAAAGCCTGTGAGCTTCTCGATAGGCGACCAGAGCCTCGGTCGGCCGGCCCTGGGTCCACAGCAGCGAACCGAGGCCGCCGTGCGCTCTCGAATATCCCGGGCTGTGCCCGATGGCGATCCGGAAGGTCTCTTCCGCCGCCTGGGCATCGCCCTGGCGCATCAACACCCTGCCGAGTCCGGCACGTGCGTAGCCCGATGACGGATCGAGCTCCAGCGCCTCTCGATAGGTTCTTTCGGCGGCATCCAGGCGATCGTCCCGCTCCATCGAGCTTGCGGTGAGAGCGATCTCTTCGGAGAAGTCGTGAGTGGGCTCGTGAGTCCAGACGTGTGAGAAGCCGAAAATCGCGAGGGCGGCGATGGCCGAAAGGGCCAGGGCGCGGTGCTCGCGCCGCTCGAGCTTGCCGAGCAGGTCGTCGATCGCCACCCCGCCGAGAATCGCCAGCACCGGAACCATAGGCAACCGGTAGCGCAGACTCATGATGATCAGAACGCAGGAGGCCGCGATGCTGGCGAGATAGAGCAGGAGATCGAGCCGCAACCGCCGGCGCCGCCACAGGCCGAACCCCCCGAGACACGCGAGAGCCAGAAGCACACCAAGGCCCGGCAGCAGCCGCAGAAGGAGACTCTTCTCGGCGAAGAAATAGAAACTGTGCGTGTCGCGTGGCTCTTCCGACTGCGTCAGCCAGACCGCTTTGCGAAGCATCACACCGGCGGTGGCCATGGGCTCCGCCAGCATGCGGTCGACCGCACGTCCGGTGTAGAAGCGCTCCCGCTCGGCCGGCTTGAGATGCCCCTGCCGATAGGCCTCGCCGGCGAGTGCGTCCCAAGCCTCGCCGAGTCGCGCCGACGGCACGCCCTGCCCCGCCGGGTCGTTCCCCATCAGCAGGTTCAAGCCGCCGAAGCCCTGGAGGAAGAACGGAGCGTCGAAGCGTTGCCCGAAGTTCCGGGCAGTCGGCACGACGACCACCAACCACGCCGCGATCAGGATTCCGACCGACAACCAGCGCCGGCGACCGTAACGGCGAAGCGCGGTCGAAGCACCGCCCTCGAGAAGCAGAACCACCATGAAAGCGGGCAGCACGATCGCGCCGGTCGCGCGGACGATCGTAGCGAGGCCGAGCAGCGCTCCCGCACCTACGAGCCAGGCCGGCGAGCGCCGGGAGAACGCCGCCAGCGACGCCACGAGCAGGAAGACGAAGAGCCCCTCGGCGAGCAGGCTGCTCTCGACGAAGACCAGCGGACCGTACGCCGCCAGCAGGAGTCCGGCTGCGATTCCCGAGCGACGGCTGAACCAACGGATGCCGAGGACAGTGACCAGCGCGCAGGTGCCGGCTCCCAGAAGCGCCTGCACGGTCCGCACCGCGACCAGCGATCCGTCGAACAGGCTCAGGAGGGTGCCCAGAAAGAAGGGGTAGCCGGGGGCATGACTGGCCATCCAGATCGGGTTGCCGGCGGCGATCGACTCCGCCCAGCGCAAGAACTCGAACTGGTCGAGCTGCGGACTCGAGAACAGCACCGACTTGGCGAGAGTCGAAGACACCAGCACCCGGACCGCGAACGCCACCGCCAGAACCACCGCCGCTCCCCGGAGAGGCGAGCGGGTCTCGTCCCCGATCTCGGCCGCGGCAGACGCCTTCCCCACCGGCGCGGATGTGTCTGTGGGTACCTCCGGCGAGGGCTTTCCGGGCCGCTTCTTCTTCCGCCGCTTCTTGCCGCGCGCCATGATCAGTGCGGATTATGGACCATGCGCTACGGCTGCTCGAAGTACGGCATCAGCGAGTAGTCTTCGAAGCACCGGTATAGGGCCACAGCAAGAGCGCGATCACCGGCATCCTGCATGTGAATGCCATCCTCCTGGAACAGGCGTTGGCGGCGGCGCTCGATCGAGATTCGCTCGAAATCGGCGGCCAGGTCACACAGCGGCACGTTCCGGTCCCGAGCGACTTCTCGAACCGCTGAGACATAGCGCTGGTGCATGGGCACGAGCTCTCGGAGATCCGCCAGCCACCGCTCGCCGAGGTATTCCGGCTCGGCACCCACGGCGTGGGAACTGGGAGCGGTCAGGAGGACCGGTACGACGCCGATCTTCGCCGCTTCGTCAGTCAGTTCGAGAAGAGCCTTCTTGAACGAGCCCAGCGGCACCCGCACCGGCCGCGGATCGTCGCTCTTCGCCGCCACCACCGCCTTGAGCAGCAACTGGTCCAGGCGCAGTTCCTGGAATTGAAACCACGGCATGCCGGCCAGCTTCAGCGCCTCTCGGTCCTCGACTCCGATCGACAGCCAGTGATCGTTCCAGCCGTAGTAGATCGTGGCGATCTGCGGGCGGATCCGCGCCACGTCCCGCTTCATCTGCGCCACACCCTGGACCGTCGTCCAGCCAGCGCTGGCCAAGTTGGCGTACGGCACCGGACGGCCCAGGGTGTCCGAGACCGCGCCCATCAGATAGCTGTGATATCGACCGAGGTGCGTGCAACTGTCTCCCATGAACACAATCGGTGGGCGCTCTTCGAGAGCTTGGTCGAGAATCTCCTGATAGTCGCCGCGCACCCAGAGCAGCTCCGGGTCGAGGTCGAAATGGTCCAGGATGGTGTCGGGATTCGGCGCGGTGTTGCGGATGACGTTGATCCGCAGTTGATACTCGAAACCGACGGCTCGCAGCGCGACCTCGGCTCCCACCAGCGCCAGCGCCAACGAGAAAGTGACCGCGAGGACGCGGGACCGTGCGCGGGAGGAAGCAGGAGGCGGCTCGACGCCACGTGCTTGTTTCTTCGAGCTCGCCCCGGTCTTTCTGCGCCTCTTGGACATAGCCCGCAGTGCGAGTCTCCCCGCCCGATCGCAGACTGTCAATAGGAGTCGGACATACCGATTCGGACGCTACGTGCAGCGGCGATACGGTAGGATTTTCCTCGTGCGTCCGCGAGTCGAGTTCCTTGTCATAGTGCTCGCCGGCGTCTGGGCGCTCTTGCCACTCGCGGCCGACCCGGCGGCTGCAGAGCTCCGGTTTCGTGAGGTCTCCGAGGAGTGGGGCGTCCCGTTTCGGCACCACCATGGCGGCTCGGGCCGTCGCTACATGGTCGAGACCATGATCGGAGGACTGGCGGTCCTCGACTACGACAGCGACGGCGATCAGGACCTGCTGTTCGTTGACGGTCGCGCTCTGCCCGGATACGAGGGCGAGCCCGGCAAGACCACCCTGTATCGTAATGAGGGCGGCGGCCGCTTCGTCGACAGAACCACCGAGGCCGGACTGTCGACCGAGGTCTACGGTAGCGGCGCCGCGGTCGCGGACATCGACGGAGATCGCGACGTCGACGTGTACGTCACCGCCTTCGGCCGCAACCTGCTCTACCAGAACGACGGCGATGGCACATTTACCGAGAACGCAAGCGCCTGGGGCCTCGATGATCCCGCCTACGGGGCCGGCGCGGCGTTCGCGGACGCCGACCTCGACGGCGACCTGGATCTGTACGTTTCGAACTACGTCGTCTTCTCGCTCGAGCTGCACAACCCGTGCATCCACCCCGAAAGCGGAGTCGAGGGTTATTGCCGGGGGACCAACTACGACTCGGCTCGCGACCTCTTCCTCCGGAATCTGGGATCGACGTTCGAAAACCAAACCGATGACGCCGGTTTCGATTCCGACTACGCGCCGGGTCTGGGGGTCGTGTTCTCGGACTTCGACGCCGACGGCTATCCGGACATCTACGTCGCCAACGACGGGGCACCTAACTTCCTCTACAGGAATCTCGGAGACGGGACCTTCGAAGACGACTCGCTGCTTTCCGGAACCGCTTTCAGCAACACCGGCGCTGCCGAGGGAGGCATGGGCGTCGCTCTCGGCGACATTGACGGCAATGGCCTGTCGGATCTGCTGGTCAGCAACTTCGAGCTCGAGACGAACGCGCTCTACACGACCCAGGGAGCCAACGTCTTCGCGGACGCCCGATTCATCCACGGAGTCGCCGAACCATCGCTGCTGATGGTCGGATTCGGAACCGTGTTCGACGATCTCGACAACGATGGCGATCTCGACCTGCTCGTGGCCAACGGCCATGTTCTCGACAACCCGAAGGACTTCCAGATCATGGGTGACTTCCGGCAGCCCAACCACGCCTACGAGAACATCGGCCACGGCAGGTTCCGCCTCGAGGCCGAGGCCGGCCTCAGTGTGGTGCGCTCGAGCCGCGGTCTCGCCACCGGAGACCTGGATGGAGACGGTGACCTGGACTTCGCGATCAACAACTCCAACGATCGTTGTGAGGTCTACGAGAACCTGACCGCAGATCTCGGACGGCAGCCGGATGCCGCCTGGCTCGAGATCGATCTCGAAGGAGACCGGCAGACCGCCGCAGTCGGCGCGCATGTATATGCACGCGCGGGAGCGGTGACCGCCAGGCGAGTGGCCCACGCCGGGGACTCCTACCTTTCTCAGAGCTCGAGCACTCTGCACTTCGGCCTCGGAGAAGCCACCGCGATCGACCTCCTCGAGGTGCGCTGGCCACTGGGCCGGCTTCAGAGGTTCGCGGCGGTGCCGGCGCGTCATCGCATCCGTCTCTACGAGCGTCCTCCTCTCCAGGCGCCGCCATCGCCGGCCCGCTGAAGCCTGGTCTTGGCGCTACTCTTGCACGCCTCCCTGGTGCACCGCGAAAACCGACGGATGGGATCCCCAGAAATGCAAATACGGCACGCCTTCGTCTTGTTGGGCCTCCTCGCCGGTGTCGCGGTCGGGCCCTCGCCGATCTCGGCGCAGCTGGCGCCGGCCCCGCCGACACCTGCCGAGACCGCTGTCGAGATCCAGCGGATCGTGCAGCAGGCGGTCGGACTCTGGCAGGGGGGAAACCAGGAAGAGGCGCGAGCACTCCTGGGCTCGCTGCCAACGGCTTCTGACCTGCCGCCCCAGGCGCGCGCCCTGATCGGTGCCATCTACGCCGAGATCGGACCACAGTCGAAGGCTCTGGAACTACTCGCACCCTTGGCGGACTCTGCGAACGCGGATCCGGCGGTCCTGTACAACGCGGGCCGGGCCGCAGTTGCGGAGGCCCAGCTCGAGCGCGGCGAGGGTTATCTACGGCGATCTCTCGAGCTCGAGCCCGGGACTCCAGCGACCCTGGCGCTCGGGATCCTCCTAGCTAGCACGGGGCGCTGCCAGGAGGCCTATCCCATGCTTTTCTCATGGCTTCCCGAGCCCGGCGAGGACCCCGAGGCCAGTCTGGTAGCCGCACTCTGCGCGGTGGAGCTCCACCGGCCGCCGGACGTCGAGAAGTTCCTGGCACCGCTGTCGGGCGAGGATCCCAGAGTACAGCTCCTCCAGGCCAAGCTCCTTCTCCTGCGATCCGATCCCAACGCCGCAATCGCGGTTCTCGAGCCCCTGCTCGAGAACCATCCGCCTTCGATGGAACTCGACGTCCGGCGCACACTGGCCGACGTCTACGCGGGCACCGGCTCGGCGCAGAAGGCTATCGGAGTTTTGGAGGGCAAGGTAGGCGACAACCCGGAAGGTGTCCTCCAACTCGCGCTGGCCAAGTATCAGACCGGTGACCTCGTCGGCGCGGCCTCGGCGCTCGGGCCCGTAGCTGGCCGATTCCTGGATCATCTGGCCCAGCAAGTCTCCGCGCCTCCGGGCTACCCGCCGGCCATCCTGGTCGAATACGGCAGATTTCTGGCGCTCACCGGCAAGCAGGAGGACAGCCTCCCGTACCTCTATGCGGCCACCCGCGTCGATCCCGACAACCGCCGTGGCTGGCAGCAACTCGGACAATCTCTGGCCGCCGTCGGTCGCCGCGAGGAGGCGCGCGAAGCACTTGATCGCTTCCAGAAGATCGTCGAGAAAGGAATTCCGAGCGCGGTCGGCGACATCAAAGTCAGCGAGCGCTACGAGGACCCCGTCGACCGCGAGATCCGCAGCGCGTTTCGCTACATGCTTGAAGGCGACTACGACAAGGCCCTGGAGATGGCTCGCCGCGAAGCCGTGCTCGCGCCCGAAGATCCACGCCCCCGCCTACTCGAGGCTCGTGTCCTGCTCGAGGCCGAGCAGCTGATCGCCGCCCAGGCGGTCAGCCAGCGTCTCCTCGAACAGTTCCCGGGGCATCCCGACGCGCTCTACATCTCCGGCGCGATCTCGATCGCAGTCCAGGATCTCGAACAGGCGGAAGCTCTATTGCGTGGCGCCCTCGAGGCCTTCCCGGACCACACCGCAGCTCTCAACGATCTCGCCGTCCTGCTGATGGAGAGTGGGCGCAAGGACGAGGCGCGCACACTGCTCGAGCGCGCGATCGAGCTGCGGCCGCACGACTCGTTGGCGGCGGAGAACCTCCAAAAGCTGGATCAGTAGTACGCGACCAACCGCCGGCCGGTGGGCAGATCCAGCAGCGTTCGCGTCGCTCCCCGTGGCCAGCGGACCCGGAGCTGGTCCACTCTCGTTGGCTCGGCGCCCGTGCCCGGATCGAAGCCCAGGCCGAAGTCCAAGGTAGTCGCGCTCTGCGAGAGATACGACGACGTGGTGCGAACCTCCCGCGTCTGTTTGCGACCCCCTAGCGTCAGCTCCACGCGCGCGCCGATGCCGCGAGTGTTGCCGGATCGAGCCCGCAAGTCCAGCCGGAGGTTCGGTGCCGCTCCGGCCAGGTTCTCGTAGACCTCGGCGACGTCGTTCAAGTTGCCGATCACGAGATCCTCGTCGCCGTCGCCATCCAGGTCTCCGGTTGCCAGGCCGCGACTCACCTTGGGCGCGAGCAGTCCGCAATCGACGACGTCGGCAAAACGCCCGCTGCCGGAGTTTTCGAGCAGCTGATTGGGTTGGGCGAAGGTGCTGTCGGCCTGAAGCTCGGCCGCGTTGTCCAGAATGTGGCCGTTGGCGACCGCCACGTCGAGATCCGCATCGTGGTCGAAGTCCGCGAGAACGATGCCGAAGGCGAGGTTCGGCAGCGACGACTCGGCTACGTTGGCGGCGTAGCGCGTGTCGAAGAAGAGACCATCGCCGGCGTTCTTGTAGAGCGCGTTGGTCTCTCGCTCGTAGTTGGTCACGAAGATGTCGGGCAGAGCGTCTCCGTCGAGGTCCCCGAGCGCAACCCCCATGCCCGCCTCGGGCTGGCCGCGATCTCCGTAGGCAGTGCCGGAGAGAAGCGAAGCGTCCTCGAAGGTCCCATTGCCCTTGTTCATGAACAGGTAGTTCGAGACCGAATCGTTGGCGACGTAGAGATCCGGCCAGCCGTCATCGTCCAGGTCCCCGAACACGACACCCAGGCCGGCTCGCCCCTTGTCGGTGCGCAGTCCGGCGCCGGTCAGGTTCTCGACAAAGCGACCGTCCCCCTGGTTTACGAAGAAGCTGTCCTCGTCGTGCTCGTACTCGGTCGGATTGCAGTACCCCTCGATTCCGCGCGTGGTGCAGGCGCGGTGAGTAGGGATCGTGAACTGCACGTAGTTGGTCACGTAGAGATCGAGATCGTCGTCGAGATCGACATCCGCCATCGCGGCGGAAGCACTCCAACGTTCCTCGGCGGCGCCTGAAGCGGCGGTGGTCTCCGCAAAGGTGCCGTCACCGTTGTTGCGCCACATCGTATTCGCTCCAAAGGCGGTCACATATAGATCGAGATCGCCGTCGCCGTCGATGTCGCCGGCTACCGCCCCCATGCCGTAGCTCTCGAGCTCGAGCCCGGCATTCCGGGTGACGTCCACGAACCGTGCGCCGCCCTCGTTGCGGTAGAGCTTCGACGAGGACAACACACCCTCGTAGCCCGGCATCGGGCCGCTGTCGATAAACAGCACGTCCTCGTCGCCGTCGTCGTCGTAGTCGAAGATGACCACTCCTCCTCCCATGGTCTCCGGAAGATAGCGCCGGCCTGAGAAACCGTTGACGTGGCGAAACTCCAGGCCCCATTCGGCGGCGCTCTCTCGAAAGCGAATCTCGGCACCGGCCTCCGCCACCGTCAGCGCCGTAAGAAAGCACACGCCGAATGCGAGGTCTCGAGGACCGGACACGGACCGAAGAGCGCGAGTCATTCGAAGAACACCAGGCGTCGACCCGCCGGTGGGTCGGACACCCTCTGCCGCCTCCCCGCCGGCCAGTCGATCGCGACCGTCGCGACCTTGCGCTCGGCGCCCAGGCCGTAGTGCAGTGTCAGCGGACTCTGGGACTGGTAGGACGAAGCGGTTCTCATCTCGTGCACCTGGACTCTACCGCCGGCAACGAGTTCCACCCGGGAGCCAACACCCCATCGATCCGAGGCGGAGCCGCGAAGGGAGATCTCGCACCAGCCACCGGGAGGATCGGTCACGTTCTCGTAGACTTCGGCACGGTCGTTGGAGTTATTGATGGCGAGGTCCAGATCGCCGTCTGCGTCCAGATCGCCCACCGCCAGGCCACGGCTCGAGCGCACCTCGACCAGCCCGGTATGCGCGGCCTCGACCAGCCGACCGTCGCCCTGGTTGACGAACACCTGGTTGGCCTGCCGGTAGGTCGAGCCGGTGCCCCACTTTTCGATGTTATGAATAATGTGCCCGTTGGCGACCACGACATCGAGGTCGCCGTCGTTGTCGACGTCGGCGAACGCGGTCCCGAAGCCCACCTTGTCGAAGGAGGCCTGCATCATTCCCGCCGCCCTGCGGCGGTCTACGTAGAAGCCGTCCCCGAGCCGACCGTAGAGAGCATTCGACTGCCGGTCGAGGTGAGTCACGAAGATGTCTACCTCTCCGTCGCCGTCCAGATCGCCTGCCGCGACCCCCATTCCGGCCTCCGGCTCGCCTCGGTCGCTGTAGGCCACCCCGCTGGCCAGACCTTCCTCTTCGAACCGGCCGTCGCCGCGATTCCGGAAGAGGTGATTCGCGGTCATATCGTTGGCGACGTAGATGTCCGGGAGGCCGTCGCCGTCATCATCCAGAAAGATCACTCCCAGGCCCTTGCCCGGCTCGCCCAGGATCTTTGCGCTGGAAGAGCTGGAGAACCTGCCCCGGCCATCATTCAGCCACATCGAATCGGGCACCCCGGAATAGACATCGGGGTGGCAGTACGAGCGCAAACCGCGGCTCACGTCGCCACAAGGAAGATTGTTGTCGAGAGAGAAGTCGACGTAGTTGGTCACGTAGAGATCCAGGTCGCCGTCGAGGTCCAGATCGCCGAAGGCGGCCGAGCTCGACCACAGCGGGTCCGCGGCCCCGGCGTCGACAGCCAGCCGGAAGCTACCGTCGCCCTGGTTCAGAAAGAGCTCGTTGGCGCCGAACTCAGTGATGTAGAGATCGAGATCCCCGTCGCGGTCGACGTCGCCTGCCGCGCCGCCCTGAGCGTACCCTCGCGGTTCGATTCCAGATGCAACAGATACGTCGACGAACCTCTGCAGCCCGTCGTTCCGGAACAGCCTCGAGCGCGGCGCCGGCCCTTCGTAGCCCGGCAGAGGTCCGCTGTCGAGGAACAACACGTCGGCGTCGCCGTCCCCGTCATAGTCGAAGAGCACGACCCCTGAGCCCATGGTCTCCACCATGTAGAAGCGTCCGCTGCCGCCGTGGTGATGACGAAACTCGAGCCCCCAGGACGTCGAGACCTCCCGAAACGCCGGCTCCGTAGCTGCGGCCCACCCGGCGAGGAGGAACAGCGCTCCGGCGAGCGCCGGCAGGCCACTCCGCTTTCTGAGGCGGCGGCCGGGAGTCGGCTTCGAATGAGCTGGCACGGCTTTTGGAATCATGGAACGCGAAAGCGGAATAGGGCCGGGAACCCGCTCAAGTGCACGAACTCTGCCACATCGAACAGCCCAAACTCCTATGCTACGATTTTCGCGCCGCGGC
>JBHHWO010000124.1:0-12665 GCA_046756565.1 Thermoanaerobaculia bacterium | reverse complement strand
TGGCCCCATGGCGCTCGCAACGCGACCGTCTCGACTTCTGCCACGGGCTGCTAGTAGAGCGCCACGGCGACGGTGCCCCGACCCACATCCACCCGGACGTCGTGCTCGCCCGGGCCCTGCCACCGAATCTTGTCGCCGGCGATCGGGCGAAACTCGGCGCCTTGCAGATAGGCCTTGCCCTTCTTGACCTTGATGGCGATCCGGCCGACCGAGGACCGAGGGGCGTCGATGCGGACGGTGCCCGACAGAACGCTCACTCGGCACGCTCCTTCGACATCGTGGAGAACGAGATCACCGTCGGCCAGGACCACCTCGAGACGGTCGTAGGTCGGGACCGTGACCTCGAGCCGGGCCGACAGCGTCCATCCGGAGGTGCCCGAGCGGCGACCCCTTTTCTTGCTCTTGGTGGCGGACTTGCCCCACTTCGTGTCGGTGATCGTGGTTGTGTCGTCAGCGCGGAAATTGCCGACCCTCTTCTCGTAGGACCCGGGGCCGTCGAAGCTCAGAATCTGCGTGCCTTCGGACTCGCCCCAACCGAACCGGATGCTGTCGGCCATCGCTTCGCAGGGGTCGATCAGGCCGGTGCAGCTCAAGACGAGCTCGCCGTCGACCGAACGGTCCGAAGACTTGCTGACCTTAAGATCGCCGGTAGGAAGCTCGATTCGGAGCACGCGTGCGTCGCCCTGCGCGAAGGCGCTGAAGAGGCGCTTGACTTCGCCCGCCTCGACGGCCGTCGAGGCCAGGGCGAATGCCAGGACGATCGGCAGAACTCTCATGCCGATCGAAGTATAGCGGTGCGTTTTCGGGCGGCTCACAGCCGGGTGAGGGTGAGCCCGAGGCCGGGACACTCGGCGGTACGGAGCCGGCAGACCAGTCCGAGTCCTAGGCAGATTGCTCGCGGTCAGCGTTCGCCAGTTGTCGAAGCGAGCGGTCCGGATGAGCCCGGGCGGGCATTCGGCTCTGGCGATGCCCAGTCAAGGGTAAGAGGTTGACCCGATGAAAGCCCGTAGGTGCTGTCAGGTCAAGCGGCGGGCGAGACGGTCGAGTCGTGTACCGCTCGGCTGGCGGTCAGGCCCCGTCTGTGACATATTTCACACGACCAATCGAAATGTCCCGCCTATCGTGGGCGGGAACCTAGGACCGACCAGGGGGGAACTCGTGGCGCTGGACTGCAAGGAGACGCTCGAACTTGGCGTCAATGCGTGCGCGGCAGGGGACTGGAAATCGGGCCTCGTCCATCTGAGGCAGCTCAAGCGGCAGGAGGGAGCCTGCGGCGGCTTCCCCGGGATCTTCTACTCGTACCTCGGTCTGGCGATGGCGCGCTGTGAAGGCCGGATGCACGAAGGCCTCGAGTGGTGCTCTCACGCGGTGGCGATCGAGCCAGAGGAACCGGTCAACTATCTCAATCTGACAAAAACGTATCTGCTCCTCAACAATCGGCATGGCGCGATCCACACCCTCCGTGAGGGGCTCGGAGTCGACTCGGAGCACGAGGGGCTTCGAGAGCTGCATCGGACGCTGGGCGTCAGGCGGCGGCTGCCGATCTGGTTTCTGGCGCGCGGCCACCAGCTCAATCTCTTTCTCGGCCGGATGAAAGCAAGGTCGGACGCCAGGCGCACGACGGTCGGAACCGCGCCCCGGGTGGGCGACGAGACCACGGGTATCTTCCGTCCGGCGGAGTAGAGGCTCGGCGCCCCCGTCGAGCGCTCGCGCGTTCAGAGCGCGCGCTGCGAGTAGACGTGGCTGTCTTCGAGGCGGACCGCCGTCAAGGCGCCTCCCCAGACACAGCCGGTGTCGAGGGCGAAGAGGCCACGCTCGACTCGTAGACCCAGAGCCGCCCAGTGGCCGCAAACGACGGTGACCTTGGCGCTGCGCCGCCCGGGCACCGCGAACCACGGCATGCACCCCTTGGGCGCGACCACCGGTGGGCCTTTGAAGGTGCACGGCTTGCCCTTGTGTGTGCAGGTCCGCAGCTCGGTGAAGGCCTGAAGCGCATAGGCGAGCTCGGCTGTGGAATCACCCATATCGTCCAGTTCGACCGAAGGCGAAAGTAGCTGCTTCGCTTTGCCTTTGCCTCTGCGCAGCGCTTCCTCGACGCGACGGGCCCACTTCTCGGCCGCCTTGGGTGTCCAGTGAGGCCAAAGCCCGGCATGGACCAGCAGATAGCCGTTCTCGCGGTGGAGAAGCGGTTGGCTCGCGAGCCATTCGACCAGCTTGTCACCGTCGCGTGCCTCGAGGATCTCTCTCGCGGTGTCCCTGGAGCGCGCCTTTGCCCAGCCGGCAGCCATGGCCAGGAGTCGGAGGTCGTGGTTGCCGAGAACCATGCGGAAGCGATCGTCCATCTTCTTGGCCAACTTGCGGGCCCAGCGCAGGACCTCTAGTGACTCGGGTCCCTGGTTGACCAGGTCGCCCACCAGCCAGAGACGGTCTTTCTTCCAGTTGATCGGCATGACCGTCAGCAGTCGATCGAGCTCGTGGTAGCAGCCGTGGACGTCTCCGATCGCAAACGTCGCCATTGCGCGAACTATGCCGGAACGACCGGTTCGTGCCAAGGTCCACTGGGAGATTTCCGCGGCAGCCGTGCAGCCGTAGACTGCGCTCCCATTGAATACGCCTCGAAGGTCGCCAATTCGGGAGCCCACTGTCTGCTGATCCTCTGTGCGGGCTGGTTTCTGGCTCTGGCTCTCTGGGTCCCGGCGTTTGGCGCGCTATCGGTGTCGCAGAACATCCTGCTCGCCTTTCGCGTCGATCTTCACCTGAAGGTGCTTGCAGGCTTCGGTCCCGAGATCTGGGTGACTGTCTTGCTGGCGACCGGTCTCGTAGTGATCGGCCAGGTGTTGGCGCTGGTGATGACTGCGATGCCGGTCGTGGGTCTGGCGGCCTCTGCGGCCGTCGGCATGTACGGCTGGTTCACCGCGGCACATCTGATCGGGTTGTTCTTCCGTCGATACGCCAGCCGGCTCTCCGAGGTCTACGGAGCCTGGCGCTAGGAAGAGCGCGCGGCGGGTAGCCAGCGGGCTGGTACTATTCAGGCCGTCTCCAATCTGATTCTGGGAGGGTTTACGATGGCGCTACCCGAGTTCACGATCGGTATCGAAGAGGAGTACCAGATCGTCGATCCGGAGACTCGAGAGCTCACCTCCTATGTCCAGGAGATGCTGGACGAGGGGCGACACGTCCTGAAAGACCAGATCAAGGAGGAGTTTCTCCAGTCGCAAATCGAAGTCGGGAGCAAGATCTGCCGCAACATCGTCGAAGCGCGTGAAGAGCTCGTACGGCTGCGCTCGGCGGTGATTGCTGTCGCCGAGAACAACGGCCTGTGCGTTCTTGCCGCCAGCACCCATCCGTTTTCGAGTTGGGCCGACCAGGAGGTGACTCCCAAAGAGCGCTACTTCAAGCACCGGGAGGCTCTGGCCTATATCGCGCAGAGGCTCTTGATCTTCGGGATGCACATCCACGTGGGCATCAAGGACCAGGATCTGCGCATCGACCTGATGGACCAGGCGCGGTACTTCCTGCCACATCTGCTGGCCCTTTCGACCAGCTCTCCCTTCTGGATGGGGCGCGACACCGGCATGAAGTCCTATCGCTCGATCGTGTTCCAGGACCTTCCGAGGACCGGCCCGCCGCCGGAGTTCAAGTCGTGGAACGAGTACGCGCGCTTCGTCGACACGCTCGTACAGACCAACTGCATCGAGGACGCGACCCGGATCTGGTGGGACATCCGCCCGCACCCGAAGTTCCCGACGATCGAGTTCCGGGTCACCGACATCTGCACGAAAATCGACGAGGCCATCTGCCTTGCCGCACTCACCGTGGCGATCGTCGCCAAGCTCTACCAGCTCCGTCAGAAGAACCAGTCATGGCGCCGCTACGGGCATCACCTGATCGCCGAGAACAAGTGGCGGGCGGTGCGCTGGGGCACGGGCGGCAAGCTTTTGGATTTCGGCAAGCGCGAGGAGGTACCGTTCCGGGACCTCGCCAACGAGGTCCTGGAGCTGATCGACGACGTGGTCGACGAGCTAGGGCTGCGGCAGGAGATCGCTTACCTCGAGACGATTCTCGAAGAAGGCACGAGCGCCGACCGGCAGCTCGCGGTGTACGAGGAAGGCGGCGACTTCAAGGCAGTGGTCGATCATCTGGTGGCCGAGACCAAAGAAGGCTGCGAGTAACTCGACACCGTCCAGACGAAGCACGAGCGCGGCCGAGAAGCGAATTCCAACGATCTGCGCCCGCGCCCCTGCCTTGTAGTTCCGAAGCGGAGCCGAGGAAACGACGAGAGCGGGGAAGTGACAGAGATCGAGGTACTCAAAGCACTGGGCTTCGGTCTCACCGAGGCCGCGGTACAGGCTGTCGAAACCTGGCGATTCGAGCCCGCTCGTCTCGATGCACGCCCCATTCCGGTGCGCTACAACTTGACGGTTCGCTTCTCGTTGCGCTGATCGGAGCCGGATACCGCCTCAGAGCCAGTGCTGGCTTCGCTACCGCACTCGCTCCCAGAGCCCGCTGCCGAGATCGAGTCGACTGATACCGGGGACACGCGCCTGGAAGATCACCGGGGCTTGCGCGTGTCGGCCGACTATTCCCGATCGAACCGTGCGGAGCAAGCCGGTCCGACCGGCTCGCCGATCAGGAGCCCGACTCTTCGGCCTTGTGGAGTGAGCGAGCGAGGGTCTGTCGGATCGAGCCGTCGGGCGCGTCTGTCAGCACCTCTTCGACCGCTTCGCGCAGGGCGCCGTCGCGCCTGCCGGGGGCTTCGGCCTCGTAGACCTCGCCGATGCGAGCCAGCACTTCCGCGAGCCTCACCGCTTCTTCCCTAAACGGATTCTGGTAGCTCTCTTCGAAGACGGTAGCCGGCTCCGCAATGGAAGCCTCGGCTTCGTCGGACTCGACCTGGATGGCGAACTCGGCGATCGAGACCGTCGAGCCGGGAGCGATCTCCCGGGGCACGTCGGGCTCGAGCTGCTCGCCGTCGAGGTAGGTGAAGTTGCGACTCCCCAAGTCGGCCACCAGGAGCTTCCCGTCCTCGACCGAGAAGCGCACGTGCTTGCCGCTCACGACGTGCTTCTGGTCGTCGACGGTCAGGTCACAGTCACGCGATCGGCCGACGGTGACCGTGGTCTTGAGGAAGGCGTGCACTTCCACGGGCGAGCCGGGCAGGCTCGTGTTGGTGAGTCGAAGCGTGAGCCTTGCGGGCTCGCCTTCGGCAGCTACACCCTTCTGAGGCGGAGCGGGAGCTTGTCCGGCCCGACCGCGCCGCGCGATCTCCGACGGAAAGAGCATCGGTTTGACGTGCCGCTCGCGGTCCGATCTGGCCATGATCCTGTTCTAGAGGCTGTTTCCGGACAGGGTAAATCTTTGACGTAATTAATGAGATACTATCTTTCGACTTCGCAAGGGTCAACGCTTGGGGAACCCGGGATACAACAACGCTCGCGGCGCGGCGATCATGATCGGTGTGCCGCCGTTCGTTCTGGACGGCGTCGTGATGCGGATCTTCCCGCTCAAGGCGAACATGAGGGCGCTGACGACGTTCTGCGATCAGTATTTGAACCTCATGCCGCCCGAGATCGCGGTGTTCCGGCCGGCGGCGCCGTATGTGATGCTGGCGGCGATCAACTACGGCCGGATGGGAGCCGAGGCCTCCAACCTGGGATGGGTGTCGCAGAACGAGGTCGTCTTCGGAGTGCCGCTCACCCGATCGCGGGTCGTCGACGGCAAAGAGGTGTTCGAAGACTGGGCGACTGTATCGCCGTTCATCTACGTCGATGAGCAGTCGTCGCTCGCGACCGGCCGCGAAGTCTACGGGTGGCCGAAGACGAACGCCTGGCTCACGCCCGGGATCAACGAATGGGCGCGGCATCCGGATAGCCCTCAGGATGTTTTCGTCCTGAGCTCGATGGTGATTCCCGAGTTGTTCGCGGGTCAGCGACAGCAGCCCAGGGTGCTCTTCAAGATCAAGCGGCGTCCCGATCCAGCGATCTCGAACTTTCCCCTGGATCTTCGCAACCCACTCAACCCGCTGCTGAGCTTTCCGAAGGCGATGATCGAGGGGATGTCGGTCATCGGCGAGATGGCTCAAGCGGTCGCCGCATTGCCGCTCCAGGGGTATCCGACCGACCGCAACGCCGAGGCCATTCCCGATATGTTCAAGCGGGCGCAGGGCTATCTCGACATCTTCAACCAGCTGCCGAGCGCCAACACCGTGAACCTCAAGCAGTTTCGCGACGCCCGCGATGCCAACGCCGCCTGCTACCAGGCGATCACGACGGCCCCGATGACGATCGCCCGCTTCAACGGCGGCGGACTTCTGGGCGACATGGCGCAGTGGCGGGGCGATCCGACAGGCGGCTACTCGGTGCGTCTGCACCGGTATCCCACGCATCCGATCATCGAGTCGCTGGGGCTCGAGGTCGAAACCCAGAACCGGGTGGGAGACCATTCCGTCGCGACCCTCAAGACCTTCTTCCCGTTCTGGGTGAGCGTCGACTTCAATTACGGCCGCGGCAAGCTGGTGTGCTGGCGGACGACCCAGATCGGTTGGCGACGCGACACGCTTCCCGACGAGAATCCCGAGCCGCCGTCGACCCGGGCGGCCAAACAGCCCTACAACTCGGCTCGCGGGGCGGCGACGGAGGCGATCTCGGGTCCCTTCAGGTTTCCGGACGTTACGCAGAGAGTCCTTCCGCTCCTCGCCACGCCCGAGTCTCTGTCCCAGTTTTGCACCGGGTACCTGGATAACGATTTCAGTTTCTTCAGACCTTGGGGCTCGTACGTCTACCTCATCGTGACGACCTTCGAGGAGATGTCCTCGGAGACCTACAACGTCGGCTGGTGGGCGAGCCGCCAGGTCTCGTTTTCCTTTCCCGTCAAGTGGTACAAGCGCAAGCAGGTGCGCCAGCGCGCTCCGATACCTGAAAGCGAGGAAGGGGAGCTCATCGGAACGGCTCTGCTCACACCTTTCGGCTACACCGACAGCGAGCTCGGAGCGACGACCGGGCGTGAGATGCAGGGGCTGCCCCTGGTCAGGGCCGCTGTCGAGAGCCCGGAGAGCTCGTGGCTCGAAGAGTCGGGCCCCGCCCGTCGCAACGATCTCCTGCGGTTGAAGGCCAACGTCTACGCCGCCTTTCACGCCGGCCAGAAGGCCAAGGAAGAGGTGCTGCTCGAGATCACGAGCCGGCATCCGATCCCGACCTACGACCTCATGGGCTGGCGCAAGGTCGCGGCCGACTGGGGCGAGCGGCTCTACGCCCAGCAGATGCTGCGGGCGGACAAGCGCTCCAGTGAGCCGGAGCTGTACGACAAGGCGCGCGCGCTCGCGGTCGAGGTGCTGCGCGGCGACGGCCGGCCGATCAACGAGATCTCGCTGCGCCAGTTCCGCGACGTCGAGGCGCCCGAAGAGGCCTGCTATCAGGCGATCACGCTCACCAGGACGATGCTCGAGGAGATCGAAGAGCTGCGTGAAATCGAGGCACCGATTCACGTGGCCGTGCATCGCTACCCGAGTCAACCCATCGTGGAGACGCTGGGACTGAAGGTCAAGACCACCGACGTTGCGGGCAGCTCGGTCGTGGACTATCTCGAGCCGATCCGGCCGTTCTGGATGAAGGTGTCGATGCGGGTTGATCTCGGCGAGGACGTCTTCTGGAGAGCAGGCTCCAAGGTCTGGCGGCCGAGCTCGGCCGACTGGTTCAAGACGCGGGCCGAGCTCGAAGAAGAGGGGCCGGCCTTTTCCGATCACGCCACGCCGCGCGACTTCTACCTGGTCGGCCAGTCGTCCGACGTCGCGCCCGAGGTGGTGCGACTCGTGGACGCCGACAACCGCGCCAAGCGTAACCTGCGAAGCGCCTGGCGGTTCTGGAGGCATCCGAAGGGGCCGGATCCGGAGTGTCTGACGCGGGAAGAGGCGCGAGCGGTCGTGGGTGACGATCCCAACGACCCGTGCATCGCGCCACAGTTGATCCTCGAGAGCCTGCTCGAGCACAAGTGGTGCCGGCAGGAGCGACCCCTTGGCGAGAAGCTTCCCCCGTTCTTCGTTCCGGCCGGCTCGCTAGCGAACGAAGACGTTCGGGCGGAGTATTGCGCCAAGCTGGGCTTTGAAGAAGACGATGGCCGGCTGGTGCATCGGGGCCTCGAGCGGGACGTGCAAACGGAATCCGACATCGAGGAGTCCGGACACTACGCCACGCTGGAGGACGAAGAGGAAGAGGCGGCTGATCAGAATTCGAAGGAGACCTGAGACGCGGTGGCCGGGCCGGCCCGGCCACCGGCGCCGATTCGGTCTCTTTCGAATCCTACGATGTCGCTAGCCGCGACCCTCGTAGTGCTTCTTGGCCGGGACGCACAGCAGATTCGCCATGCCGACGTAGAGCGGGCCCTCGTAGAACTGATCGTGGACCTCGACCTTCTTGATTCGCTCGTGCTCTCCCAGGGGGTCGTCTTTGATCTCGTAGCAAACGAGGTGGTACTCGGGATTCGGCATGCCCTCTCCGTTCTTGTCGACCGGATTGCACAGCGTCTTGGGCCGGACCACGTAGGCTACCGAGCGGCCGAACTGGTCTTTCAACTCGGCCTTCGAGGGTCTCCAGTTTCCCCAGTCGAGAGCTTCATAGCACTTGAAGTGGTTGTTCTCTCCCATCATCTGGCCCTGCTCGTGGCGCTCGGCGGCCGAACCGGTCGGCAGCGCCAAGGCGGCGAGTGCCAGCAACGCCACGGCCAGGCCACCTGTCCACCAGAGTTTCTTGTTTCTCGGCATCTTGTCCTCCTCATCGGTGGGGATAGAGGATTGCGTCGGAGACACCGCTCCCACCCGAGCGGCGAGGCGACGTTGGGCCGCAGCCCAAAGCTGCTTGTCGGACTACTCGCGCAGTCTAGCGCAGTTGCGTTGGAGCGGAAGCGCCTGGACGACTATGCGACGGCCACACCGGCGCTCTCGAGCTCTTGGACCGCTTGATCGCCGTCGCCCCGCTCGAGGTCGACCGCTCGCGTGGCTTCGAGCAGCACGGTCGCGTCGAATCCAGCCGAAGCCGCGTCGAGGGCGGTGGCCTTGACGCAATAGTCCAGCGCCAGCCCGGCCACGACCACACGCTCGATGGCCTGCTGGCAAAGAAGCTCGGCCAGTCCGGTGCTTGATTCGATCCCGGTCTCGGGATCGCGAATCGAGAACCCGGAGTAACCGTCCTCGCCGCCGGTCCCTTTGCGAATCGTGGGACCGTCGACGTCGAGGTCAGGGTGAAACGCCGCTCCCCAGGTGTCGCCGACACAGTGCACTGGCCAGATGCCACCGTCTTTCGCGAAGTGAGGCGTCGTCTCAGGATGCCAGTCCTGGGTGTAGACGACCAGAGCGTCGGCCTCTCGCGCTCGATCGATCTCGCGATTGATGGGCTCGACCACCCCTTCTCCTCCCGCGACATAGAGGCTGCCGTGGGGGTCTGCGAAGTCGTTCTGGACGTCGACGACGACGAGGGCGGTCGTCGGGTCGTAGTCGATGGGCATGTTGCGGACATTATCGGTCGACGGCGGCGTCGACCGCCAGCCGAGATCCCTCGCTTGGCTCGGGTGACAGGTGGGATGACTGGGATATCGTTCGAAGGTCGTGAAGGCCGAAGATCGATCCATCGCCGAAGGACTCCTGTTCACCGATCAGTACCACCTGACCTCGGCGCAGCTCTACTACCGCCTGGGCCTGCACGAGCAGCGGGTGCAGTTCGACTACTTCTTTCGCCGCTATCCGAACTACGGTGATCACCAGGCGGGCTTCTGCGTCTTCGCCGGCTTCGAGTGGCTTCACGACTGGATGGCGAGCGCTCGGGCCGGGCAGCGCGAGATCGAGCTACTTCGTAGCCAGCGCCGGAGTAACGGCGAGCCGATGTTCGACGAGGGCTTCCTCGACTGGCTGCGACGGGGGGGAGATTTCTCGGGCGTGTCGATCGAAGCGGTGCCCGAGGGAAGGGTCGTGCATCCGCACGTGCCGCTGGCGGTCGTGTCGGGCCCGATGGCGATGACCCAGATCCTCGAGACGCCGCTGTTGAACCATCTGAACTACCAGACGCTGGTCGCCACCAAGGCGGCTAGGATCCGCGCGGCGGGGCGCGGCCGGCCGGTGCTCGAGTTCGGCCTACGGCGCGCACCCGAGCGCGGCGGCAACGCCGCGACCCGAGCGGCTCTTATCGGCGGCGCCGATTTCTCGTCGAACGTCGGCGTTTCGCACCTGCTCGGATTTCCGCCCAGGGGCACCCACGCCCACGGGCTGGTCCAGGTTTTCATCGCGATGGGAGAGGGCGAGATCGGGGCGTTTCAGGCGTTCGCCGAGGCCTACCCGGACGATTGCCTGCTTCTGGTCGACACCGTCGACACCCTCGAAAGCGGCGTTCCGAACGCGATTCGGGTGTTCGAAGAGCTGCGCCGGAAGGGCCACGATCCCGTGGGCATACGGCTCGATTCGGGCGATCTTGCCTATCTCGCGATCCGCGCGGCCGCATTGCTCGACAAGGCCGGGTTTTCGAACGCCGTGATCGCGCTGTCGAGCGGCCTCGACGAGCTGGCGATCTGGCAGATCTTGACCCAGATCGAGGAGGAGGCGCCTCGCTACGGCGTCGATCCCGATCACCTGATCAACCGCCTGATCTACGGCGTGGGGACCCGTTTGGTGACCGCCGGTTCCGACATGCTCGACGGGGTCTACAAGGCCGCCGCGATCGAGATGGGCGGAGCTTGGCAACCACTTCTCAAGGTCTCCGAGAGCCCGTCCAAGACGGTCAATCCAGGCGCCAAGCAGGTCTGGCGGGTCTACGACAAACGCGAAACAGCGACGGTTGACGTTCTGACACCCCGCTCGGAAGACGTCCTTGGTGCGTCGCAGCTCGTCCTTCATCACCCGGTCCGCAAGGACCTGCGCAGGACTCTGGAGCGGCACCAGATCTCGAGGGTCGAGCGCCTGCTGGTCGAAACCGTGCTCGACGGCGTCCGGGTTCTGGATCCGCCGACCATGGAGGAGATGCGCGAGCGCCGGCGCCGCGATCTGAATCATCTGGATCCGGGCGTCAAACGGTTGGTCAACCCGCACGTCTACCACGTGTCGTTGAGCCGTGCGCTCTGGGAGCTCAAGGAGCAGTTGGTGGGCGAGGCGAAGGCGGTCTGATACCGGTGCGTGCCTATAAGAAGCGCAGTAGCGCCGTCGTGACCGCGGTGCGGCTCGATCTCGAGACCCAGGGCTTCAGCTACGAGAAGTGGGGTGGGTGGCAGGTCTGCAAGCCGGGCGACTGGTTGGTCGACAACGCCGGGGACGTCTACACGATCGACCGCGACACCTTCGAGCGGACCTACGAAGAGGTAAGCCCGGGCGTCTACACCAAGACCGCGGTCGTCTGGGCGAGGCGGGCCGACTCCGACGGCGCGATCGAGACCAAGGAAGGGGTCACGTGCTACCGGGAGGGCGACTATCTGGTTTTCAATGACCCTGAAGGCACCGACGGCTACGCTGTCAGCGCCGAGAAGTTCGAGTCGATGTACGTTCCTCGAGACGAGCGGAATTCGGAGTAGACTGGCTCTCAGAGACCCCGACCAATCCGTCCACTGAATCGAAGAGGAGGCCTCCGATGCCGAAACTCGACTTTCGCCCGACCAAGACGTCGTTCGATCTCGTCAATGCACGCGCCACGGCCCGCGCATCGGCGCTCGCCTACAAGAAGAAAGAAGAGATCCTGAAGACCTTGCAGAGCTGGGGCTTCGCCAACGCGCGGTTCTTCTCGAACCGCGGCACGGGTACCCAGGGATTCGTGGCCGGCAACGACGACATGATTCTGGTGGCGTTTCGCGGCACCGAATCCGGGGAGCTCAAGGACTGGCGCACCGACGCCAAGATCAAGAAGATACCGGGGAAAGGGGGAGGCCATGTGCACCGCGGCTTCAAGGCCGCGTTGGAGTCCGTTTCCACGCCGATGGCGCAGGCCGTGCGTGCCTTTCGGGACAAGGGCCAGCCGGTTTTCGTGACCGGTCACAGCCTGGGCGCTGCGCTCGCCGGGCTCGCGGTGGGGGCGTCCAAAACCGAGCGAATCGACATTGCCGGGCTCTACACCTACGGCATGCCGCGAGTGGGCAACAAAACCTTCGCAAGCAAGTTCAAGGACCGCTACGGGAAGCGAGCCTTCCGGGTGGTCAACAACAACGACATCGTGACTCGCATTCCGCTGCGCACCATGGGCTACAAACACGTGGGTGTGGTCAAGTACCTGAACGCCAAGGGACAGCTGGAGACCGGTGAGGGCCCTTGGAAACGGTTCCGGAACCGTGTCAAGGGCCAGATTGAGGGTCGGGTCAAGGACTTCCTCAAGCCGGGCACCGATGGCCTGAAGGACCACGGCATCAAGAAGTACGTCGGTATCCTCAACAGAATCCGCCGATTCTGATGAATCGAGCCCGGTCCCACTACGACGAGTTCGAGGCCTCCGAGCTCTTTTGCGCGAAGTGCCGGCAGGCCCGTTCGGTCCGAAAGCGCCTGCTTCTGGTCTTGCCGCAGGGCAACAAATACGACTACGCCTGCTCGGTTTGTGGCAGCTCGGTCGGCGACAAGATGGACGACGACGCGAGCGCTTTCGAGATTCTGCGGCCGAAGGCCTAGCAGCCCGTGGCAGAAGTCGAGACGGTCGCGTTGCGAGCGCCATGGG
>JBHHWO010000123.1:0-12834 GCA_046756565.1 Thermoanaerobaculia bacterium | reverse complement strand
TGGCCCCATGGCGCTCGCAACGCGACCGTCTCGACTTCTGCCACGGGCTGCTAGCGACAGCTTGGCCGCTCAGCCCATGCAGGACCGTCCTCGCCAGGCAAATCCGGCCCCGACTCGACCGCCGCTAGCGAGTAGCGAATCTCCACTCGCACGAAGGGCACCGAGGCCGAGCCTCGAGCGACCTCCCGCGCCGCTACGCTTGTGCAAACAGCTGCTTTATCTCCTCGATCCGCGCCTGAGCGTCGCGCTGGCCGATGGCGATGAGCTCGCGCAAGTAGTCACTCTGGAACATGAGCAGGCTCAGGAAGTCGGGACTGCGAGTCTCCCTGGTGCCCCATCCGCGCGTGAAGAAGCGAAACGCGCGCGGCAGCTTGACCTCGAAGTCGGCCGCCATGCGGCCGAGGTCTTCCGAGGGTCTGAGGACCATCGTCCGAATCGGTCGCAGGTCGGCGTAGCTGCGTTGCGGGATGTGGTCGAGCACGCGATTGATGCGCCGCAGGTTCTCGGCGTCCTGGTCGATCGCGTCCAAGAAGGCGGCGTTGAGCATCGTGCCCGCTACCTGTGCCGGCGGTGGGTAGCCGATGAAGCTCGGCTCGCTGGCCTCTTCGACCGTCTTGCGCTGGCGCGTGGCGATGGCCAGAATTCGGTCGGCGCCCAAATGGATTGCCGGAGCCAGTGGCGCAGCGAGCCGGATGCCTCCGTCGCCGTACCAGCTGTCTCCGATCTCGACCGCGGGAAACATCAGCGGCAGCGCGGCCGACGCCATGACGTGCTCGATCCGGATGCGCGTTCGAATCCCGATCCGTCGCGGCCGCTCCCAGGCATCGAAGTCGCGGCCCTGGACCCAGGTGACGGTCTGGCCGGTCGAGTACCTGAGGGTCGACAATGCCAGCGCCTTGAGGCGCCCGCTCTCGAGGTTCTGCCGAATCCCGACGATCTCGCCGTCGACGGTTTCGAGGGTCCGATTGAGAAGCTCGCGCAGTGGCGTGACGTCCAGAATGCTCTCCGGCTCTGGGAGCGGACGGGCACCGCCGGAGAAGAGTCGCAGGCCCCAGCGCAAGACGTTGCCGAGCAAGGGCACGGTACCTACCCTATAGATGGTCTCGGGATCGAGGTGGGCCCACAGGTCCTCGAGGCCCTCTACGGCTTTGCCCATGGTTCCCTGGTGAGCCGCCAGGTAGGCGGCGTTGATCGCGCCCGCGGAGACGCCGGTGATGATCGGCAGCCGGGCGTCCGGCATGTTCTGGGCCAGGCACTTCAGGAAGCCGACCTGATAGGCGGCGCGCGCGCCGCCCCCGGTCAGTACGACGGCGACCTCGGTACCGGTGGCCGCGGATTCGGCGTGCGCAGCGTCGTGGCTGCTGTCGTTTTCTGTGGAGCGCATGCGATCGACCGTCATTGTCCCGTCCTCCATGGTACGGGTCAAACCAGCATGGCAGTTCGGATAGACTTTCGCCCCGATGCGCCTGGGGGAGATGCAATTGAACGTGGTCAACGACGGTGGCTTCCGGCTCGATGGAGGTGCCATGTTCGGCGTCGATAAGGAGGATGATGGGTGGTGGGCACGAGATCCGCGACACCGACATCGCGTGCGGCAGACTCGTCGAGGAGAAGCCCGGCCGGTTCTCGGTCGAGGCGATCGCCGTCTGAAGGAGATTCATTGACTGACCAAAAAGACCTGGTGGTTATCGGCAGCGGCCCCGGCGGCTATGTCGCCGCGATTCGGGCGGCGCAGCTGGGATTGGACGTGGCGGTCGTGGAAAAGGATCCCAAGTTCGGCGGCACGTGCCTCCACCGCGGCTGTATTCCGACCAAAGCGCTGCTGCACACGGCGATGGTTCTGGAGGAAGCCCGAGGCGCTGATCGCTTCGGCGTTCTGGTACCCAGTGCGGCGCTCGATCTGGGCAAGGCACAGAGCTACAAACAGGGCGTGGTCGACAAGAACGCGAATGGCGTCGAGTTCTTGTTCAAGAAGAACAAGATCGAGGGTATTCACGGCTTCGGGCGAGTTGGGTCACCGACGCGAGTCGAGATCCGAGCCACGGACGGAAGCGCGCGAAGCATCTCGACGCGCTTTGTTCTACTCGCCACCGGGTCGGTACCGCGTGAGGTGCCGATGGCTCCGACCGACGGCCGTCGGGTGGTCAACTCGGACCACATTCTCAACGTCGACGCCGTGCCCGGCGCGCTGATCGTGATTGGATCCGGTGCGGTCGGCAGCGAGTTCGCCTCGATCTTCCGGTCGTTCGGCTCAGAGGTCACGCTGGTCGAGATGCTCCCCCGAATCCTGCCGCTCGAGGACGAGGAAGTCTCCAAAGAGCTGGCGCGGTCGTTCAAGAAAAGGGGCATCAAGATCAAGCTCGACACCGAGCTCGCCGGTACCGAGTTGGGGCCCGAAGGCCTGGCGGTGCTGCTCGAGAAGCACGGTCAGGTCGAGTCGATGTCCGCGGACATGCTTCTGGTCGCGATCGGCCGCGCGCCGGTGACCGAGGCAATCGGGCTGGAAGAAGCCGGCGTCGCACTCGAGCGAGGCTATGTGAAGGTCAACGAGACTATGCAGTCGAGTGTCGCCAACATCTATGCGATCGGAGACGTGGTCGAGACCCCTTGGCTCGCCCACGTGGCCTCTGCAGAGGGGATTCTGGCCGTCGAGCACATGGCGGGACGGGCGACCTATCCACTCAACTACGACCAGGTGCCGTCGGTCACCTACTGCGAGCCCGAGGTGGGAAGCGTCGGGCTGAGCGAGACCGAGGCCCGAGAACGAGGGTATGAGGTCGCGGTCGGCAAGTTTCCGTTCTCGGCTTCGGGAAAGGCCACGATCGAAGGCAAGACCGCCGGATTCGTCAAAGTGGTGCGCGAGACGCGTCACGACGAACTCTTGGGCGTGCACATCATCGGCCCGAAGGCGACGGATTTGATCGCCGAGGCCTGCCTGGCGCTCAAGATCGAATCCACCACCGAAGAGCTGTTCCGCACGATCCACGCCCACCCGACGCTTTCCGAGGCGATGGCCGAGGCCGCTCATGCGGCGTCCGGCCACGCGATTCACATCTAAGAAGGTTCCGAGCAGGGAGTACTGACATGGCAACCGAAGTCATCATGCCGCAGATGGGCGAGTCGATCGCCGAAGGGACGATCACCCGCTGGCTGGTCAAGGTCGGAGACAAGGTCGAGCGAGATCAGCCGCTGTTCGAGATTTCCACCGACAAGGTCGATGCCGAGATCCCGAGTCCTGCCGACGGCGTACTGCTCGAGGTGAGATTCGAAGAGGGCGCAAACGTGCCAGTAAATGATGTCGTCGCTCTGCTCGGCGAGTCCGGCGAGTCCGTGGCTCCGGCGCCCGCGGCCGAGGAGCCGATGGCGGCCGAGGCAACTCCGAGTGAGCCGGTGGTTTCGAGCGCGGAGGAGGCTGAAACCGTGCCGGTGGAGACCGTGCCGGCGGCGCCAAGTGCGCCCGTCGGCGATGCCGAACGGGTGCGCCAGTTCTCCAGCCCAGTGGTGCGAAAAATGGCCGCCGAAGCCGGCGTCGACCTGACCGCGGTTCAGGGATCCGGAATCCACGGCAGGGTCACCAAGCGGGATCTGGAGGCTTATCTCGACAGCGCAGGCGAGGCCGGCGGCGCGGCCACTCCGGCGCCTGCTGCGCGCGAGGCCCAGGTCGTCGGCCCGGCGGCGCCGATGACTACGGTTGCCCGCGACCCGGGCGCCTTTGCGGTGGCGCCGTACGGCGAGGGCGACGATGTCGAGATCGTACCGATGTCGAAGATCCGTCAGATCACATCGGCGCATATGACCTATTCTAAAGCGACGTCGGCGCACGTGACCACGGTGGTTCACATGGATCTGGCCCGCGTCGCCAAGATGCGCGACCGCGCCAAGGCGGGCTTCGCGGCAGCTCACAACACCAAGCTCACCTATATGCCGTTCATTTTCAAGGCCGTCGCGAGTGCCCTCAAGGCCAACCCAAAGCTCAACGCATCGATCGACGGCACGAACATTGTCTTCAAGAAGGACATCAACCTGGGAATGGCGGTGGCCCTCGATTGGGGACTGATCGTCCCGGTCATCTCCCACGCCGATCAGCTCAACCTGGTCGGACTGGCCAAGACCGCCAATGACTTGGCGGCACGGGCTCGAAGCAAGAAGCTCCAGCCCCATGAGGTTCAGGGTGGCACCTTCACGGTGACCAATCCCGGCGTCTTCGGGACCTTGTTCGGCACTCCGATCATCAACCAGCCGCAGGTCGCGATCCTGGGCCTGGGCGTAATCGAAAAGCGTCCGGTCGTGGACACCGATCGAGAAGGCAATGACATCATCGCTATCAAGCCGATGTCGTATTTCGCGATCACCTACGACCATCGTCTGGTCGACGGCGCCGATGCGGATCACTTCATGAACGACATCAAGCGCACGCTCACCCAAGAGACCTGGAGCGAATTGGACCCGTTCCTATAGAGCCGGGAGACGTGGGCTCGCTCGTGGCTGCCTCGTGGGCCCTTCCGGATCCGGCTAGACAGCGCTGCCGGCGAAGAGCTCGACGGGTCGAAAACGGAGCGTGGGATCGGTCTGGGCCTTGCGGATGAAGGCAGCTGTCTGGCGGATGATCTCCGAGCCTTCCGCCTGCGTCTGGATGGTCTGCTCGAGAAACGCGATCGCCGCCATCGCCTCCGCCTGTACGTCGAGCGCCTTCAGAATCGGAATTGCCTCGCTGAGCCGCTCCTGGGCCTCGGAGAGTTGGGCTCGATCAAAGAGTGTCTGAGCCAGGTCGAGGGACGCCAAGGCCGCGTCGGCGCCGATCTCGAGCTCGATGAACGAGTCGCGCACGTGCGTGTAGCAGAACTGCGCTTCCTCCAGCTCGCCGAGCGCGTGCGCGAGCCGGCCTTCCAGCCAGTGAAAGCGAACCAGGTTGAGCCGGCCACCCTGATCGCGATGCAGAGCGCGAAGCTGATCGATGTGCAGGGACGCTTCCTGGGGCCGCCCGACGTCGATCAGGGCGAGAACCAGGTTATGAAGCGCGATCGTCTGGCGCCGGGGATCGCGAGCCGGATCCAGAAGCGACAAGGCGCGCGTGAGCAGCCGGATCTCGCGTTCCGGCTCCCGTTTCTTGCCGTACGCGAAGGCTTTCTTGAGCTGCACGCGGCCGACCATGTGGTGGTCTCCGAGCCTCGAGTAGGTGGTTTCCAACTCGCGGTACGCCGCCAGAGCCTCGTCGACCCGGCTTCTGGCGATCAGCAGGCTGCCCAGGTGGGCGAGGTAGCCGGCCTTTCGCTCGGGATCACCGGTTCCCTCATCGAGGTACATCCTTGCGGTCTCCAGAGCGCGCACCGCGCCGGTGTAATCCGAGGAGTTGCGTAGCGCGTTCGCGTGGGCGGCCCATGCGCTGGCTTTGACATCGGCCACTGTTCCAGCGCCATAGCGAGAGACGTCCAGGAACTGCGTGATCTCGCGCGCGACCTCGGCCTGATTGCAGGCAACGGCGGCGTCGTCGAACTTGGTTTCCTCGGTGGCGGCGATCATCGCATCACACACGGCCAGCGTCTGGAAGCGCGAGTCGTTGCGGACCCGCAGGCGCTGCTGGTGCGGCGACAGACGGAACAACTCGGCACACAGCGCCGCGGCCACCTCGCGCTCGCGGACGATCTGTTCGTAGTTCGCCGCGGCCCGCTTCCAGGCGGCGTCGAAAGCGCGGTCGTACTCGGCTACATCCGGGCGCGGCGCCTGGCGGCCGGTGACCGTGACCTCCCAGAGAGCGGTGGTCGTCTCGCTGCAGGCGGCGCAGCCCGACACGAGATGCCGCACGACTTCACGGTTCTCGCTAGGCGACAGCTCGCCCTTCATGAATTGCTCGAGCCGGCTCTGCGCGGAATGATGAGACATCCTAGGCACTCCTCCTCGGGGTCACCAGCAGCTTCTTGCTGAGGGCAGCCACGCAGCGGTCCAGAATCTTGTAGATGCCGCGCCGGCTGTACCCGAGGTGATCGGCCAGCTCGGCCGGCTTGAAGTCCGACTGGTAGCGAAGTCGTAGGATCGACCGGCAGCGTTCCGGCAATTCGTCGACGCGCTCGATGACGTCGGAGAGAAACACGCGCTGCTCCTGACTCGGTGCGGTGGGCTCAGCCAGTGCCTCGAGCAGCGAGGTGTCCATGACGTTGTAGAAGCGGCGCCTGCGATCGCGCCAGTAGACCAGGCAGCGGTTCTTGAGCGCTCCCTGAAGCCAGCGGCGCTCGCTCTCCACTTCGGGGCGGCGCCGCAGGAACAGCAGAAACGCATCCTGAAGGAGGTCTTCGGCGTCCTGGGCCGGGATTCGAAACCGCGCGAGGAGCTTCCATGCCTCGCCGCGGAAGCCATCCATAAGCTCGCGAGTTATGGGTTCCGGGATCTCCCTGGGTACAACCATGCTGACACCGGTGCGTTATCCATAGGATAGCACCGGTACAGCCGGCTGTCACGCGATCCGCGGCCGCCCGCTCGGGCGGCGCGCAATCTCGCGAGCCTCCGTTGTCGACTACTCAGTCTTCGATGCGCGCGCCGCTCGCACTCCAGAACGTTTTCAGGCTCTGAAGCAAGCTCGAGACGCCGGCCTCGAAGCGCTCGACCAGTCTGTCGAAGCGGCTCTCGGTGCGCTCGTCGAACACGGCGCCGCGATCGTCGAAAGCCGCGGCCGGCGCCGTGCTGGCGACGAAGCACAGGGTCGTCAGCAAGATCGCCCCCAGAATACGACGGTTGTTGCGTAGTCTCTGCATCTGGAACCCCAGTCAGAGTGGATCGCATGGGGCCCCCAATGGCCCGATTCGTCCGCCTCTATTAGGTGAGTTGCCAGTGAGTGGTCGATTTCGGACAACTTTTTTGCTTTTTTGGCGAAGTACAATGCCCTGGTGGGCCAGAATCTAACCCCGAGGTCGCTGAAATGGGCGTTTCTGGGCCGTGTCTCCTACGCTGAGGGACTGCGCCTGCAGACGCGGCTACGAGATCGGATTCAGGAGGGGCGGGAGCCGGATCACCTGCTTCTGCTCGAGCATTCGCCGGTCTATACCCTGGGCCGCTCGGCGAACCGCGACGATCTGCTGCTGGATCACCGTACGGCTCGGAAGCTGGGCATCGAGGTCGCCGAGTGCGACCGAGGTGGCCAGGTCACCTATCACGGCCCCGGCCAGCTGGTGGGCTACCCGATTGTCGATCTCAATCCCGATCGGAGGGACGTGCGCAGGTACGTGCGCGATCTCCAGACCGTGCTGGTGCGAACGCTGGCGGAGTACGGTATCGACGGACGGGGAGGCGCCGACACCGCCGAGGTCGGCGTCTGGGTGGGCGAAGCGAAGATCGCCTCGATCGGCATCCATTTGCGTCGATGGATCGCGACTCACGGCTTCGCACTGAACGTGAGCACGAACCTGGAGCGCTTCGCGGGTATCGTTCCCTGTGGCCTGCAAAGCGTCCGGATGACCTCCGTGGCCGCCGAGGCCGGGGAAGCTCCTGAGCTCGAAAAGATCGCCGGAACCTGCGCCCGGGAGTTCGCGCGGGTGTTCGAACGTGATCTCGAGTCCACGATTCTCGAGCGGACTGCCGAGCCGTGGGCTACCGTCGTCTAGAGCACACCGCCGATACCGGCCTCGAGCTGTGGGCCGAGAGCCTGTCGGCGCTGTTCAACCAGGCGGTGCGCGGGTTTACCGACACCGTCACCGAGCTCGGTTCTGTCGAGGCGCGTGAGGTATTCGAGCTTAGCTGCACGGCCGCCGGCCGAGAGCGGTTGTTGGTGGCTTGTCTCGAAGAGCTCGTCTACGAGTTCGAGGTGCGAGGTCGGGTCTTCTGCCGGGCCGACAGCCGCATCGCCGGCGATGACGCCGGCTGGAGCCTCGAGGCTACCGTGCACGGCGAGCGGTTTGACGCGGACCGGCACCACCTCAAGGTGCCGATCAAGGGCGTCACCTACCATCGCTTGGCGCTTTTCGAAGACATCGCCGGATGGCGGGGTAGGGTCGTTTTCGACATTTGAAATGAGAGCCGCTTCCGCACTCGAACAGATCGATGCCTGGCGCTGGCGGGTGCCGCGCACCGGGGGCATGCGGGTCGAAGGCATCGTCTACGCGAGCCCGGAGATGGTCGGTGATCTGCGCGGCGATCCGGCGATCGAGCAGGTGGCCAATGTGGCTCACCTTCCGGGCATCGTCGGCGCATCGCTGGCAATGCCGGACATCCATTGGGGATACGGCTTTCCGATCGGCGGCGTGGCGGCCTTCGACGCCGACGAGGGAGTGGTGTCTCCGGGCGGCGTCGGCTACGACATCAACTGCGGTGTGCGGCTGCTGCGCACGAACCTCGAGCGTGGCGCAGTCGAGCGCCGCCGCGACCGGCTGGCGGAGGAGCTGTTTCGTGCGATCCCCACCGGTGTAGGAGCAGCCCACAAGAGCCTGCGGCTGTCGGCCAAGGATCTGCGCGGCGTCCTTCGCGGCGGCGCGGGCTGGGCCGTGGAGCACGGATGGGGTGAATCCGAGGATCTCCCGGTCCTCGAGGAGCAGGGATGCCTCGAGACGGCCCGTCCGGACCTGGTCTCGCGGCGGGCGCTCGAGCGCGGCCGGGCGCAGCTCGGGACGCTGGGATCGGGGAATCACTTCGCCGAGGTGCAGTCTGTCGACCGGGTCTTCGATCCGGAAGCCGCCGAGGTCCTGGGCCTGGTCCAGGATCGGGTGACCGTGACCCTCCACACCGGTTCTCGCGGCCTCGGCCACCAGGTCTGTTCGGACTATCTGAAGGTCATGCTCGAGGCAGATCGCCGGTACGGCATATCGCTGCCGGACCGCCAGCTCTGCTGCGCACCGCTGGCCTCGGACGAGGGGCGCAGCTATCTGGGAGCGATGTCGGCTGCCGCGAACTTCGCGTTCGGAAACCGTCAAGTCATGACCGAGCTCACCCGCCGATCTCTGATGCGAGTGTTCAAAGGGGCCGAAGCTCGGGTCGTCTACGACGTCTGTCACAACATCGCGAAGTTCGAGACCTTCGCACACGAGGGTGGGAAGCGACGTCTCTGTGTCCATCGCAAGGGCGCCACCCGAGCCTACCCGCCGGGTCACGAAGAGACGCCCGCCGCCTATCGCGAGGTCGGACAGCCGGTTCTGATACCCGGAGACATGGGCCGATACTCCTTCGTTCTGGTGGGAACCGAGCTTGCCCACCGGGAGACGTTCGGTTCCACGTGCCACGGAGCCGGGCGGCGGCTGAGCCGCAAGAAGGCGAAACGGGCCGCGCGAGGGCGGAACCTGCTGGCCGAGTTGGCCGAGCGCGGCGTTGCGATTCGCGCCGCCGGCATGGCGACGGTGGCGGAAGAAATGCCGGAGGCCTACAAGGATGTGGCCGACGTGGTCTCGGTCGTCGAAGCGGCCGGACTGAGCCGGATCGTGGCGAGATTGCGACCCCTGGCGGTCATCAAAGGCTGATCCCGCTCGGCATATGCCCGAGTGGGACACTGAGAAATGAAGGGAGCCGAGTAGTGGCCGCCGCTTCGAGGCTACGATGCCGTCTCCGATAGACTCCGTTTCGATGAGCGGAGTCGTACAGATCGGCGGGCAAGCGCCGAAGCGCGAGCCGCGGCCTCCGTGGCTGCGCATCCGGCTGTCGACGCCGGAGAAGTATCACGAGGTGCGCCGGTTGGTCGAGGGCCTCAACCTGAACACGGTCTGCGAGGAGGCGCGTTGCCCCAATATCTACGAGTGTTGGGGCCAGCACGGGACCGCGACCTTCATGATCCTGGGGGACATCTGCACCCGTAGCTGCGGCTTTTGCTCGGTCACGACCGGCCGACCGGATCCTGGGGTCGATGCGGACGAGCCGGCGCACGTCGCCGAGGCGATTCGTGTCATGGGCATTCGACACGCAGTGATCACGTCGGTCGACCGCGACGATCTCGCGGATGGCGGAGCGGAGCATTTCGCCAACGTCATCCGGGCCATTCACGGTCTCGGGACCGACACCGCAGTGGAGGTACTGACCCCCGACTTCCGCGGCGTCGCGAATGCGCTCGACGTGGTTCTGGCTGAGCGGCCCGAGGTCTTTTCCCACAACGTCGAGACCGTGCCTCGCATGTACGGCAAAGCGCGGCCCGGGAGCAGCTACCGGCGGTCGCTCGAGCTTCTGGCCGACGCCGCCGCGCGGCGCGACCGGGGCGACTACGCCGGCCGCGTCAAGACCGGCATCATGGTCGGAATCGGCGAGACGCCGGACGAGGTTCTCGACACTTTGAAGGACATCCGCGAGGCGGGCGTCGAGATCCTGACCGTTGGCCAGTACATGCGACCGACCGCCCGGCACCTGGAAGTCGACCGCTGGGTTCACCCGGACGAGTTCGCCGCCTACCGCGATCGAGCTCTGGAGCTGGGCTTCTCGCACTGTGAGTCCGGGCCAATGGTGCGAAGCAGCTACCACGCGCACGAGCACGTCCGCGCAGTCGCCTCCGCGGCCAGTGTCCTGTCCCAGAAGTTAGTGGAATAAGTGTACAGTACGATCTGTTCAGGTTCTCAGGAGGTGAGATATGCGAACAGGTCGTCCGAGAGCAGAGCTTGTGGTGTCCGAGCAAGAGAAGAGGGAGTTGAACTCGCTGGCCCGCCGATCGCGCACGGTACCTCAGTTGGCTCGCCGTGCGCGGATTGTGCTGGCCTGCGCCGAGGGCTTGGATAACAAGAGCGTGGCGCGCAAGATGCGCCTGTCGCCGAAAACAGTGGGCATGTGGCGAGCTCGCTTCGTTACCCAACGACTCGAAGGCTTGCTCGACGAACCACGTCCCGGTGCGCCGCGCCAGATCACCGACGCACAGGTCGAAGAGGTGATCACTCGCACCCTGGAGAGCACGCCTCGGGGAGCGACTCACTGGAGTACTCGAGGCATGGCCAAGGCGACCGGCCTGAGCCGCATGACGGTGAGTCGGATCTGGAAGGCGTTCGGACTTCAGCCGCACCGCAGCGAGACCTTCAAGCTGTCCTCGGACCCGCTGTTCATCGAGAAGGTGCGCGACATCGTCGGCCTCTACCTCAATCCTCCGGAGCACGGCCTCGTCCTGTGTGTCGATGAGAAGTCCCAGATCCAAGCCCTGGAGCGCACGCAGCCGTTGCTTCCCATGAGACCGGGGCAAGCCGAGCGACGCACTCATGACTATCGGCGCCACGGTACGATCTCCCTGTTTGCTGCACTCGACGTCCAGGCTGGAAAGGTTGTCGCTGCTACGCACCGCCGTCATCGTGCCGTTGAGTTTCGCAAGTTCCTCGACACCATCGAAGCGAATGTCCCCGCAGAGCTCGACGTGCACCTCATCGTCGACAACTACGCGACGCACAAGACGGCGGCCATCCGCAACTGGTTCGCCAAGCGCCCGAGATTCCACGTCCACTTCACACCCACCTACAGCTCCTGGCTCAACCTTGTAGAACGACTCTTCGCAGAGCTCACCAACCAGCAGATCCGTCGCGCAAGCCATTGCAGCGTCGGTGAGCTGGAAGCGGACATCCGGGAGTTCCTCGACGTCCACAATCAAGATCCAAAACCCTACGTCTGGACCAAGACCGCCGATGAGATCCTCGCCAACGTCGCTCGCTTTGCCCAGAGAACTCATCAGGTACACGGCAACACGACTTAGCGAACGAACCACTGGGACAGGACACTAGATGAGTGCATCCGGCCGCAGCGGGGCTGAGAGCCTCCTGAATCTCGACGACTACCGGCGCGTGGCACGCGAGACTCTCGAGCCGGCGACCTACGACTACTACGCCGGCGGCTCCTGGGACGAGATCACGTTGCGAGAGAACTCGCGGGCCTTCGACCGTCTGGCGCTCCACTACCGGGTGCTTCGAGATGTATCGGAGCGCGACCTCAGTACCACCGTCCTGGGGTCGGAGATCGACCTGCCGATTCTGCTGGCGCCTACAGCTTTCCAGGCGATGGCTCATCCGGAGGGCGAGGTCGCGACGGCGCGGGCCGCCGCCAACGCCGGAACGATCATGGTGGTCTCGACTCTGTCCAGTCGCTCGGTGGAATCGATCGCGGCGGCCGCCAGCCGGCCGATCTGGTTTCAGCTCTACGTCTACAAGGATCGGGGCGCGACCCGCGCGCTCATCGAGCGGGCGCAGGCGGCCGGATGCAAGGCGATCGTGCTGACCGTCGACGCCCAGATCTGGGGAGAACGAGAGCGAGACGCTCGCAACCGGTTTCGCCTGCCGGAGGGCCTCAAGATGAGCAACCTGTTCGCCGACAAGGAGGACTTCCCGAAGAATGTCGCCGGATCCGGGCTCGCGGCCTATGTCTCTTCCATGTTCGATCAATCGCTGTCCTGGTCCGACCTCGAATGGCTGCGCTCGGTGAGCGAGCTGCCGTTCCTGATCAAAGGGCTCGTTCACCCCGAGGACGCGCGACTGGCGGTCGAGCACGGTGCCGACGGCGTCTTCGTGTCGAACCACGGCGGGCGGCAGGTCGACACGGCGCCGGCCACGATCGATGTCCTGCCGGCGATTTGTGAAGTGGTCGACGGCCGGATCGAGGTGCTTCTGGACGGGGGCGTCCGGCGTGGCTCGGACGTGGTCAAGTCGCTGGCGCTGGGCGCAAAGGCCGTGGCGGTGGGACGGCCAGTGCTCTGGGGCCTGGCGGTAGCGGGACAGGCCGGTGTCGAAGACGCCCTGGCCATCTTGCGGCGGGAGCTCGACGCGGTGATGGGTCTCTGCGGGGCCGCCCGAATCTCCGAGCTCGGATCGGATCTCCTCGGCGCGGCTCGGAAGGACCCGCGGTCTGAATCGAACGGCTCCTAGCAGCCCGTGGCAGAAGTCCAGATGGTCGCGCGACAAGGTCTTACGGTAC